>JAIVHI010000258.1 GCA_020201155.1 Loktanella sp. | reverse complement strand
CTTTCGTGTGACCCTTTATTACACCGTCGGCACGGTTGTGCCCGCCACCTTCCTGTCCCTCGCGGTCGCTGTGATGCTGGACACGCGGTTGCGCGGTATCGGCGTCTTCCGCACCGTCTTTTACATGCCACAGGTTGCAAGTTGGGTCGCGATCGGCGTGGCTTGGCTCTATGTGATGAACCCAGCTTTCGGACCGTTCAACTATCTTCTCAGCCTCGTGGGTATAGAGCGTCAGGGCTTTCTGGCGGATGGCGATCAGGCGCTTCCCACGCTTATTGGGATCGGCATCTGGCGCCAGATGGGCTATTCCGTGGTCATCTTTCTCGCGGGCCTACAAGGCGTTCCACAAAATCTGCGCGAGGCCGCCGTGATGGACGGGGCCTCATGGTGGCGCAGTTTCACTCAGGTCACGCTGCCAATCCTGATGCCCACCACGATGTTCGTCGTAGTCACCGCCGTCATATTCAACCTTCAGGTCTTCGATCAGGTTGTCGTGCTGACTGGCGGAGGACCCGGACGCGCCACCACGACCGCCGTGCTCTTTTCCTACGATCAGGCGTTCCAGTCTTTTGCCATGGGCTATGCCGCCGCGGTTGCAGTGGTGCTTTTCGTGGCGATCATGGGATTGTCACTGCTGCTTTTGGGCCTGTCCGGTCAGCTCAGCCGGAAAAACCGATGAAAGGCGAGACGACATGAACAATCTCGACTACGCTCCGCCCGCCGTCCGGCAAACCAAGCGTGCGCTCATCTACATGGCGCTGATCGCCCTGTCGGGCATCATCCTTGCCCCGTTCCTGATGATCCTTGCACTGGCGTTGTCCAGTCCGGCCGAGGTCTTCGCATGGCCGCCGGTGCTGATCCCGGACGACATCCAGTGGCAGAACTTCCGGGACGTCTTCGTCGTGACCAACTTTGGCCGCGCGATGTTCAACACCTTTGTCATCGCGACGTTGTCCACCATCGGCATCGTGTTCATCGATGGACTGGCGGGTTATGCCTTTGCCAAGATGCGCTTTCCCGGGCGCACGACCATGTTCATGCTGATCCTCGCCACGCTGATGGTGCCGGTGCATGTCACGATCATTCCGCTGTTCATCATGTTCCGAAACTTCCCGCTGGCCGGCGGCAATAATATCATTGGCGATGGCGGCTTCGGCATCCTCAACAGCTATCCGTCGATGATCCTGCCCTTTCTGGCCACGGCTTACGGCACCTATCTGATGACATCTTTCATGCGCATGCTGCCCGACAATCTGGTCGAGGCCGCACGGATGGACGGGGCGCATGAGTTCGCGATCTTCTGGAAGATCTACCTGCCGCTGGCCGCACCCGCACTGGCGGTGATCGCGATGTTCAACTTCACCGCCGTCTGGAACGAGTTTCTCGTGCCGCTGGTGATGACCTCGACCTCCGACATGAAGGTGATCCAGACCGCGCTGGCCGATTTCTCGGATCAGGAAACGGTGCTCTGGAACCTGCTGATGGCGGCGGTTCTGATTTCGATCCTTCCGCTCGTCCTGATGTTCATCGTCGGGCAGAAACACCTCGTGCGCGGCGTGGCCGTCGGCGGGACCAAAGGCTAAGGAAAACACTATGACAGTCGCAGTCGAGGCGCGCGATCTTTGGAAGACCTTTCCGGGCGACGTGCATGCCGTCAAGGGTATCGATTTCCGGATCGAACCGGGTGAGCTGGTGGTGCTGGTCGGCGGATCGGGCTGTGGCAAGACGACGACCCTGCGCATGGTCGCCGGGTTGGAGCGGATTTCAGGCGGTCAGGTTCTGGTCGGCGATCGCGTAGTGAACGATGTGCACCCCGCCAAGCGAGGCGTGTCACTGGTGTTCCAGAATTTCGCGCTTTACCCGCACAAGACCGCCTTCAAGAATATGGCTTTTCCACTGGAATCCTCAGGCGTTCCCAAGGACGAAATCCGCCGCCGCGTGACCGAAGTCGCCGAGATGCTGGAGCTCGGATCGCATCTGGACAAAACACCTGACGGCCTGTCCGGTGGCCAGCAACAGCGCGTCAGCCTCGGGCGCGCCATTGTGCGCGACCCGGCTGTTCTTTTGCTGGACGAGCCTCTTTCGAACCTTGACGCGCGGCTGCGGGTGGTCATGCGGTCGGAACTGAAGCGGATCCAGCGCCGTGTGGGGTCGACGGCTATCTACGTCACCCACGATCAGGTCGAGGCGATGACCATGGGCGACCGGATCGTGGTCATGGACGCAGGCCAGATCGCGCAGATCGGCACGCCGGCACAGGTCTACATGACGCCGTCCAGCCTTTACGTGGCGCAGACTATTGGAAGCCCCGCGATGAACCTGCTGTCGGGACGATGTGAGGTGACAGATGGCAAGCTTACCATTGCCGGAACGGGTTGGTCGCTGACCTTGTCCGGTTCTGGTGCAGAGAGACTGATTGCACGCCTTCCCGACGGTGACCAGACCGTCACCGTGGGTATTCGGCCGGAAGACCTGGATTTGGTAGGCGATGGGCCGGAACTGGCAGCGGGCCCTTGTGTCACGGCAGAACCTCTGGGCTCTGAGTCGCTTTACAATATTAATATCGCGGATGACCTGTGTCGCGTTCTCAAGCGCGAAACCATCGTGAGCATGCCTGAGGGCAGCCGCGCGCCTGTTCACCTGCGCCGCGGCGCGAGGCTTCACCTTTTCGGCGCAAATGGCGCACGAATCGGTGGTGCGGTTTTAAGTGAAGAGCCAAGCGTTTCCTCTTGGATCCCGGAAGATGATATTTGACAGGTTATACCGCGAATCGCAGACAAAATATGAAGCCATGCAACGCTCGGCATGTGCCGCATAGAAGGCCATCACAATGTACAGACTTTCACACAGTTTTGATTGCTTTCTGATCTGCAATGCCGCTCACGCTACAGAGCGGAGTCAGACCGCTCAATCGATTTCCTCAGATAGTCTTCGATCTCGTCCGCGAGAAAGCGGACGGTGCCCACGCCGAAGGTGATCTTCTGGGGAAAGTCGTTTTCTACCCGACACCAACGATCGACCGTCTTGCGGTGAACGCCGAAGAAATCGGCAACGTCGTCGATCGACATCAGGCGACCGGAAGTAAAAGTTGTCATATCGGCGGTTCTTTTTGTTGAATGACTTGCGCTGATGATACCCGACCGGCTCCTTTCCCGGGAGCCTGTTTCTGTCTTGAACGGGTCAAACCTATGGACAAACCCGTCATGGTCCGTCCGGCTCAGGCAGATCGCGGTCGGTATTTAAAGCCAGGTCCGGCGGTGTGAGGTCATCGTAAGTCCCGTCCGAATAGGCGATCGTCGCGGTCATCCGCCCGTCCTCATTTCGGTATGCGCCGTCCCCGTCCCATTGATTTCTGCGGTTCCCGTACGCTGCCCCAGCGGCGAGTTTCGTTCTGAGCATTCAGAAGGAGATGACGATGGCGGATGGCGGGGACGGGTTTGACGGCTGCATCGAGGTTGTGCAGCGGACCCGTGGATATCGGCGCTGGCCGGATGATGTAAAGGCGCGCATCGTGGCCGAGAGCTTTCAGGCTGGCGTGCGGGTGGTGGATGTGGCGCGGCGACACGGCTTGGTTGCGCATCAGCTTTCGGATTGGCGACGTCAGGCGCGCGAGGGTCGCTTGGTCTTGCCCGCCGATGCCATGTGTAAGATTTCGTCAGACGCTCTGCCAGCCTTTGTGCCGGTTTCGGTGGAGCTTGAGGACGTTGTTTCACCAACGGATGCCGGTCGGACATGTGGTGTGATCACCATCGAGATCGGTGGCGACCTCGTGCTTCAGGTGCCGGGCGATGTTTCCGCAGAGCGGGCAGCAGCTGTGGCGCATGCGCTGCGCGGGTCGTCATGATCGTCGCGGGACAACGTCAGCCAATCCTGATTGCGACGCGGCCGGTAGACTTCCGTTGCGGACATCGGGCGCTGGCGCTGATCGCGCAGACCGGATTGAAACTGGACCCGCATTCCGGGGTAACGATCGTATTCCGTTCGAAGCGCGGCGACAGGCTGAAGATTTTGGTTTGGGACGGAACAGGTCTCGTGATGGTCTACAAAGTCCTGGAACAGGGCAGCTTTGCCTGGCCGAAGGTTCAGGATGGGACAATGCGGCTATCGCGGGCCCAGCACGAGGCTTTGTTCGAAGGGCTGGACTGGCGCCGGATCGTTGCGCAGCGGGTCGCTCCACCCCTTGCAGCGGGATGATTTGTTCAGCTGTTTTGGTGTTGTTTTATTGGCCTTTCCTGTTTGGATCGGCTATGAATCCGCATGTCACAGCCCTTCGATCTCAGCCTGTTTCCAGACCTCCCGCCCGAGGTTATTAAGGCGTTCGAGGCCGCGCAGTTCGAGCTGGCGGTCGAGCGTGCGGCCCGCCAGCATGAACAGGCGGTTGGGGCCGAAAAAGACACCTTCATCACCGAATTGAAGGCCCTGATCGAGAAGCTGGAAGGTCAGGTTCAGGACTACCGGCGCACGAAGTTTGGACCGAAATCGGAGAAGCTGGACCCGGCACAGCTGGAGCTGGCTCTCGAGGATCTCGAAGCGGCCATCGCCGAAACCCAGGAGCAGATCGCGGCCGTCGAGGCGAAGATCGCGTCCAGCGAGACCGATCCCGAGAAGAAGGCGCCGCGCAAGAAGCGTAAGGCGCGCGCCTTGCCGGCACATCTGCCGCGCATTGAGCGCGTGATCGAGCCGGCCAGCATCGTCTGCCCATGCGGTTGCGGCGACATGGTGCGGATCGGAGAGGACAGGGTCGATCGGCTGGATTACATCCCGGCGCGCTATCAGGTCATCGTCACGGTGCGCCCGAAATACGCCTGCCCCAAGGGGCGTGCGGGTGTGGTTCAGGCGAAAGCTCCCGCGCACCTTCTGGAGGGCAGTTGGCCAACCGAGGCCCTTCTGGCCCAGATCGCCGTGTCCAAGCATTCCGAGCACATGCCACTCAACCGCCAAGCGGTTGTCATGGCCCGCCATGGGGTGCCGATCGACCGATCAGTCCTCGCCGACTGGATGGGCCGCACCGGTGCGCTGATCGCACCGGTGGTCGATCACATGGCCAAATGCCTGGTGGCAGAAAGCACCCGGCTTTATGTCGATGAGACCACCGCCCCGGTGCTGGACCCGGGGCGCGGAAAAACCAAGACCGGATACCTTTGGGCGGTGCTGCGCGACGACCGGGGATGGGGCGGTGCCGCGCCGCCTGGCGTGGTGTTCCACTACCGGCCCGGGCGGAAGGGCGAATATGCCGCCGAAATCCTCAACGGCTTCAACGGCACGATCCAGGTCGATGCTTACGGAGGCTATACGCATCTGGCCAGGTCAGGCCGCAAGGGTGGTGAGCCCTTGAAGCTGGCATTCTGCTGGGCTCATGGTCGACGAAAGCTGATCAAGGCCAAGCCCCAGAAAGGATCGCCCATCGTCGACGAGGCGCTGGTGCGGATCGCTGCGCTCTACAAGATCGAAGACGCGATCCGCGGGTCAGCGCCCGATCATCGCCGTGCTACCCGCCAGGACCTGTCCCGGCCGTTGGTGGACCAGTTCTTCGCCTGGCTGGCCGCCCAGGCCGCGCGCGTCTCGCGGAAATCCGATCTCGGGGCGGCGCTCGCCTACATGCTGCGGCGCCAG
>JAIVHI010000072.1 GCA_020201155.1 Loktanella sp. | reverse complement strand
CCCGCCCAGAAAAGCTCGACCGTCGCGGTCTCGTGCCAGCCGAACATCAGGATGGCGAGAACTGTCAGGACGACGGTCAGAAGCGGCCAGAAGGACCGAACGGCACGCTCCGCCACCAGACCGGCATGGGTCAGACGCAAGGGCCATTTCAGATGACGCAGAGGGTCGCTCTGTCGGGTCACGCAGTCTCCGGCTTGGGCGAATTCAATCGAGCCACGATGGTATGGTATCGCGTGCGATCATTTCGTCAAAGGTCGGACGGGGCCGGATAACCGCAAATTGATCGCCGTTGACCAGAACCTCGGGGATAAGCGGGCGCGAATTGTATTCACTGGACATGACGGCCCCGTAAGCCCCTGCTGACCGGAAAGCCACAAGATCGCCCCGTGCGACCGCGGCCATCGTCCGGCCCTTGGCAAAGGTATCACCCGATTCGCACACCGGTCCGACGACATCGAAGGTGGCGGGCTCCGACCCCGGTGCGGGCTCCACAACCGGCACGATATCGTGCCACGCATCGTACATCGCCGGGCGGATCAGATCGTTCATCGCAGCGTCGAGAATCAGAAACTGGCGGTCGGCGCCATCCTTCACGTAGACCACGCTTGCGACCATCAAACCGGCGTTTCCGGATATCAGCCGCCCCGGCTCGATCTCGATCTCGCAGCCCAGATGCCCCAGCGTTTCCTTGATCATCGCCCCATATTCGGTGGGAAGCGGCGGCGCGATATTGGACCGCTCGTAGGGGATGCCCAAACCGCCCCCCAGATCCAGCCGGTCGATGGTGTGACCGTCTGCACGCAGGGCTTCGGTCAGGGCGGCGACCTTCTCGTAGGCCGCCGCGAAGGGGGCAAGTTCGGTCAGCTGGCTGCCGATATGCACATCGATCCCGACCACCTTGATCCCCGGCAGCGCCGCCGCATGGGCATAGACGTCGCGGGCGCGGTCGATGGGGATGCCGAACTTGTTCTCGGATTTGCCGGTCGCGATCTTGGCGTGGGTCTTGGCGTCCACATCGGGGTTCACGCGGACCGTGATGGGCGCTGTCTTGCCCAGCCGCATCGCGACCTGCGACAAAAGCGCCATCTCGGCTTCGCTTTCGACGTTGAACTGCCGGATGCCGCCGGTCAGGGCCTGCTCCATCTCGGGTTCGGTCTTGCCGACGCCCGAGAACACGATGCGGTCACCGGGCACCCCCGCCGCCTTGGCCCGCGCATATTCGCCGCCCGACACCACGTCCATACCGGCCCCGGCCTGTGCCAGCGTCTTCAGAACCGCCTGGTTCGACAGCGACTTCATCGCGAAGCAGACAAGATGCGGAAGGCCGGCAAGCGCTTCGTCGAAAAGATGGAAGTGCCGGGTCAGCGTCGCGGTCGAATAGACATAGAACGGCGTGCCGACCTGTGCCGCGATCTCGGAGATCGGCACGTCCTCGGCATGAAGCATGCCGTCGCGGTAGAGAAAATGGTCCATGAAGCGCCGCCTTGGAAAATCTTACGGCGACCGCAATAGCAGATCACCTGAAAAGCGAAAGCCGCCCCCAGTCTGGTCGCCACCGATCAGGTGACCGGCTTGGACCGTAGAAACAGGTAAAGCGGCAGTCCGCAGCTGACGCCGATGCAAAAGGTCGCGGGGATGGCGATGAGGGCAAGCCAGTTCCGGCGAACGGCGACTTCGGCGATGATCCAGACCGTCAGCGTGACGGCGGCGATGGTCAGGTCCCAGACCAGACCGCTGGTCGCGGCGTTCGCGTGCCATGCATCCACCATCGCGGACAAGGACCAGCCTTCGGCCATGAACCACGTCACGAACCAGTACATCGGGTGGATCGCACCCCAGACGGCCAGCACGGCCCAGACCCAGCGCAGCGGTGACATCGTCATAGGGCAAATGTGATCGGCTCCGGGCCGATGCTCTCCAAGTTGGTGACAGGCCCGGTTGAATTGCCCGGACCGGGATTGATCGGCTCCGCCGCAGGCGCGACCGGATCGCCCTGCGCGCCGCAGCCGGCAGAGAAGAGAAGCGTCGCGATCACGCTCAACCGCATCATGCGAGGGCGTCCTTCCAACGGGCGATCTGTTCGCGGACACGAGACGGGGCCGTGCCGCCGAGGCTGGTGCGCGAGGCGACGGAATTGTCCACGCCCAGCACATCGAAGACCTCTGTCGTGATATCCTGACACACTGACTGCATCTGCTCCAGTGTCAGATCGGGCAGATCGATGCCCTTGTCCTCTGCCATCGCCACCAGCGATCCGGTGACATGATGGGCGTCGCGGAATGGCATGTTCAACGTGCGCACCAGCCAGTCGGCCAGATCGGTTGCGGTGGAAAAGCCGCTGGCGGCAGCGTGGCGCAGGTTTTCGACGTTGGCGGTCATATCCGCGATCATGCCCGCCATCGCGGCCAGCGCCAGCAGCAGGTTGTCGGCGGCATCGAAGACCTGTTCCTTGTCTTCCTGCATGTCCTTGGAATAGGCCAGAGGCAGCCCCTTCATCACCGTCACCAGCGCCACGTTCGCCCCGAAGATGCGCCCGATCTTGGCGCGGATCAGTTCGGCTGCGTCCGGGTTGCGCTTTTGCGGCATGATCGACGATCCGGTCGACCACTTGTCCGACATTGCGACAAATCGGAACTGGGCCGAGGACCAGATCACCAGTTCTTCGGCCAGACGGCTGAGGTGCATCGCGCAGATCGTGGCCGAGGACAGGAATTCGAGCGCGAAATCACGGTCGGACACGGCGTCGAGACTGTTCATCATCGGCCCGTCGAAGCCCAGCGCCTGCGCCGTCGCCTTGCGGTCGATATCAAAGGAGGTGCCTGCCAGCGCGGCAGCCCCCAGCGGCGACTGGTTCATGCGCTTGCGGGCATCGGCGAACCGGCCCCGGTCGCGATCGAGCATTTCCACATAGGCCAGCATGTGATGGCCCCATGTGACAGGCTGGGCGGTTTGCAAATGGGTGAAACCCGGCATGACCCAGTCGGCCCCCGCCTCGGCCTGACCGACCAGCGCGGACTGCAACTTGGACAGGGCATCGTCCGCGGCATCGCATTGATCCCGCACCCAAAGGCGAAAATCGACGGCGACCTGATCGTTGCGGCTGCGGGCCGTATGCAGCCGACCCGCCGGCTCACCGAGTATTTCGCGCAGCCGGGCCTCGACGTTCATGTGGATGTCTTCGAGGGCGGCGGAAAAGGTGAACTCGCCCGCTTCGATCTCTGACAAGACTGTGAGAAGCCCTTCCCGTATCGCCTCGGCGTCGCTATTCGTGATGATACCCTGTGCGGCCAACATGGCGGCATGGGCCCGAGAACCTGCGATGTCCTGCGGGGCAAGCCGCTGGTCGTATGAGATCGAGGCGTTGATCGCCTCCATGATCGCATCCGGTCCGCCGGCGAACCGCCCGCCCCACATCGTATTCGCTTTGTCGGCCATGAAAGGATCGTCCCTTGCGTCACATGATTTCTGCCCTGCTTTATATAAGCCTTCCGGTCATGGCAAACGCCGACCCCGCCGCGCTGTCGGACCTGCGGACAGGCGACATGAAAAAGCTGGCCGTTCATTCAGAGCCTGTCGCAAGTTCGGACGTGGCATTCACCTCGGAAGACGGGGACGAGATGACCCTCGCGGACTTCGGCGGCAAGGTCGTGGTGCTGAACATGTGGGCCACGTGGTGCGCGCCCTGCCGTGAAGAGATGCCGCACCTGTCGGCCCTGCAAGAGACGATGGGCGGCGACGCGTTCGAGGTCGTCACTGTCGCCACGGGCCGTAACCCGCGCCCGGCGATGGAGACCTTTTTCGCCGAAATCGGTGTCGACAACCTGCCCTTGCACACGGACCTCAGGCAAGAGCTGTCGCGGTCGCTCGGCGTGCTGGGACTGCCGGTTACGCTGATCCTCGACCGCGAGGGTCAGGAAATCGCGCGACTGCAGGGCGATGCCGACTGGTCGTCCGACAGCGCGATGGCAATCATCAATGCAGTGATCGCGGACGGGCAGTCCTAGGCAGACGGCTCGGGCCGTCCGCTCAGGCGCGTCCTGCTGTCGACGACAACATGATCGGGTCGATACCCAGCCCCTTGAGCGCAGCAGACCATTTGTGTTCGTCGGCGCGGCCAAAGACGATTTCATCCGCCGGGTCACTTGTGAGCCAACCGTTCTGAGCGATTTCACTTTCTAACTGGCCCGGCCCCCAACCGGCATAGCCCAGCGCCAGCATCGCGCGATCGGGCCCGGTGCCGCGTGCCATGTCTTCCAGCACATCCAGCGTGCCCGTCATGCCGATGGCACCGTCCACGTTCAACGTGCCGGCCTCGGAGCGGTAGTCGCGCGAATGAAGCACGAAGCCACGGGCGTGTTCGACGGGCCCGCCGAAATGCACCCGGATGTTGCGGACATGGTCGCTGCGGGGAATCTCCAACTGCTCGAGCAGGTCCGAAAACCGCACTTCGGGCTGGGGCTTGTTCACGATCAGGCCCATCGCACCTTCGTCCGAGTGGGCACAAAGATAGATGACCGCGTGGGTAAACCGCGGATCGCCCATGTCCGGCATAGCGATCAGCAGCTTTCCCGATAGATTTGTCTGCATCGTTTCCATGACACGATGATGGGCACTCGCCCTCTGCGGTGCAAGGGTGTCACGCCATTGCAATCGTCGCAGCCTTGTGACTTTCCATTTCAGCGGTGTGGGGCCATCTGAAAAGTCATGAAGTTCATTGCCGCCCTCGCCCTTGCGATTTCGCCCCTGACTGCCGCCGCGCAGGAGACTCCCGACATCGTCCGGTTGACCGTTCTTCCCGGCTGGGATGCCGGTGACGGCACTCGCATGGCCGGGCTGCGATTCGATCTGGCGCCCGGGTGGAAGACCTACTGGCGCGCTCCGGGCGATGCGGGCATTCCGCCACGGTTCGACTTTGCGGGCGAAAACATCAGCGGCGTCACGCCCGGATGGCCGACACCAGAGGTCTTCGACCAGAACGGCATGCGATCCATCGGCTATGCAAACAGCGTCGTCATCCCGCTCAGCCTGTCGACACCCGATATCACTGCCCCAACGACCTTGCGCGGTGAGGTGCAGATCGGCGTATGCGAGGAAATCTGCGTGCCGGTGACGCTTGCCTTCGACGCGGTGCTTCCGGCTGATGGCCCCCGCGACGGCAGCATCGTCGCGGCCATTCTGGATCGTCCGCAGACAGCCGCCGAAGCAGGGCTTGGCCAGTCGTTTTGCACGGTCGCCGCAACCGACCGCGGCCTGCAGTTGGACCTGTCTATTCCCGCCCCCGCAGGCGGACTGCCCGAGGTCGTGGTCGAAACCGGAGACAAGGCCGTCTGGGTGTCCGAACCTCGCACGGCGCTCAAGGGCGACCGGATCGACGCGTCGGTCGACATGATCCACATGGACGGTGGGTCCTTTGCGCTCGACCGGTCTGCGGTGCGGATCACCCTGCTGGGCGAAGGCAGGGCCGTCGATCTGCGTGGCTGCACGTCGCCCTAGGCGCGCCTGCGTCCAAGCCCCTGGACCAGTCCGGCGACGGCATAGACCAGAAAAAGCCAAATCGCCAAGGCCGCGACGAAGGCCGCCACAGCCAGCTGCCCTTCCGGTACGAAGGCAAGCAGTGGCCCCTC
>JAIVHI010000257.1:5785-13863 GCA_020201155.1 Loktanella sp. | reverse complement strand
GGACATCATCATCATCCGGGCGACCCAGAAAAACAGGATGTCCTGACCGGTGATCAGCACGTCACCAGGGAAGTACTTTTTCATCTCGGCGGTGTCGTCGGGCCAGCCGAGAGTGCCGAAGGGCCAAAGGCCGGAGGAGAACCATGTGTCGAGGACGTCGGGGTCGCGCGCCAAATTAATTTCGATGTGAATAAATTGTTCGTCGCGTGATACTGTCCATCCTTCTTCTAGACCAGGCATAGCCGTAGCCCTTCCAGATGCGCCCACTTTCGAACTATATTCATCGGTCAGGGCGAAGACTGAAACACCGTCGAACTTCTCTACGTTTTCAGACGGGGGCGTTGCCAAGATATCTGACAAAACGCCTTCTTCATTCAAAGCAGAATAGTGGGTTTCAGCTTTTTCGATAGCAAGTTCAAAGTTTTCTGCACAAAAATACTTTCCATCTGGCCCATACCAAACCGGAATCTGGTGCCCCCACCATAGCTGACGCGAGATGCACCAGGGCTCGATGTTCTCGAGCCAGTGATAATAGATCTTCTCGCCGCTCTCGGGCAGGATCTTCGTCTCGCCGGTGCGCACCGCGTCCAGCGCGGGGCCGACGAT
The DNA here is from genome assembly GCA_020201155.1 of Loktanella sp. Lineage (GTDB taxonomy): Bacteria > Pseudomonadota > Alphaproteobacteria > Rhodobacterales > Rhodobacteraceae > JAIVHI01. The sequence continues at coordinate 13,257 of JAIVHI010000257.1, read as the reverse complement.
TCTGGAGGTGTCGACAAACCACTGGTCCGTCAGCAGCGGTTCGATCACGACCTTGGACCGGTCGCCGAAGGGCTGCATGATGGTCTTGGCCTCGACCAGCGGGACCAGTTCGTCGGTTTCGGTGCGCGCCTCGCCGCCTTCTTCGGGGGCTGTGGGTGCGGTGACGGCGGCCTTGCCCAGACGCGGGTCGGTCTTGACCGTCCTTCGGCGGTCACGTCCGCGACCACGCGCGCGCGGGCTTCGAACCGGTCGAGCCCGCGATAGGCGTCGGGGACGAGGTTCATCGCGGCGATCTTGGCCTCGTCGAAGTCTTCGTCACCACTGGCGATGCGCTGGGCGGTCGCGGATTCCTCGGCGTAGGGGCGCCCGTCGGCGCGCATCGCGCCCTTGGTGTCCATCAGGTTGTACATCGGGATGCCGCCACGCTTGGCGACTTCGTAGTCGTTGAAGTCATGCGCGCCGGTGATCTTCACGGCACCGGATCCGAAGGTCATGTCGGGGTAGGGGTCGGTGATGATCGGGATCAGGCGGCGCTGCTCTTTCGGGCCGACCGGGATTTCGCAAAGCTGGCCCACAAGGGGGGCATAGCGTGTGTCGTCCTTGTGCACCGCAACCGCGCCGTCGCCCAGCATGGTTTCGGGGCGGGTGGTGGCGATCGAGATATAGTCGCGCTCTTCCTCGAACAGGACGTTCCCGTCCTCGTCCTTTTCGACGTAGGTATAGGTGGCCCCGCCGGCGAGCGGATACTTGAAGTGCCACATATGGCCGTCGGTCTCGATATTCTCGACCTCCAGATCGGAAATCGCGGTTTCAAAGTGCGGGTCCCAGTTGACCAGCCGCTTGCCGCGATAGATCAGCCCGTCCTCGTACATCTTGACGAAGACCTTGATGACCGCGTCATGAAAGTTGCCATGGCTTTCGCTGGCGGGGGCGTTGGGCGCGCCCGACATGGTAAAGGCCGAGCGTGACCAGTCCATGCTGTCGCCCAACCGCCGGGCCTGCTGTTCGATGGTGCCGCCCTTGGCCGCTTTCCATTCCCACACCTTTTCAAGAAAGGCCTCGCGCCCCAGATCGGTGCGCTTGGGCTGTCCCGTTGCAGCGAGCTCCTTTTCGACCATCAGCTGCGTGGCGATGCCCGCGTGGTCCAGCCCCGGCTGCCAGAGCGTGTCGAAGCCCTGCATCCGCTTCCAGCGGGTCAGGATGTCCATCAGGGTGTGGTTGAAGGCGTGGCCCACGTGCAGCGATCCGGTGACGTTGGGCGGCGGCAGCATGATGGTGAATGTCTCGTCGCGGGACGCATTGGCCCCCGCCTTGAAGCAGCCTTCGTCTTCCCACCGCGCGTAGATGCGGGCCTCGGCCTCTTGCGCGTCGAATGTCTTTTCCATCGCCATGATCGTGCCGTCCTTCGTTGGTCAAGGGGGTCTTAGCGAAACGGACCCAAGGCGAAAAGGGCGGAATGCCGTGCCGCCCGCGCCGGGGTCGGTTATTCCCCCGCGCGGGACTGGACAGCAGGGCTTGGCTCGCTAGGGTCTGGACGAAACAGCCGCGGGAGCAGAGCATGGAAAAATTCGGAAAATCGCAATCGGTCAAGCGGGTCGAGGATCAGCGGTTTCTGACCGGACAGGGGCGATACATCGACGACATCGCCCCCGAAGGCGCGCTTTATGCCCTGTTCCTGCGGTCGCCCGTCGCACACGGCACGATCACGACGCTGGACATGGAGGATGCGCGCGCGATGCCGGGCGTCCATGCCGTCTGGGGCGGCACGGACCTGCAAGCCGCTGGGGTCGAGATGGACTGTAGCGGAAGCGTGGTGCCGAACCGCGACGGCACCAAGGGCGCGCGTCCCCTGCGCCCCGTGCTGGCGCTGGACCGGGTGCGCTTCGTGGGGGAACAGATCGCGGTTGTCGTAGCCGAGACGCTGGATCAGGCGCGCGATGCGGTCGAGGCGATCCTGCTCGATATCGACGATTTGCCGGTGCATATGGCGCTGGCCACCGGCGGAGAGGCCCTGCACGCGGAAGCGCCGGAAAACCTGGCGTTCGACTTCGGTCTGGGGCACGAGGATGAAACCGCAGCGGCGCTGAAAGGTGCCGCGCATGTGGTCAGGCTGCGCGTGGATGACAACCGGATCATCTGCAATTCGATGGAGCCGCGCGGCTATTACGCCGAAATGAAGGACGGCCGCCTGCATGTGGCGCAGAACGGGCAGGGCGTCTGGGGGCCGAAAAGCGGCCTGGCCCGGATACTGGGAATGGACGCCGCGGATATCCGCGTGACCAACCCCGACACCGGCGGCGGTTTCGGGATGAAGGGGATGAACTATCCTGAGATGTACGTGGTGGCCTTTGCCGCGCGTGAACTGGACGCGCCCGTCCGCTGGATGTCCGACCGGACCGAGGCGATGCTGACCGACAACGCGGGGCGCGATCTGGTCACCGAAGTGACCATCGGCTTCGACGCGGATCACCGGATCGTCGGTTATCATCTCGATTCGGTGGCCAACATGGGCGCGCATAACTCGCAGTTCGCCCAGCACATCCTGTCGGGCTGGGACCTGCGGCGCAAGAACTTCATCAAGCCCGAAGCCTTTCCCTACACCACCGTATCGGGGGTGACCTACGACGTGGGCAACTTTGCCGCTGTTCTGGACAGGGTCGAAGCCACCGCCGATCTGGCGGGTTTTGTGGATCGCAAGGCGGCGTCTGCCAGTGATGGCAAGCTACGGGGCGTGGGGCTGTGTTTCTACATCGAATCGATCCTCGGCTCCCCGGAAGAAACGACGCGGGTCGATTTCGCGGACGGCGGTGCCAGGATCTATGTGGGCACCCAATCCAACGGGCAGGGCCACGAGACGGTGTTCGGCAACTTCCTGTCCGATCATTCGGGCATCCCGCTGGACCGGATCACCTTTGTGCAAGGCGACAGCGACGAGATCGCCAAGGGGGGCGGCACCGGCGGGTCACGCTCTGCCACCGTGCAGAACACCGCGACCTTGAAGACGGTCGAAGTCATGGTCGCCGCGTTCAGTGCCTTTCTGGCGGATCACGAAGGTGTCGAAACCGGCGACGTGAGCTTTGACGACGAACGCTTCCGCGTGAAGGGATCGAACCTCAGCCCCACCATGCTGGAGGTGGCCGATCTGGCGCGCGAGGCCGGACGCGAAGACCTGCTGAGCCATTCCGCGACGATCACGCTGGATGGCCGGTCGTTCCCCAACGGGGCGCATATGGCCGAGGTCGAGGTGGACCCCGAAACCGGTGTCGTCAGCCTTGTCAAATACACGGTCGTCGATGACTTCGGCAATCTGCTCAACCCGATGATCGTGGAAGGCCAGATACACGGCGGCGTCGCACAGGGCCTTGGGCAGGCGCTGAAGGAGCATGTGGTCTACGACGAGGACGGCCAGCTTCTGACCGCGACCTTCATGGACTACGGGATGCCGCTGGCCGAAGAGATGCCGATGGTCGGCTTTTCGACGCAGCCGACACCCAGCGTCTACAACCCGCTGGGCATGAAGGGCTGTGGCGAGGCCGGAACCGTGGGGGCGCTTGCCGCCGTTGCGAACGCGGTTCTCGATGCGGTCTGGGACACGGGCGTGCGCGAGATCCAGATGCCATTCACCCCGCACCGGGTCTGGCAGACCCTGCAGTCGGTCAAGGAAGACAGTGCAGCTGCGTGACTGGTTCTTCGGCCTCTTCGGGCGGCGTGCCCGCACCGAAGAGGTCAAGGGCGACACAGCGCAAGGCATCACGCATGTCATCATCCTCGATGGCACGGCCTCCTCGCTTGCGGCGGGTGAGGAAACGAATGCGGGCTTGCTGTTCAAACTGCTGCGCGAACAGGGGCGGCGCGAAAACCTGATGGTTCACTACGAGGCCGGCGTGCAGTGGCGCGACTGGCGCTCGACCTGGGAGGTGGTGACGGGGCGCGGGATCAACAGGTTGATCCGCCGCGCCTATGGCGTTTTGGCGGGCCGCTGGAAACCCGGCGACCGGATCGTGCTGGTGGGCTATTCCCGCGGGGCCTTTGCCGTGCGGTCGCTGGCCGGCATGATCGGGCGCGTCGGCTTGCTGAAGTCGCATCATGCGACCGTCAGTCATATTCGCACCGCCTACCGGCACTACGAAGCAGGCGGAGGCAGTGAGGCGGCCCGGGCCTTTCGCGCCGCGTACTGCCACGAGACCTGCCGGATCGAAGCGGTCGCGGTCTGGGATACGGTCAAGGCGCTGGGCGTGCGCCTGCCACTGATCTGGCGATTGTCCGAAGGCAAGACCGAATTTCACGACGCCCGGCTGGGCGATCACGTGGGCCACGGCTTTCATGCACTGGCATTGGACGAACGGCGCATCGCTTACCGTCCGGTCCTGTGGCGATCACCGCAGGGCTGGAACGGTCACCTTGAACAGGTCTGGTTTCGTGGCACGCATGGCGACGTGGGCGGGCATCTGAACGGCTTCAGTGCTGCGCGACCGCTCGCGAATATCCCTTTGGTTTGGATGCTGGAACGGCTGGAAGACTGCGGGGTCAGCTTGCCCGACGGCTGGACGGTGCGGTTTCCACAAAACAGCGATGCACCCTCGGTCGGGCAATGGCAGGGTTGGGCCAAGATATTCTGGATACGCCGAAGGCGGGATGTCGGGCGCGATCCCTCAGAGCGGGTTCACGACGGCAGCGTCACGCCAGCTTCATGATGAGGCAGGTGGTCGATCCGGTGGCGTAAAGCTTGCCGTCCGCCACGCCCCTGATCTCGCCCGAGGCGACACCCGTGGACCGTCCTGCATGATCGACGGTGCCGATGGCGTGGATTTCGGTGCCAAGCGGGATGCCGCGCGTCAGGTTCACCTTGTATTCGAGCGTGGTGTAAACGCTGCCCTGCGGCAGCATCGTCATCACCGCGCAGGCCATGCAGCTGTCCAGCAGCGTCCCGTACCAGCCGCCGTGAACGCCCCCCATCGGGTTGCAGTGCTGGAATTTCGGCACGCCCGAAAAGATGACCCGGCCCGCTTCGACGTGATGCAGGTCGTAATCCATCACCGCCGAGATCGGCGGGCGCGGTATCTCGCGGCGGGCCATCGCCTGCATGAACGCCAGCCCCGACATCGACAACATCGTTTCGCGGCTGGGAAGCTCTTCGGGGGATTTGGCGTAGAACATCGGCGGCGCTCTCTTTTGGCCGCAGGCTGCCCTCTCAGGCCACGTTCTGCAAGCGCGCGCGTGGCGTAATGCCAAGGGCGTGGCAGACGTCGCGGGTCAGTTCGGGCTTGTTGAGCGTGTAGAAATGCAGGTGCTCCACCCCTTCGCACAGCAATCCGTCACACAGCTCGGTCGCGACGGCGGTGGCCAGCAGGTCGCTGCTGCCGTTTTTGGCGGCGTTGGCAAAGGCGTCGTCCAGCACCTGCGGGATCGCGGTGCCGCAGGACTGGGCGAAGCGGCGCGCGCCTTTCCAGTTCTCGATCGGCAGGATGCCGGGCAGGATCGGCTTGTCGATGCCGGCGTCCGCGCAGGCGTCGCGGAACCGCAGAAAGGTTTCGGCCTCGAAAAAGAACTGCGTGATCGCCTGATCCGCACCTGCATCGAACTTGCGCTTGAGATAGGCGATGTCGGCGCTGAAGTCCGCGGCTTCCGGGTGCTTTTCGGGGTATGCGCCGACCGACAGGAAAATGTCGCCACGGGCCTTGAGCGCTTCGATCAATTCGATCGAATGGGCGAACCCTTCGGGATGGGCGATGAATTTGTCTTGTCCCTTGGGCGCGTCGCCACGCAGGGCCACGATATGCTTGACGCCTGACTTCGCATAGTCGTCCGCGATCTGCAGCGTCTCGGTCCGGGATGCATCGACACAGGTCAGGTGGGCCGCGACCTTGAGGTCGGTGGTTTTTTCCAGCGCGGTCACCGCCTCGTGCGTCAGCTTGCGGGTGGTGCCGCCTGCGCCGTAGGTCACCGACACGAACGTCGGGTCCAGCGGGGCCAGCGTCTGCACGCAATCCCACAGGCGGAATGAGGCTTCCAGCGTCTTGGGTGGGAAGAATTCGAAGCTGATGCCGGGCGTGGTCATGATGGGCTCACTGTATGACGGGTCTTGTCTGTTGTCGCGCGGGGCGGCATATGAAGCAAATTCATAACACTCACGAAGATCATGAGGCGCGCGTCGCAATGCATATCGAGTTCCGCCACCTGCGCACGATCAAGGCGATCCACGACACCGGCGGTCTGTCAGCAGCAGCCGACAGCCTCGGCATCACTCAATCAGCCCTGTCGCATCAGATCAAGGGCATCGAGGATCAGGCGGGGGTCGAGCTTTTCGTGCGCCGCACCAAGCCGCTGCGCCTGTCGGCGGCGGGGATGAAGCTGCTGCGCGCGGCGGAATCGATCCTGCCGCAGGTCGCGGCACTCGAGGTGGAATTCGCAGGGCTGCAACAGGGGCGGGCCGGGCGGCTGCACGTCGCCATCGAATGTCACGCCTGTTTCGAATGGCTGCTGCCGGTGCTGGAACAGTTCCGCAAGGGCTGGCCCGAGGTCGATATCGACGTGCGCCCCGGTCTGGCCTTCGATGCGATGCCTGCCCTGCGCCGCGAAGAGGTGGACCTTGTCATCTCGTCCGACCCCGAAGACCTGCCGGACACCGATTTCACACCGATCTTCGACTATTCGCCCGTTTTCGTGGCCGCGGCCGATCATCCGTTGGCGCAGAAAGACGTGATCGAGGCCACCGATTTCCGCGACCAGACGCTGATTACCTATCCGGTGGAACGGCAGCGGCTGGACGTGTTCTCGCAACTGCTGATCCCGGCCAAGGTCGAGCCCGCCGCCGTGCGGCAGGTCGAACTGACCGCGGTGATCCTGCTGTTGGTCGCGGCGGGGCGGGGTGTCGCGGTGCTGCCCGATTGGGTGGTCCGGCAGGTCACGACATCGACCGATTACGTCACGCGGCCCCTGACCAAGGGCGGGCTGACCCGCAGGCTCTATGCCGCGACGCGGGCCGAACAGACCCAACTGCCCTACATGGCGCATCTGATCCGGCTGGCGCGGACCGAAGTGGTGCGTCGTCAGGGCTGACCCCTTGTGCCGATGCGGGTGCGGGCCTATACGCCGCCCGACCCCCGTGATTGGAGCCTTGTGATGGCCGGTAGTGCAAACCTCAACGTGATGATGAAGACCGCCCGCAAGGCGGGGCGCGGTCTTCTCAAGGACTTCGGCGAGGTCGAGAACCTGCAGGTCAGCACCAAGGGTCCGGGTGACTTCGTCAGCCGCGCCGACAAGCGCGCCGAAGAGGTGATCCGCGAGGACCTGATGGCCGCGCGGCCGTCCTATGGCTTCCTCGGCGAAGAGGACGGCGAAATCGAAGGCGAAGACCCCACCCGCCGCTGGATCGTCGACCCGCTGGACGGCACCACGAACTTCCTGCACGGCTTGCCGCACTGGGCGGTGTCCATCGCTTTGGAACACAAGGGCCAGATGGTGTCTGGCGT
>JAIVHI010000257.1:0-5649 GCA_020201155.1 Loktanella sp. | reverse complement strand
CGGCGACATCGTTCAGGACCGGTCGCTTATCTGCGCCAACCCCGATATCTACGACGGCTTCTTGAAAATCATCCGCAAAAGCTGACCATCGGCCTTATCCATGCGGATGAGATCCTATTTCCGTTTCACTGCGGGAATGCGGCTGCGCAATAGCGGATAGGATGCCTCGGGGTGGTCGGGATGGCCGTCCGTGCGCGTCCAGAAGGCAGGGCCCCCCAATCGCAGCCACAGCGGCACCGTCAGGACAAGCCCCACGATGAACCCGCCCGCATGGGCCCAATAGGCGACGCCGCCGCCCGACATGTCAGCACCGATCGAGTTGAAGATCTGCAGGCCGAACCAGACGCCCAGCATGATCCAAGCCGGGATCGGAAGGATTCGGAAGAAGACGATGAAAAACAGGAATACGTCCACCTTCGCCTTGGGAAAAAGCAGCAGGTAGCCCCCCATGACGCCTGCGATGGCGCCTGACGCGCCGACGGTCGGCACGGGGCTGTCCGGTTCCATGACAAACTGGGCAAGGTCCGCCCCGATCCCGCAGACAAGGTAGAAGACAAGAAAGGGCAGGTGCCCCATCTTGTCTTCCAGATTGTCGCCGAAAATCCACAAGAACAGCATGTTGCCCGCCAGATGCATGATGCCCGCATGCAAGAAGACCGCGGTGATAAGCGAGATGTAGTTTTCGCCCGCACTGATCCGTGCGGGGATCATCGCATAGTCATAGTATAGCTGACCGATCTGGCGGTCGCTGGTCAGCACCAAGGCACCATACACCCAGATCGCCACGTTCAGCGCGATCAGGGCATAGGTGATGTAGGGCACACGTTCGGACGGGTTGTGATCTCGGATCGGAAACATTTCCCCACCCTTCGCGGTCGAGGGTGGGGCGTCAAGCGTCAGGGTGTCACGGTGCGCTGATCTCCATGCCCGAAACCTCGGCCAGCAGGGCTGCGTTGCCGCCTGCCGCCGTCGTGTCGATGCAGACGTGCTTTTCCGACAGCACATGGGCGGCATCGGGCTGCCCGGTGATCAGCGACAGGATCGGCCCCTCGCGCTGTGCCAGAACGCCCGCGATTTCGCGCGCGGTGTCCTCATCGCCCCACCAGATCACGCCGCCGATGTCGTCCGCTTTCGCGGCGGCGACCGGCGTGTCCTTGCTGGTCTTGGCGATGCCACCAAAGGCTTCCACGGCCTTGACCTGTGCATCCGTGTCCGGGCCAAGGCACAGGATCGGCTTGCGCGGGTGCATGGAGTGGCGGTTGCTCTCGCCCGTGGGGCCGGGCAGGTCCCGCACGATGCCGAAGGCAGGGGCCTTTTCGACGGATGCCGCAAAGCGCGGCAGGTAGAACGGACCGCCCGCCTTGGGACCGGTGCCCGACAGGCCCTCGCCACCGAACGGCTGGCTGCCCACGATGGCGCCGATCTGGTCGCGATTGACATAGATGTTGCCCGCTTCGATCTGGGTCACCACGCGTTCGACCCGGTCGTCGATCCGCGTGTGCAGGCCGAAGGTCAACCCGTAGCCGGTGCCGTTGATCTGGTCGATCACCTTGCCCAGATCGCGCGCCTTGTAGCGGGCGACATGCAGCACGGGGCCGAAGATTTCCTGCTCCAGATGCGTGATATCCTCGATCTCGATGATCGTGGGGGCGATGAAGATGCCGTGCGGTGGCGTCGAAAGCTGGTGCAGCACCCGGCCCTCGGCACGGGCCGCCTCGATGTGATCGGCGATGGTCTTTTTCGCGGCCTCGTCGATGACGGGGCCGATGTCCGTCTCGAAGAACCACGGATCGCCAAGAACAAGCGCGTCCATTGCGCCCTTGAGCATTTTCAGCACCTTGTCGGCCACGTCTTCCTGCACGTAGAGGCACCGCAGCGCCGAACACCGCTGACCGGCAGAGCGGAAGGCACCGTTGACGATATCGCCGACCGCCGCTTCGGGCAGGGCGGTGCTGTCCATGATCATCGCGTTCAACCCGCCGGTTTCCGCGATCAGCGGCGTGCCGGGGGCGCAGTTGTCCGCCATCGCCTTGGCGATCAGCTTGGCCGTCGCGGTCGAGCCGGTGAAGGCCACGCCATTGACGCGCGCGTCCGAGGTCAGCGCGGCCCCGATGTCGCCACCGCCGGGCAGAAGTTGCAGCGCCGTCTCGGGCACGCCGGCCTGATGCATGAGCCGCACCGCGATGCCCGCGATCAGCGGCGTCTGCTCGGCGGGCTTGGCCAGCACCGCGTTGCCGGCGGCCAAGGCTGCCGCGATCTGGCCGGTGAAGATCGCCAGCGGAAAGTTCCACGGGCTGATGCAGGTCCAGATACCACGCGGGGCAGGTTTGCGTGCCACGGCTTCGGCGGCGTAATAGCGCAGGAAATCGACCGCTTCGCGCAATTCGGCCACCGCGTCGGGCTGGCCCTTGCCGGCTTCGCGGGTGAGACAGGCGAAGATCTCTCCGTAGGAATACTCGAACGAATCCGCGACCTTGTTCAGGATCGCGGCGCGTTCCTCGGGTGTCGCGTCCCACGGTTTTGCGGCCCCGAGTGCGGCATCGGCCAAGGCCGGTGTCGCATGTGTCACCCGCCCTACGATGTCGGTGGACATGGCGGGGTTGATCACCTCGCGCTGCTCTTCGTCCGACGTGGTCTTGGCGGCGATCAGCGGCCGGGTATCCCAAGGATGCGCGCGGTAGGACAAGCGGCCGGTCTGGATGTCGGTCAAGGTCGGGCGGTCGGTCAGGTCGAACCCGCGCGAGTTCACGCGACTGTCGCCAAACAGCTCCGGTCCCCGCGGAATGTCGGGCCGCTCACCGATGAGGGTGAAGGGGTCGGTGGCGATATGCTCGGGGGGCACGTTTTCGTCCACGATCTGGTTGACGAAGGACGAGTTGGCGCCGTTCTCAAGCAGGCGCCGGACCAGGTAGGCCAGCAGGTCTTCGTGTGCGCCCACGGGGGCGTAGATCCGGCAGCGGGTGCCGGAGTCCTTCATCACGTTCAGGTGCAATGCCTCGCCCATGCCATGCAGGCGCTGAAATTCGTAGTCGGCGGTCGACCGCTGCAGCCGCTCTGCCAAGTGCAGCACGGCGGCGACGGTGTGCGCGTTATGGGTCGCGAACTGCGGATAGATGCGGTCCGTCATGCTCAGCAGCTTGCGGGCGTTGGCGATGTAGCTGACGTCGGTGTGCGCCTTGGCGGTGAAGACGGGGAAACCGTCGATGCCCTGCACCTGCGCGCGCTTGATCTCGGCGTCCCAGTAGGCGCCCTTGACCAGACGCACCATCAGCTTGCGGTCCAGCCGCTCGGCCATCTGATACAGCGCGTCGATCACCAGCCCCGCGCGCTGGCCGTAGGCCTGCACGACCACGCCAAAGCCGTCCCATCCGGTCAATGCCGGTTCGTCCAGCGTCGCTTCGATCACATCGAGCGACAGCGACAGGCGGTCGGCCTCTTCCGCGTCGATGTTGAAGCCCATGCCAGCCGATTTCGCCATCATCGCAAGCGACCGCAGGCGCGGCACCAGTTCGCGCATGACGGTATCTTCCTGCGCGATCTCGTAGCGCGGATGCAGGGCCGACAGCTTGACCGAAATGCCGGGGTTTTCTGCGACGCTGTCGTGGACGCAATGCTTGGCAATCGCGCTGATCGCCCGCGAATAGGCAAGATGGTAGTTGCGCGCGTCGCCCTCGGTGCGGGCCGCTTCGCCCAGCATGTCGTAGGAATAGGTAAAGCCCTTGTCCTGCATGCCTTCGGCGCGTTTCATCGCCTTCTCGATATCCTCGCCCAGCACGAACTGGCGGCCCATTTCCCGCATGGCGCGGGCGACGGCGGTGCGGATCACAGGTTCGCCCAGCCGCTTGATCGCGCCGCGCAGGTGGCGGGTGATGCCGGGCTTGCGTTCGTCCAGCACACGGCCCGTCAGCATCAGCGCCCATGTCGAGGCGTTGACCAGCGAAGAGGCGGAATGGCCCAGATGCTTGCCCCAGTCCGAGGGCGCGATCTTGTCTTCGATCAGGTCGTCCATCGTTTCGGCGTCGGGCACGCGCAGCAGCGCCTCGGCCAGACACATCAGGGCAATACCTTCTTCGGTCGAGAGGCCGTATTCGGCAAGGAACACTTCCATCAGGCCGGGATCCGACGCGTTGCGGATTCCCTTGACCAGTTCGACTCCCTTTTGGGAAATCGCCTCACGTTCGGCGGCGGACAGGTTGGCGTCCGATGCAAGACGGTTGACCGTTTCCATTTCGTCGGCGTAGGTCGCATCGTCGAGGCGGGTGCGGAGTTTTTCGGGCAGATCGCGGGGCATTGAAGACCTCCAGGCGAGAGGGTGGCAGATGGCGGTGCTTAGACCATTGCGGCCGGGCAAGCTTCCCGCTATTTCCGGCAAGATTGGCCGTATGCGCTGACTTTGCTTGTCCCGGCAGGAGAAAAGACCGTGAAATTGGACAGTTTCGACCGAAAGATCATCGACATTCTTGCGGTCGAAGGGCGCATCAGTGTCACAAGCTTAGCAGACCGTATCGGACTGTCAAAATCCCCCACGCAAACCCGTCTGAAAAAGCTCGAGGAAGAAGGCGTCATTCGCGGCTATCGGGCCTCTTTCGATTCGATCCGTCTGGGCCGTGCGTATGTCTCTTTCGTCGAGGTCAAGCTTCAGGACACCCGCGAACGTGCGCTTGCCGAATTCAACGCGGCAGTTCTGACCGTGCCCGAGATCGAGGAGTGCCACATGATCGCGGGCCGGTTCGACTACCTGCTCAAGGTGCGTACCGACGGCATGCAGGGCTACCGCGGCGTATTGGCCGAACGGATTTCGACCTTGCCCTACGTGTCTCACACGTCGACATGGGTGGCGATGCAATCAATCAAGGAAAGCGGACAGGCGACAGAGCCCCCCAGTTCGTGACGGACCGGGCCCGCATTCAACGAATGTTTTGCGCGCTACTTCGGTCCGAGCAGAGTTGCGAGCGTCGCGCGGTCGTGCTGTAACCACACCGTGCCCCCGTGGTGGAATGGTAGACATCGGAGACTTAAAATCTCTTGGCCGCAAGGCCGTGCCGGTTCGAGTCCGGCCGGGGGCACCACGAATCAGCGCGTTTAAAGTCCGCACGGAAAACGCCGTGCGGACTTTCGCTTTGCGGTGATCTTGTCGGGTCGAGGCACAAGACACCTTTGCCGGATTATAGCCCGTCGCCGCCCGTGGTGCCCATGCCGGTTCCGGTGTCCATGCCGGTTCCGGTTCCCGTCGCTTCGGGAGCGGGCTCGTATTCGCGGTTGCGGTACTGGTACTCGTCGGCCTCTTCCGCCTCTTCACGGGACAGTTCGAGACGCACCTCGTTTGCATCCCAGTTCATCTCGAGTTCGGACCAGTCCACGGCGATCTGCTTGGCACCGATGCCCAGAAAGCCGCCCACCGAGACCACGGCGGCGATGATGTTGCCGTCTTCCTCGCTGATGATCAGGTCTTCGATCGAGCCGATCGCCTCGTCCTGCGTGGAGGTCACACGTGCACCAAGCACCCAGTCGCCGCGCAGTTCTGATGACGTCTGTTCTTCGACGAGGACGTCTTGGGCCAGAACGGGGGTGGCCGCCAGACTGGTGGCGATGGCCAGTGTTGAAAGAATACGGGTCATGATGTTTCTCCTCAAACTTCAGGCGCCTTCC
>JAIVHI010000006.1 GCA_020201155.1 Loktanella sp. | reverse complement strand
GTGTCTCGGTACGCGACCTGCACGCGGCGGACGAGGCGCATATGCCCCCGTCTCGCCCCGATGCCGTGGCCTTTCCCGAGACGACTGAAGAGGTCAGCCGCATCATGGCGATCTGTTCCGAACATCACTGTCCGGTCGTGCCTTGGGGCGTGGGGTCGTCACTGGAGGGGCATGTCATTCCGATCAAAGGCGGGCTGACCATCGACATGTCCCGGATGAACCGTGTGCTGCAGGTGAACGAGGCCGATCTCGACGCCGTGGTTCAGCCCGGTGTCACCCGCCAGCAACTGAACGAGGATCTGCGGGCCACGGGCCTGATGTTTCCGGTCGATCCCGGCGCCAACGCGACGCTGGGGGGCATGGCCGCGACCCGCGCGTCGGGGACCAACGCCGTGCGCTACGGCACCATGCGCGAGAACGTTCTGGCGCTGGAGGTCGTGCTGGCAGACGGGCGGGTCATCCGCACCGGCACACGGGCGCGCAAATCATCGGCGGGCTATGATCTGACGCATCTCTTCGTCGGCTCCGAAGGCACGCTGGGGATCATCACCGAGCTGACGGTCAAGCTTTACGGCCAGCCCGAATGCATTTCGGCGGCGACCTGTGCCTTTGACGATATCGAGGGCGCGGTCGATACGGTGATCCTTGCCATCCAGATGGGGCTGCCCTTGGCGCGGATCGAACTGCTGGACGCGCTGCAGATCAAGGGCATGAACACCTACAACCCCGACATGCAGATGCCAGAGGTGCCGCATCTCTTCCTCGAATTCCACGGCACCGAAGCGGGCGTGGCAGAGCAGTCCGAGACCTTCGGTGACATCGCAGCCGAGCACGGCGGCGCGGATTTCGCATGGGCCACCAAGGCCGAAGACCGCAACCGGCTGTGGAAGGCCCGCCACGATGCCTACTACGCGGGCAAATCCCTGCGACCCGGTGCCGAGGGCTATGTGACGGACTGCTGCGTGCCGATCTCGCGGCTGGCCGAATGCATTGCAGGCACGCGCGCGGAAATCGCCAAGTCCGGCCTGATCGCGCCGCTGGTGGGCCATGTGGGCGATGGCAATTTTCATCTGCTGATCCTGATCGAAAAAGACAACGCCGAGGAGCTGGCGCAGGCGCAGGATCTGGCGCACCGCGTCAACACCCTTGCGCTGGCCTGTGGCGGCACGGTGACGGGCGAACATGGCGTCGGTCTGGGCAAGAAGCGCTACATGCTGCAAGAGCATGGCGATGCCTATGCGGTCATGGGCGACCTCAAGCGCAGCTTCGATCCCGGGAACATCCTCAACCCCGGCAAACTGGTCGATGTGAACTAGGATACAGGCGCGGGCCTGCCCGTTCCGGGACGCCCTGCTTTGCCCGATTGACATACCCGATAGATTTAGTCAGAATTATCCGTAGTCTTCATCTGCTACGGATCACGCTGCCCATGACCACAACGTCCTGCAAACGAGGTGCCGCACCGGTCGGCATCATCAGCGACCTCGACGCGACCGAGGCCGCGGCGGTTGTCTACTTCAGGATGTGGTGCAACGGCCCTGCGGCACAGGCCCGGGTCCGGGCCGAGTTCATCCAGCAGCTTGGGCATGCGCACGGGGTTCGGACCACCGAGACGCTTGACCGGCTGTGCCGCACCTGTGTGGACTTCGGGCGCAGGCCACTGATGTGCCATTCGGTGCGCTGCACCTGTCTGGGCGCGGACGAATCCTGCTTTGCGACCTTTGTCGCCTCGGCCGGAGACGGCTGCCGCGAGGACGCGATGCTGATCGCGACGCTGCTGGTGCGGGTCGATATGGCGCCGGTGCTGACGGCCCTTGGAACGGACTTCTGTCTTGCCTTGAAGCGGATGCAGCTCAGCGCCCCCCGCGAGACGGCCGGCCACCCAAAGCCCGCCGCACCGACCATTCACTAAAGCGTTCCGCCTTTAACCTGAGACATCAGCGAAAGGCGGAACGCGTGCAACGATTGAGCGGAGCACTGCGTTTCGCGAAATTCTGTGTTCCAGGTTTTTCGCGAAACGCTTTGTTTGGGCCCTACCCCATCCGCTCGGACGAATATTCGCCCGGCGACGGCGGGAAGACGACCGTCTTGTTGCCATTGAGAAAGACACGGTGATTGGCATGGGCGTGGATCGCCCGCGCGAGCACCTGGCTTTCCACGTCGCGGCCCAGCGTCACATAATCGTTCGGGCTTTGGGCGTGGGTCACGCGCACGGTGTCCTGTTCGATGATCGGGCCTTCGTCCAGATCGCCGGTGACATAGTGCGACGTTGCACCGATCAGCTTCACGCCACGTGCAAACGCCTGCTTGTAGGGGTTGGCCCCCTTGAAGGACGGCAGGAAGGAATGGTGGATATTGATGATCCGCCCCGACATGGTCTGGCACATCGCATCCGACAGGATCTGCATGTAGCGGGCCAGCACGACCAGTTCCGCCCCCGCCTCTTCCACGACGCGCAGGATCGCGGCCTCGGCCTCGGGCTTGTTTTCGGGCGTGACCTTGATGCAGTGGAACGGGATGTCGCTGTTCACGACGACCTTCTGGTAATCCATGTGGTTGGAGATCACGCAGACGACCTCGATCGGCAGCGCCCCGATCCGCGCCCGGTAAAGCAGGTCGTTCAGGCAATGCCCGAAGCGCGAGACCATGATCGCGACCTTCATCTTCACGCTCTGGTCATGAAAGGCGAAATCCATCGCGAAATCGGTCGCGACCTTGACGAAAGCCGCATCCAGATCATCCTTGCCCGCGCCCTTTTCCGACACGAAACCCACGCGCATGAAGAATTGCCCGGTCTGGGTGTCGTCGAACTGCGAACTGTCGGTGATGTTGCAGCCCTGTTCGGCCAGAAAAGCGGCGATGGCCGCGACGATGCCGCGTTTGCTGTCGCAGGTGACGGTCAGGCAGTATTTTTGCATATGGGCTCCGGTCGGGTTGGAGTGTGATGGTCGCTATGACTTTGCTGTCCGGGTTTGTTGCATTCTTCGGCGTCAAGTCTCCAGCCCTTTGCGACATCTGGTGACATGATCCCGCCTTCGGCCTGGTCGGGCGGGGCGTGATGCCACTCAGTGCGTGCTGCGCAGGATCAGCGGTGCGTCCAGAAGGACGGTGCGCTCTGCCCTGTCGGGATCATGTTCGCGGGTCGTCAGAAGGTCGAGAACTGCGGCGACGAGTCCGTCGATGGGATTGCGCAGCGTCGTGAGGTCGAAGGCCGGCCAGCGCGCCATCGAGATATCGTCGAAGCCGATGACCGAGATGTCGTCGGGAACGCCGATACCGCGCTCTTTGAGGGCCGACAGTGCGCCGATGGCCATGGCATCGTTGGCGCAGATCAAGGCATCGGCCTTGGCCAGTGCGGGGGTTGCGATGATCGCGTCATGGCCGCTTTGGACGGTAAAGCCCCCCACCACCTCGGACACGGGGGTCAGACCGGCGGCGGCGAGCGTGTCCATCACCCCCAGCCGCCTGTCACGCGACGAGGCAAAGCCGGGCGGGCCACCGATAAAGCCTAGTCTGCGCCGGCCCTTGTCGAGCAGAAGCCGCGTGCCCAGCGCCGTGCCGTCACGGTTGCGGCAGCAGACGTTGTCGACGCCCGGCAGATCCTGAACGCGACCGCTGGAGATCACAGGGATGCCCAGCTTGCTGCAGGCGCCCGCGATATCGGCGTCCAGGCTGCCAGAGCGCAGGATCATCGCTTCAAGCGGATAGCTCAGAACCTTGGACACGGCGTCGCGGGCCGTCTGCCCGCTGCCCGCGATCACGATGGGCCATTTGCCGATCCCGTTCAGGCCGGTGACAAGGGCCGTCGTGACCTCTTTGTCGTATTCGTTCGCCATTTCGCCCACGAAGATCGCCACGAGGTTGGACCGCGCGCCCTGCAGCCCCGCCGCCATCGCATTGGGCCGATAGCCAAGATCGTCGGCGGCCTTGAGAACGCGGGCGCGCTTGCCGGGGTCGATGTAGGCGCCCTGGGTAAAGGCCCGCGACACGGCAGAGCGCGAGACACCTGCGAGATCGGCGATGTCCTGCGCCGTCACACGTTTTTTCCGAGACGCCTTATCCACCCGCACCACCCAACCATCTTAAAACTTTTGTAACGCCCCCCGACCTTCACAGCGGTGTTACATACAAGGCGTATCTGAACACGTGTTCACATCGATGCACAAGACGGGAATCAGCCCGAAGCATCACCAAGGCGAACACATCCGAGGGATCCGCCCGGATCCCATTTTCTGGCGAAAGGGCCATCCGGCCTGCGTCATCTCTTCTCGTTTGCCCGCAGGGCATGCACATGACCGGAGAAACACAATGACCCGACTTTCACTTGCCGCGGCTGCCGCGCTGTCGATGACGACCGGCGCCGCGACCGCACAGACCGAAATCACGTGGTGGCACGCCATGGGCGGTGCCTTGGGCGACTCGCTCAACCAGATCGCCACCGACTTCAACGCCAGCCAGTCCGACTACCAGATCACCCCGGTCTTCAAGGGCTCTTACGAAGAAGCCCTGACCGCCGGGATCGCGGCCTTCCGCGCAGGCGAGCAGCCCAATGTCCTGCAGGTCTTCGACGCCGGTGCCGCCACCGTGATCGGTGCTTCGGGCGCGACCATTCCCGTGCAGGACCTGATGACGCAGAACGGCGTCGACTTCGACATCGAAGATTACATCTCGGGCGTGCGCTACTTCTATGCCGACAGCGACGACAAGATGATCGGCATGCCGTTCAACTCTTCCTCGCCGATCATGTACTACAACATCGACGCGCTCGAAGCCGCCGGTGTCGAAGCACCGACCACCTGGGAAGAGTTCGCGGAAACCACCGCCCCCGCGCTGGTCGAGGCAGGCTACATCCCGCTGGCGCAGTCGCACTCGCCTTGGATCTTCGTCGAAAACTTCATGTCCCGCCACAACCTGCCGTTCGCCACGAACGAGAACGGCTACACGGGCATCGATACCGAGATCCTGGTGGATACGCCCGAGTTGAAGGCCCATTGGACCGCCCTGCAGGACTGGGAAGAGAACGGCTATTATGCATGGTACGGGGCCGGTTGGGACGACAACCAGGCACCCTTCGAAGAAGGTGAAGTCGCGATCTGGCTCGGTTCCTCGGGCTCGTTCGGCGGCCTGATGCAGAAAGACCTGCCTTTCGAATTCTCCGCGACCTACCTGCCCTACTGGGAAGCCATCACGACCGAGCCCACCCAGACCTTTATCGGCGGTGCGTCTCTCTTTGCGATGTCCGGCAAGTCCGATGAAGAGAACGCCGCGACAGCAGCCTTCTTCGAGTTCCTGACCTCGCCGGAAGTGCAGTACTCCTGGCACCGCGAGACCGGCTATGTGCCGATCACGACGGCAGCCTACGATCTGGCCAAGGAAGACGGCCACTACGACCGCTTCCCCGCAGCCGAAGTCGGCATCCAGCAGTTGTCCCTGCCCGCAGGCGAGAACACCAAGGGCTACCGCATGGGCTTTTACGTCCAGATCCGCGACGTGATGAACCGTGAGTTCGGCCGCATCCTGTCGGAAGGCGTCGACGTCGACGATGCCTTCGCCACGATCGAAAGCGAAGCCAACGCGCTGCTTGCCCGCTTTGGCCAGACGCAGGGCTAACCACCCGTTTGACGCAGACCTGGCGGCCGCAGTTCCTGTGGCCGCCAACCGTTTCCAGAGGTCCCCATGAAACGAGCCGGCTTTACACAACGATGGCTGCCGATCCTGCTGCTGATGCCGCAACTGGTCATCATCGCGGTTTTCTTCTACTGGCCTGCCGCCTACGGGCTGCGGTCGAGCTTTTTCCTGCAGGACCCTTTCGGCTTCAGCGAAACATTCGTGGGCTTCGGGAATTACCTGACACTCATGCGGTCCCCGTCCTACCTGAAGTCCGCAGGCTTCACGGTGATCTTCTCGGTCCTCGTGACCTTTCTGTCGCTGGCGATCGCACTGATCCTGGCGGTCAAGGCCGACCGGGTGATCCGGGGCGCCAAGACCTACCGGACCCTTCTGATGTGGGTCTATGCGGTGGCCCCGCCCGTCGCCGGCGTGATCGGCCTGATCATGTTCGACCAAAGCTGGGGTCCGCTGATGGATTTCGCAGCGCTTTTCGGCTGGGACTTCGTGCTGGGCGTCAACTACTTCGATACCGCCTTTGCGATGGTCGTCGTGTCGGTCTGGAAGCAGATCCCCGTCAACTTCATCTTCTTTCTGTCCGGCCTGCAGTCGATCCCGCGCTCGGTGCGCGAGGCGGCCCTGATCGACAACCGCTCGGCCTCGGGCCGTTTCTGGGACGTGACCTTTCCGCTGCTGGCGCCGACAGGGTTCTTCCTGCTGATCACCAACATCACCTATTCGCTGTTCGACACCTTCGGCATCATCGACACCACAGTGAAGGGCGAGCCGGGCAACAACCCGATGACGCTGGTCTACAAGGTCTACGTGGACGGGTTCCGGGGCAACGACATGGGCGGGTCGTCCGCGCAGTCGGTGATCCTCATGGTGCTTGTGCTGCTGATGACCGTCTTCCAGTTCCGGCTGATCGAACGCCGCATCCATTACACCTGAGGGCCGGACATGACCGCTACTCCCAAACGCCGGATCAAATGGTCCAATGTCGTCGACCATCTGGTTCTGATCGCGGGCTCCGCCGTGATGATCCTGCCCGTCGTGATGCTGTTGCAGATGGCATCGAACCCGGACATCGAGACGATGCGCAACGGGCCGGGCCTGACCTTTGGCGACCGGCTACCCGCGAACACCACCAAGGCGCTGTTCGAGGCCTCGGGCTTTTCCGGCGTAAATTCCGGCGTTCAGATGCTCTACAACTCCTTCATCCTTGGCATCGGCTTTGCGGTGGGCAAGATCGTGCTGGGCATGATGGCCGCCTATGCCATCGTCTATTTCCGACTGCGCTTTGCCACGCTGGCCTTCTGGATGATCTTCACCACGCTTCTGCTGCCGCTCGAGGTGCGTATCCTGCCCTCCTACGAGATCGTGCAAAAGCTGGGGATGCTGAACACCTTTCAGGGTCTCATCATTCCGCTGATCGCCTCGGCCACGGCGACCTTCTTTTTCCGGCAGTTCTTTCGCGCCGTGCCGGAAGAGCTGGTCGAGGCCGCGCGCATCGACGGGGCGGGTCCCGTGAAGTTCTTCATCGACATCCTGATCCCGCTGTCGCGCACGATGATCGCCGCGATGTTCATCATCATGTTCGTCTACGGCTGGAACCAATACCTCTGGCCCACGATGATCACGACCGACGAGGACATGTACACGCTGGTGCGCGGCATCAAGCAGATCACCCAGTCGCTCGAAGGCACCAATCTTCCCGAATACGGGCGCGCCAACATGCTGGCCCTTCTGGCCATCCTGCCGCCCGTTCTCATCGTCATTTTCTTCCAGAGCTGGTTCGTCAAAGGCCTGACGGAATCGGATAAATAAAAAGGTCTCCAAAAATGGCTCAGGTCTCGCTCAAAACCATCACCAAGGTCTATCCGAACGGCTTTCAGGCCGTGCAACCCGCCAGCTTCGACATCAGGGACGGAGAGTTCCTTGTGCTCGTTGGCCCGTCCGGCTGCGGCAAGTCCACGATGCTGCGCATGATCGCGGGGCTCGAGGATATCTCGGAAGGGGAACTGTCGATCGGCGACCGTGTTGTGAACCATGTCGACCCCGCCGACAGGGATATCGCGATGGTCTTTCAGAACTACGCCCTCTACCCGCATATGACGGTGCGCAAGAACATCGGCTACGGGCTGAGGAACCGCAAGATCGCAAAGGCCGCCATCGCGCAGAAAGTGGCCGAGGCTTCGGCCATGCTGAACCTTGACGACTACCTTGACCGCAAGCCAAGCCAGCTGGGTTTACGTCACGCACGATCAGGTGGAGGCGATGACCATGGCCGACCGGATCATCGTGATGAATGGCGGCCGGATCGAGCAGATCGGCACCCCGTCAGAGGTCTATCATTCGCCCGCCACGACCTTCGTGGCCTCTTTCATGGGCGCACCGCCGATGAACCTGCTCGACGGCAGGATCGACGCGGACGCGGTCCGTATCGGCGATGTGACGGTGGCTGACGCCCCGCAGGATCAAACGGGGGCCGTGACCGTCGGGATCAGGCCCGAGGACATGGTGCCTGACGCCGCAGGGCCGATCACCGTCGATATCGATCTGGTCGAAGAACTGGGTGCCCACCGGCTGTTGCACGGGCGCCTTGGCGGTCAGGCGGTCAGCATTCATGTCAGCAAGGACAGTCCCGTCAGAACCGGCGCCTTGCGGGTGGCCCTCAAGCCGGGGTCCGTGTCCCTGTTCGACGTGCAAAGCGGGGACCGTGTGGAATGACCCTGCTGCCCGAATTGCCACCCGTCACCCCTGACCAGCAGGCCCGGATCGTGAACAGCCCGCGCACCGCTGCCGCACACCGCAGGCTGCTGGCAGAGATGCCGGCGATGAACGCGGTCCAGACCGGTGGATGCGCCACGGCCCGGCAGCTGGATGCGACGGTGTCGGTCGCGGCATGGAACCTTGAGCGCTGCCTGTTTCCGCAGGACAGCGCGGCGCTGCTGGCCCCGCGTGCCCCCGATATCGTGCTTTTGTCCGAGGTCGATCACGGCATGGCCCGCACCGGCCAGCGGCACACGACCGAGGAAATCGCAGAGGCGCTTGGCATGGCCTATGCCTTTGGGGTGGAGTTCTACGAGATGGGTCTTGGCAGCCCGACCGAGCGTCCGTTCTGCCAAGACGCGGAAAACCTCTATGGCTGGCACGGCAACGCGATCCTTGCCCGTGCGCCGTTCCAGAAGCTGACGATGGTGCGACTGGACGATCACGGCCACTGGTTCGCCTCGGACGAGCTGGATGCCGACCCCGAACAGCCACGGGTGGGCGGGCGCATGGCACTGCTGGCGGTGGTCGAAACGGACGGCGGCCCGCTTTGCGTCGCCTCGACCGGGCGGTGGCCCGTGGGTATGACTGGGGCTTCACACCAGAGGGTGACACCACCCGCGCCAGCCTGATCACCCCGCACCCCAGCCGCAGGATGAAGCTCGACTGGATCGGCGGACGCGGATTGTCACCGATGGACACCGCACTGATGCCTGCGCTGTCGCCGCAGGGGCGCCCCCTGTCTGACCACGACCCCGTCTGGTGCCGTGCCGCGCTGCAAAAGCAGGCCTGAGCGCCCCTGACGACGCGGATGTGACAGGAGAGGTCGCAATCTCGATCCCATCGCACCTGCATTCTCCGCAAGAGTGGACGGGCAAGCACGGTTTCGAACCGCCCTTGCCCCAGACACGCGAGGAGGACGTCGCAGGGATGAAAAGGTATGGGCTCGATGCGACCGATATCCGCATCCTGAGCGCCGTGCAGCAGCACGGACAGCTGAGCAAGATGCGGTTGGCCGAACTTGCCAATATCTCGCCCACGCCCGGCTGGGCGCGACTGGATCGCCTGAAGGCGGCGGGGTTCATCCGCAGCTTCCGCGCCGAAATCGCGCTGGACCGGATCGTCGACGTCACGCAGGTCGTCGTCACCGTGTCCCTGACCCACCACCGCAAGGCCGATTTCGAAAGGTTCGAAACCTTCGTGAACGCCCATGACGAGATTACCGAATGCCTCGCGACGGGGGGCGGAATGGACTACGTCATCAAGGTCGTCAGCCCGAACCTTGTGACGTTCCAGACGCTCATGCAGGCGATGCAGGAGGCCGAACTCGGCGTCGACCGTTACATGACCTACATCGCCACACGCACGGTCAAATCCGCCCCGCCGAATCTGGCAAGGCTGGCGGCCACCACGGGCAAGTGACCCTGCGGGACCACACGGTCGGTGCGTGCCCTGAAAATTAGTCCAAGCGGTCTGGGGAACGAAATTTTTTGGTCCGACAGAAGGCCCGTTTCGGCCCTAGATATCGGACAGGGAGAAACGCGGATCAGCCTGCCGGGCCGGTCCGGAAAAAGGGAGGAATACCATGCACGCAGACAGCTTTGGCTTCGGGACACAGATCCGGAAATCGCCATATTTCGACGCAACCGTCCGGTGGGGCGCACAGGGCTTTTCGGTGTACAATCACATGTATATCCCCCGTGACTTCGGTGATCCGGAACAGAACTTCTGGAACCTCGTGAACGACGCGATCCTGTGCGACGTGGCGGTGGAGCGTCAGGTCGAGATCACAGGCCCCGATGCCGCGACATTCGTCCAGATGCTGACCCCGCGCGATCTGTCCAAGATGGCCGTCGGACAATGCAAATACGTGCTCATCACCAATGCCGAGGGCGGCATCCTGAACGATCCGATCCTGCTGCGGCTGGCCGAAAACCACTTCTGGATTTCACTGGCCGACAGCGACATCCTGCTGTGGGCGCAGGGCGTCGCGGTTCATTCGGGGCTGGACGTCACGATCACCGAACCCGACGTGTCACCGCTGCAGTTGCAGGGTCCCCGTTCGGGCGAGATCATGCAGGCTCTTTTTGGCGACGACATCCTTGATCTGCGCTACTACTGGCTGCGCGAAATCGAACTCGACGGCATTCCGCTGATCGTGTCGCGCACCGGCTGGTCAAGCGAGTTGGGCTACGAGATCTACCTGCGCGACGGCGCCTCTGGCGATGCCCTGTGGGAACGCATCATGGCGACCGGCATGGACTACGGTCTCAAGCCCGGCCACACCTCTTCGATCCGCCGCATCGAAGGCGGGATGCTGTCCTATCACGCCGATGCGGACATCAACACGAACCCCTACGAGCTGGGTCTTGACCGGCTGGTGAACCTCGACATGGAGGCTGATTTCATCGGCAAGGCCGCGCTGCGCCGCATCCAGTCCGAAGGTGTCAGCCGCAAGCAGGTCGGTCTGATCATCGACAGCGAGCCGCTGAAGGGGCCGAACACGTCGTTCTGGACGATCACCTCCAACGGCACCGAAATCGGCAAGGTCACGTCGGCGGTCTATTCGCCCCGGCTCGAGCGCAACATCGCGCTGGCGATGGTTCCGGTCGAATTCGCCCATATCGGCATGGGGGTCGATGTCGTGATGCCGTCCGGTCCGACCCGTGCGACCGTGGCCGAGCGTCCGTTCTACGACCCCAAGAAAAAGTTAGCGGTCGCCTGATCATCAGCGCGTCCACGATCAGGCCCGTGTCCGATGGACATGGGCCTGATCCGTCCTTTGCACCGATATTGCTTTATCGCGACCCCGCTGGCCGGTAGCGTGAGCGCACGATCCTGCAGCCCTTCCAAAAGGAGCCCCCATGACCAGCGAAATCCTGTCGCGCGATCTGACTGCGGACGGCATCCTGCGCCTGACCCTGAACGACCCCAAGCGGCGCAACGCCCTGTCCGAGGCGATGCTGACAACCCTCGGCGCGGCCTTTGCGGATGCGGGCAAGGGTCATGCAGGGCATCGTGGCCTGCCCGAAACCGGTGATCGCCGAAGTGTCGGGCATCGCCACGGCGGCGGGCTGCCAGCTTGTCGCCAGTTGCGATCTGGCCATCGCCGCCGACACGGCCAAGTTCAGCACGCCCGGCGTGCATATCGGCCTTTTCTGCTCGACCCCGATGGTGGCCCTGTCGCGCAACGTCGCCAACAAGCACGCGATGGAGATGCTGTTGACCGGCGACATGATCCCTGCCGCCCGCGCGGCAGAGATGGGGCTGGTCAACCGGGCCGTCGCCGCAAGCGACCTGCAGGACACGACGCTGGAACTGGCCCGCAAGATCGCGTCGAAGTCCAGCCTGACGCTGGCGACCGGGAAACGCGCCTTCTATGCCCAAAGCGAGATGCCGCTGGCAGAGGCCTACGACTACGCCTCGCAGGTGATGGTCGACAACATGCTGGCCCGCGATGCCGAGGAAGGGATCGACGCCTTCCTCGCAAAGCGCTCGCCCAAGTGGCAGGATGCCTGAGCCGATGTCCGCGAACCCCTACAACACCGACCTCGACCGCAACCCCGCCAACTACCAGCCGTTGACGCCGCTGACCTTTCTGGAACGGGCGGCCAGTGTCTTTCCCGACCATACGGCGATCGTCCACGGGCCGCTGCGGCGCAGCTACGCGGCGTTCTACAGCCGGTCGCGACAGCTTGCCTCTGCGCTGACGCAGGCAGGAATCGCGCGGGGCGATACCGTCTCGGCGCTGTTGCACAACACGCCAGCCATGCTGGAATGTCACTACGGCGTACCCATGTGCGGTGCGGTGCTGCATTCGATCAACACGCGACTGGATGCGGCCATCATCGCGTTCCAGCTTGACCATGCCATGTCCAGGGTCGTCATCGTCGACCGCGAGCTGATGCCCCTGATGCAAGAGGCCCTGGCACTGGCCACGGCCGCGCCCCTGCTGATCCAGTATGACGACGCGGAATACACCGACCCGACCGATCCCGTCGACGCGCTGGACTATGACGGCTTCCTGTCGGGCGGCGACCCGGATTTCGACTGGCTGATGCCCGAAGACGAATGGGACGCCATCGCGATCAACTACACCTCGGGCACGACCGGCGACCCCAAGGGCGTGGTGTCGCATCACCGGGGCGCCTATCTGCTGGCGCAGGGCAATGCGCTGACGACCTCGATGACCAAGCACGCGGTCTATCTGTGGACGCTGCCGATGTTCCATTGCAACGGCTGGTGCTTTCCCTGGACGCTGTCGGCCATCGTCGGCACCCATGTCTGCCTGCGGCAGGTGCGCGCCGCCCCGATCTGGGACGCCATCGCGGACGAAGGCGTCACGCACCTGTGCGGCGCGCCCATCGTCATGTCGCTGATGATTTCCGCACCCGCGGCGGAAAAGCGCGATCTGGACCGTCGCGTGCAGTTCTTCACCGCCGCCGCCCCGCCCCCCGAAAAGCTGCTGGCCGAGATGCAGGCGGCAGGCTTCGACGTGACCCATCTTTACGGGTTGACCGAAACCTACGGCCCCGCCGTCGTCAACGACTGGCACGCAGAGTGGTCGAACCTGCCGCTGGACCGGCAGGCGACCCTGAAGTCACGCCAAGGCGTCCGCTATCTGCCGCTGGAACAATTGGATGTGCTGGATCCCGACACGATGCAGCCCGTCCCCCGCGACGGCGAAACCATGGGCGAGGTCATGTTTCGCGGGAACGTCGTGATGAAGGGATACTTCCGCAACCGCCAAGCCACGCAAGCGGCCTTCGCCGGCGGCTGGTTCCATTCGGGCGATCTGGGTGTGCGGTATCCCGACGGCTATATCCAGCTCAAGGACCGGTCCAAGGACGTCATCATTTCAGGGGGCGAGAACATTTCATCGATCGAAGTCGAAGAGGTGCTCTACCGCCATCCCGCCGTTGCGGTCGCCGCCGTTGTCGCCATGCCGCACGACCGCTGGGGGGAAACGCCCTGCGCCTTCGTCGAACTGGCGCAGGGGGCAGCTGCGGACGCAGAGGATCTGCGCGACTGGTGTCGCGAAAAGCTCGCGCGCTACAAGGTGCCGGGGTGTTTCGTCTTCACCGAAATCCCGCGCACCTCGACCGGCAAGATCCAGAAGTTCGTGCTGCGCGACCGGGCCCGCGACCTGACGGTCTAGGGCACCGGTCCTTTTCCGGTCAGACCATCATCCGGCGCGGGTCTGCCAGCAGGCCACCGAAGTAGCTGAGGAAACGTGCGGCATCCGCCCCGTTGACGACGCGATGATCGTAGCTGAGGTCCAGCGGCACCATCGGCACCGGATGCGGGGTGTCGCCGTCCCAGACGGTGACCGTTTCGGTCCGGGTGATGCCGAGAATCGCAAGCTCGGGCGGGTTGACGATAGGGGTGAACCCGATCCCGCCGATCCCGCCTAGGTTCGAGATCGACATCGATGCACCGCCCATCTCGTCGGGCTTGATCTTGCGATTCTGCGCCCGACCCGCCAGATCGGCGATTTCCGAAGCGATCTGCCAAAGCCCCTTGGTGTCGGCGTCGCGGATCACCGGCACCATCAACCCGTGCGCGGTATCGACTGCGACACCGATATGCACGTAATCCTTCAAGACCAGCGTCTTGCCGTCGGGTGTGAGCGAGGCGTTGAAGCGCGGAAACTCCCGCAGGGCGCGGGCCAGCGCCTTGACGTGAAAGGCCAGCGCCGTGAGCTTGACGCCGCGCGCCTGACCTTCCGCCTTCAACTCCTTGCGCAGGGCCTCGATGGCGCGCATGTCGGCGCGGTCGTGGTGGGTGACCTGCGGGATCAGCGCGTTGGCGGCGGCAAGGTTGGCCGAGGCGATTTGCGCGAAACGGCTCATCGGTTCTTCGGTCACGGGGCCGAACTGTGAATGATCGACGTCCCAATAGGAGGTATCCGCCGCAGGTCCGGCGGCGGGCTTGGCGCCGCCCTCAAGGTCTTCGCGGGCGATGGTCGTGCGGTCCAGATCGCGGGCCAGTGCCTCGAGGTCGATGCCCTGCGACCGCGCGAGCGCGCGCACGGAGGGGGATGCGATGACGTCTGTCATGTCGATTACCACGCTGCCGAGATGTATTGCGATTCCATGAATTCGAGCATGCCTTCATGCCCGCCTTCACGCCCCAGACCGGACTGCTTGGTCCCGCCAAAGGGGGCTGCCGGGTCGGACACGAGGCCACGGTTCAGGCCGACCATGCCATAGTCCAGCCGTTCGCAGACCTGCAGGGCGCGCTTCATGTCACCCGAGAATACATAAGCCACGAGACCGTATTCGGTGTCGTTGGCACGGGCGATGGCCTCTTCCTGATCGGAAAAGGTCTGGATCGCGGCGACGGGACCGAAGATCTCGTCATGGACGCAATCGGCGTCGGCAGAGACGTTCGAAAGCACGGTCGGCGGATAGAAATAGCCCGTGCCTGTCGGCGTCTCGCCACCGCATTCGACCGATGCGCCCTTTTCGACCGCGTCGGCCACAAAGGCCGCGACCTTGTCGCGGGTATCGGCGTTGACCAGCGGCCCCACGTCGACCGACGGGTCGGTCCCGTCACCCACCTTGAGCGCGGACATCGCGGCGGTCAGTCGCTTGGTGAACTCGGGTGCGATATCCTCGTGAACGTAGATGCGGTTGGCGGCGGTGCAGGCTTCGCCCAGATTGCGCATCTTGGCCAGCATCGTGCCTTCGATGGCGGTGTCCATGTCGGCATCCTCGAACACCAGAACGGGCGCGTTGCCGCCCAACTCCATCGCGGGTTTCAACACCTGATCGGACGCCGATTGCAACAGCTTGCGCCCCACCCCGGTCGAGCCGGTAAAGCTGACGACGCGCACGCGCGGATCGTGCAGCATGTGATCGACCAGCGCGCCTGTGCGTTTCGACGGCAATACGTTGACCAGACCTTTCGGCACGCCGGCCTCTTCCAGAAGCGGCATCAGCGCCAGCATCGTCAGGGGCGTCTCGGATGCCGGTTTGATGATGACCGCACAACCCGCGGCCAGCGCAGGGGCGATCTTGCGGGTGCCCATGGCGGCGGGATAGTTCCACGGCGTGACCAGCACGGCCAGACCGGCGGGCTTGTGCTGCACGATGATCCGCGCGCCCGATGCAGGCGCATGGGTGATCATGCCGTCGGCGCGCACGGCCTCTTCCGCGAACCAGCGAAAGAACTCGGCGGCGTAGGTCGCCTCGCCCATCGCGTCGTTGCGGGCCTTGCCGTTTTCCAGCGTGATGAGATGGGCGAAATCCTCGAGCCGTGCTGTCATCAGCTCCCACGCGCGGCGCAGCACCTCGGAGCGCGCGCGCGGGGTGCGGGCGGCCCAGTCGGCCATCGCCCGTTCGGCCGCGTCGAGGGCGGCATCGGCATCCGCGATCTCGGCCGAGGCGACCGAGGCGATCACCTGTTCGGTGGCCGGGTTCAGCACGTCAAATCGGGTGCCTTCCGCGCCGGGGCGGAAGCTGCCGTCGATGTAGAGATCGGTCGGCAGCGTGTCGAATTTGGGGTCGTGGGCAGTCATGGAACGGCTCCTTGTTTTACAGCAGGTGGCGGAGCGGTTGCTCCAGCCGGCCTGCGAAATCACCGAGAAGGGAAAGTGCGGCAGCCGGGGCGATCTGCCCCTGCGCGCATTCCAGCGTAAGGGTCAGGCCCGCGCCCGATGTGGTCAGGCTGAGAACCGGTGCATCCTCGCCCCCCATATGCAGGCCAGTGATGCGCGTCGCCCGCAGGTCGCGCAGGATCAGGTCGGGCGTGGCGTCTTCGACCGAAGTGACCGCGGTCAAATTGTGGCCGGGGACGTCAAACAGGCGACGTTGGCCAAAGGCTTCGACGGCCACCACGGGCCTGGCCTTGTCGAGACAGCCCCCCGCAAGCCCCGCCATGACGGCGCCGCTGTCTGTCAGACCGGCGGTGTCAGACGCCCATGCCATGAAGGCCGTGACCCCCTCTGCCGGGATCTCGGCGGTGAGGTGCAGGCTCGCGGCAGCGGCGGCCCCGGCGAGCGCTTGCGTCTCGGCGGGCATGGCCGCCAGCGTTTCGATATCGCTGACGTGGAAAGGCTGTGCGACGCCAGCCGCAACGAGGCGAGACAGGTCCAGCCCCTGCTCCAGCGCCAATCGGCGGGCCTTGGGCGAGGCCAGGATGCGACCCGTGGGGTCGGACGGTTGCCTGGCCTTGGAGGGTTCGGGCTTGGCGGCAGGCTTTGCCTTGGTCTCTTGGGGCGCTGGTTGGGGGTCTGGCGCTTTGGCCACGGGGGCCGCGCCCTTGGCGCTGCGTGTCACGGTCTGGGCAGGCGCCTCTGCGCTGATGATTGCGATGACCTGACCGGTGGGCACATCTTCGCCCGCCTCTGCCAGTTGCGCTGCAAGATAGCCCGACACACCGGCAGGCACTTCGACGGTGCTCTTGTCGGTCTCCACCTCGAACAGCGGATCGTCGGCATCGACCTTTGCCCCCGGTTCGACCATCCACGCGACAAGCAGGCCGCTGTCCTGCGCCATGCCCAGCGTCGGCATGATGACCGTCTGCCCCTCTGGCAGATCGTCGGTTGCGGTTTGCGCGTCGCCCGCGTCCTTTTCAGGCTCGGGCGCCTCTTCCGGCGCATCAGCCGTTGCGCTGATGCGGGCGATCACGTCGCCCACGGGCACCTGATCGCCGTCGCGGGCGACGACGCCGGTCAGAAAGCCCGCGCCCTGCGCCTCGACCTCCATCGTGGCCTTGTCGGTCTCCACCTCGAACAGCACGTCGCCTTCGGCCACGGCATCGCCCGGCTGCTTGTGCCAGGCCACGATCACGCCGGACTCCTGCGCCATGCCAAGTGCTGGCATGATGACGTCAAGCGGCATGAATCATCTCCCCCGCGACCAGCATGCGCGCCTTTTCCGCCACGCCTTCGGGCGTCGGCACGGTGATGTCCTCGAGCGCGGGCGAAAACGGCACCGGCACGTCCAGCGCGCCCATCCGCAACACGGGCGCATCCAGATGGTAGAACGCCTTCTCGTTGATCCGGCTCGCGATTTCTGCGGTCACACCATAGCTCTGATGCCCCTCGTCCACCACGATCACGCGGCTTGTCTTGCGGGCCGAGGCCAGCAATGTCGCCTCGTCCAGCGGCACGATTGTGCGGGGGTCGACGACCTCGGCGCTGATCCCCTCCTTCGCAAGGATCTCGGCCGCCTTTTCACAGACCTGCACCATCGAGGACGTGCCGATCAGGGTGATGTCGGTGCCGTCCCGCTTGACGTTGGCTTCACCGAAGGGGATCAGGAATTCCTCTTCCGGCACGGGGGCCTTTTCCTGATACATCAGCTTGTCTTCGAAGATCACCACCGGGTTGTTGTCGCGGATGGCGGTCTTCATCAGGCCCTTGGCCTCGTAGGCCGAGGACGGCATCGCGACCTTGAGGCCGGGAATATGCGCCACCAGCGCATGCAGGGACTGGCTGTGCTGCGCGGCAGACCGGCGGGTGGCGCCAAGATTGGTGCGCAACACCAGCGGCACGGTCAGCTTGCCGCCCGACATGTAATGGGTCTTGGCGGCCTGATTGCACAGCTGGTCCATGATCAGGAACAGAAAGTCGCCGAACATCAGGTCCACGACGGGCCGCGCACCCGTCATCGCGGCACCGACGGCCAGACCCATGAAACCGGGCTCGGCGATCGGCGTGTCGATGACGCGCTCGGTGCCGAATTCATCGACCAGACCGGCCAGCACCTTGAAGGGCGTTCCGGCCTCGGCCACGTCCTCGCCGATGATAAAGACCGTCTCGTCGCGACGCATCTCTTCTGCAAGCGCCTCGTTCACGGCCTGGGACAGGGTAATCTCTCTCATTTGGCGTCTCCTCAGGCGCAGGCGTGTTTGATGTCGGTGTAGACGTGCATGTCGACCTCGGACACATCGGGATACTTGGCGGCAAGCGCGTATTCGACGGCGGCGCTGGCATCCTCCTTGATCTCGGCGTTCATCGCCTCGATCTCCTCCTCCGAGGCGATGCCCTGATCGACAAGGTATGCCCGGAAGCGGATGATCGGGTCGCGATTGTCCTTCCAGTCCTTTTCCTCGTCCTTGGTGCGGTAGTATTCGCGGTTGATGTCGCCCACGTGGTGACCGTGGTAGCGGTAGGTCATCAGTTCGATAAAGAACGGGCCCTCGCCCTTGCGGGCGCGTGCCACCAGCTTTTGCGTCAGCGCGTTGACCGCCAGCACATCCTGACCATCGACCTGATGCGCTTCGATCCCGAAGGCTTCGGCGCGGGCGGTGATCGAGCCTGCGGCGATCTCTTCGGTCTTGGTGTATTCGGAATAGCCGTTGTTCTCGCAGGCGTAGATCACCGGCAGCTTCCAGAGGGCGGCCATGTTCATGACCTCGTAAAGCAGCCCCTGCGCCGTGGCGCCGTCGCCGAAGAAACAGACGGTCACGTCGTCCTTCTTCTGCAGCTTGGCCCGCAGCGCCGCACCCGTGGCGATGCCCATGGACCCGCCGACGATGGCATTGGCGCCAAGGTTGCCGTGGCTCTGGTCGGCGATATGCATCGACCCGCCCTTGCCGCGGCAATAGCCCTCTTCCTTGCCGAGAAGCTCGCAGAACATTTCCTTGAAGTTCGCGCCCTTGGCCACACAGTGACCGTGTCCCCGGTGGGTCGAGGTGATGCGGTCGTCGTCGGTCAGCGCCTCGCAGATGCCGACGGCGACGGCTTCCTCGCCGGAATACATATGCGTCAGCCCCGGCATCTTGGCCGACAGATACAACTGGTTCGCATTGTCCTCGAAGGTGCGGATGCGGACCATCTGGCGATACATCCGCATGTAGTCTTCGGTATTGGTCTTGGCCTTGGCCATGGTGACACTCCCCCGGGGCGATGCGCCCCATTTCATCTTGCCAGATAAACTCCCGCCGGAGGCACGCCCCGGCAGGGGCGTTCAATAGCGGTTGGCGATCGGCAGATCCTCGGCCGGGAACAGCGAGATCACCTCGCAGCCCGTCTCGGTCACCACCACCTCTTCCTCGATCCGCGCGGCGGAATAGCCGTCGGTGGCAGGGCAGTAGGTTTCCAGCGCGAAGACCATGCCGGTCTGGATTTCCATCGGGTGATCCATGCTGACCGCGCGGCTGATGATCGGCCGTTCGTGCAGCGCCAGACCCAGCCCGTGGCCGAACTGCAGGCCGAAGGCCGCGTCCTCGTTCGGGAAGCCCAGCGATTCGGCCGTCGGCCAGACCTCGGCCACCTTGTCGGTGGATACGCCGGGCTTGATCATCGCAATGGACGCGTCGATCCATTCGCGCGCCTTGACGTAGGCGTCGTTCTGCGACGGCGTGGCACGGCCTACGTTGAAGGTGCGGTAGTAGCAGGTCCGGTAGCCCTGATAGCTTTGCAGGATGTCAAAGAACGCCTGATCGCCGGGGCGGATCAAACGGTCGGTGAAGTTGTGCGGGTGCGGATTGCAGCGCTCGCCCGAGATCGCGTTGATCGCCTCGACGTCGTCCGACCCCATCTCGTAGAGCATCTTGTTGGACATGGCGACGATGTCGTTTTCACGGATGCCCGGCTTCAGCTCTTCGTAGATCATGTGGTAGACGCCATCGACCATCGCGGCGGCCTGCGTCAGAAGCTGGATTTCGTCCCAGTTCTTGATCTCGCGCGCCGACAGCATGATCTGCTGGCCGTCCACGACATTGAGGCCTTCCTCTTGCAGCGCGTGGAACATGGCGGTTTCGGCGTAGTCCACCCCCACCGGCATATCGGCCATGCCCGCATCGCGGATCAGGCCCGCGATCTGCTTGGCGTATTTCTGCATCAGGCCGAACTCGGGCGGGATCGTGCCACGCATGCCGACGACACCGGCGAGGCAATGATCGGGCTCCAGCCAGTCCGAGTGGCGCTTGTGATGCTGCGCGGCAGAGCCGAAGTCCCAGACATAGGGGCTGTCGTCGCCGGTCAGCAGGCAGAAGCGGCACATCTTGTCGCGTTCCCATTCCCCGATCTTGGTGGCGGACACGTAGCGGATGTTGTTGACGTCGAAAAGCAACAGCGTGCCGGCCTGCGAGGCCTGCAAGGCCTGCCGCGTGCGGGCCAGACGATAACGGCGCAGGCGGTCGTGGTCGATCCGGCGCTCGAAGTCGACGGACATGTGGCCCCATGCGGGCAGGCGTTCGCGCCATTCCCAGTTGGGTTCGAGATCTTGCGGTGTCAGCAGGTTCGGCATGAGTGCGCGCGACATGAAACTCTCCTTTCGGGCGCGATCCTGCGCACCCGTTGTGTTGTCTGTTATTGTTCGAAATCAGTGACTTACTGAATACACCAGCCGCCATCGATGTGGATCATCTGACCGGTCATGTAGTCGCTGTCGTCAGAGGCGAGGAAGGACGCCGTGCCGGTGATATCCTCGGGGTAGGACACGCGCTTGATCTGCAATTCGTCGCGCACGATGTCCTCGTAGGCCTGACCCTCTTTCTGCTTGAAGCCGATATCGACCAGATCCTTGTCCAGCTGCTCCCACAGCGGGGTGACGACGACGCCGGGGGCATAGCCGTTGACCGTGATCTTGTGCTCGGCCAGACCGATGGCGCCGCAATGGGTCAGCGCCAGACAGCCATACTTGGACGTGCAGTAGACGGTCACATCGATCAGCGGCTTGCGCGATGCGATCGAGCCCACGTTGATCAGCTTGTAGGGGTGATCTTCCATCGGGCCTTGCGCGATCATCTGGCGGGCGGTTTCCTGCATGCCCAGCCACATCGCCTTGGTGTTGACGTTCATGATCATGTCCCAGTTGTCTTCATCGATATCCATGAAGAACCGGGGCTTGTTGAGACCGGCGTTGAAGACGCCGACGTTGATCGAGCCGAAAGCCTCGACCGTGGCGGCGACGGCGGCGGCATTGTCCTCGCGCTTGGTCACGTCCATCTTGACCGCGACGGCGCGGCCGTTGCCGGCTTCGTTGATCCGGTCCGCGACCTTTTGCGCCTCGTCCTGGTCCAGATCGCCGACGCAGATGTTGGCCCCCTGGGCGGCGAAGTTCTCGGCATTGGCCGCACCCATGCCACGGGCGGCGCCCGTGATGAGAATGTTTTTACCTTTCAGGCGATTGGGGTCCATGCGTGTCTCCTCCTCAAGTCACGTTCAGTGTTGTATCAATGCGTCGGCGCGGGCTTGCGCGCGGCGCAACGCCTCCTGCGGCGGGACGATCCCGCGCAGCATGTCGTGAAATTCCTCGCCGCAGATCTGGATGATATCCGCGATTTCGGGGATCGGCGGGCGCGGCCAGAATTGCAGTTCGTCGCGCCATGACATGCCGTCGACTGCCTCGAAGATGGGCGATGCGCGGCGCACCTCGGGGTCCGAGGCCACGGAATAGCGCGGGTTCGTGCGGCTGCCGTTCTGGACGTAAAGCTTCTGTGCCTCGGGTGAGGTGAAGACGCACAGCGCCTCGACCGCCGCGGCGATGCGGTCCTGGGGCAGATTCGCGGGGATGCCCATCGCGTAGCCCCCGATAGGTGCCACGGAATTGGCCCCCGGCCCGGACGGATGCGGCAGATACCCGGTCTGTCCGTAGGCGGGCGATGTTTCGTCGGATTCGAAATAGGGGGCCAGCAACGTGTAGCCAAAGGCCATGCCGACATTGCCCATCGCATAGGGGCGCACGCGCTCGTACCACGACATCGACAGGATGTCGGGCGGCGAATACTTCAGCATTTCCAGCAGGAAGTTCGCCGCGCGCAATCCTGCTTCGGTATCGATGGTGGGACGGTAGCCGCCCTTGGCCAGTGCGTCGGTGTCGAAACCGCCCGCGACCTCGGCAAGATCAAGGATCGGCTGGCCGAAATCGGCCATCGTCATCAGCACCGTATGGCCCAACGCGGTGCCCCGCGCGGCATTCCAAGCTACACCGTAAGTGCCCCGGCGCGGATCATGCAGGATGCTGGCGGCATGCAACAGATCGTCGGTCGTCGCGGGCGGCTGCAACCCTGCCGCCGCGAACATGTCGCGGCGATAGAACAACAGCTCGGGCGTGGTCTGGGCCGGCACGGCGTAGGCGCGACCGCCCCAATGCGTCGCCTTCCAGCCGGCGGTGTGAAAGTCCGCCGGATCGAGCCGGGCGATATCCATCGCCTGATCCAGAGGCATCAGGATTTCGCGTTGCGCAAATTCGCCGATCCACGGCAGATCGACCGCCACGATGTCGTAGCGGCTGGCCGTGCGTTCGGCGTTGCGCAATGCCTCGTGGCGCAGCCGGTCGATGGAAAAGGCGCGCTGGTTGATCGGCGCACCAAGCACCTGTTCGAACTGGCGCTTGAGGTTTTCCATGACCATGAAGGTCGGATCGCCATGCACAAGAACGCGCAGCCCCCCGGCGATCTTCAGGGGGTCACCGCGCACCGGCAGGGGCGGGATCGAACGGGCCGTGGCGTAGCTGCCGCCGAAGTAATAGTCCTGCGTCCCCTGTGCGCGCCCTGCCCCGCCAAAGCGGTTTTCGGTCATGCGTTGCAGACGACCCGACAGCTGCACCCACTGCGACAGCAGCGTATCGCTGGGATGAAGGGAATAGCTTTTCCCGGTCTTCGTGCGCGGACGTTGTTCGATCAGGCCCGCGTCGATCATCTCGCGCAGGCGGCGGTTCGCCGTGGCGTAGGGCACGCGGCTGGAGCCGATCAGGGACGTAGGTGTTACGATCTTGCCGTCGAAATGCCCCTGCAACAGGTGCAGCGCCATGCGCAGATGCGGGTTCGGCGTGACGAGGTCGATGGTATTCTCCATCTCGTCGCTGAACTCCTCTAGAAAGGACAGCATGTCACGCACCTCGGACTTCGCGCCTGGCGAAGCCTCGGGAGTCGTGTGATGTCCTCTCATGGCGTTCATCGGATGTGCAGGGCCTTTGACTGAAGGGCGTTTATGCTGCGCTTGAAAATCGTCCGATTTGGATCTTTTTGATTCGCTCACGAAGCTGTCCTTTCAAAATGTTCAAATTGACGGTCAAACCGTATCGCAAAGACCTTCATTATGGATGTATTATTATCCATTATGGATAACTTTCGTGCATTCCGAATGCCTCGCACACGGCAATGTCGTTTGTAGTCGTTCGGTGCGCCGGATGATGCCTTGATGCTCAGGAGGGGCGTCGAGACATAAGATTGAACAAGAACAATCCGGGAGGAGACCCACATGAAAATTCGCACTATTCTCGCTGCTTCCACCGCCACCACAGTTCTGGCCGGTGCAGCGTTTGCAGAGGCCCATGGCCCAATGACGATCGGCATCACGCAGAACAACGTCGGCGTCGACAGCTACCAGACTACCTACGAACAGGCGTTCATCGCTGCCGCCGAAGCCAACGACGATGTGGATGTCGTGGTTCTGGATGCGGGCGGCGACGTGGCCCGCCAGATCGCGCAGGTCGAGGACCTGATCCAGCAGGGCGTCGACAGCATCATCATCTGGCCGACCAACGGCGAGGCCGTGATCCCCGCCGTCCGCAAGGCCAGCCAGGAAGACATCCCGGTGATCGTCACCAATTCGAACATCGCCGAGCAGGGCTTCGACTTCGTCGCCTCCTTCTCGGGTCCGGACAACATCACGCAGGGATCACGCTCGGCCGAGATCATGTGCGACAAGTTCAAGGACATGGGCATCGCGGAAGAAGCCCGCGTGGTGCAGATTTCCGGCCAGCCCGGCTACACCACCGCGATCGAGCGCGCCAAGGGCTTCGAAGACCGTCTGCCCGAGGTCTGCCCCGACGTGACACTGGTCGAAACCCAACCGGGTGACTGGAACCGCGAAAAGTCGCAGCAGGTGATGGAAGCCTTCCTGACCAAGTACGACGACATCGACGGCGTCTATTCCGGCGACGACAACATGGGCGTCGGCGCTTTGAACGCGGCCCGTGCCGCCGGTCGTGAAGGGATCATCTTCGTCGGTGCCACGAACTTCTCGGTCGGTTACGAAGCGATGGAAGCTGGCGATTACTGGGGTTCGATCTACCAGTCGCCGGTCGATGACGCGGAAGCCGCACTTCAGACCGCCATCGACGTGCTGAATGGCGAAGATGTGCCCTTCCTCAACTACTTCGATACCCCGAAGATCACCCAGGACAACATGGGTGACTTCACCAAGCCGGTCTTCTGAAGACCGCCCTCCCCGCGGGGTCCGGCCAGTCCGGGCCCCGTGCCCTTTTATTCAGACAAATCAGGAGAGACGCCAATGGGACGCGTTTCTGACCGGGTGTGCATCGTCACCGGTGCCGCGCAGGGCATTGGCCGCGCCATCGGAGAGGCCCTTTTGGACGAGGGCGCCAAGGTCTGCTTTGCCGATATCAACGGCGAAAAGATCGCAGAGGTCGCCGAAGCCAATCGCAGCCGGATGAATGGCAATAGCAGTGCCGTGGCCTCGGCACAGGTAGACGTGACGGACCGCGAACAGGTCCGGGCGATGATCGCGCATACCGTCGAAACCTTTGGGCGTCTTGATGTGAAGTTCAACAACGCCGGCGTCAACAAGCCGATGAACTTCATGGACGTGACAGAGGGAAACTGGAATTTCATCATGGGAATCAATGGTCTGGGCTGCATGATCGGCATGCAGGAAGCGGCCCGCCAGATGATCGCGCAAGGCGGCGGCGGCAAGATCGTCAACACCGCGTCTATCGCCAGCAGGCAGGGCTTTGACAATGTCGCCCCCTACTGCGCGTCCAAGGCCGCCGTGATCTCGCTCACGCAATCGGGTGCGCGGGATCTGGCAAAACACGATATAACGGTGACAGGGTTCGCCCCCGGCGTGGTGGCGACAGAGATGTGGGAGCAGGTCGATCAGGACCTGATGGAGATCGGCGCCGCCGATCGTCCGGGACAGGCGATGGAGGAGTTTTCGGCCGATATTCTCAAGGGCCGCGTCGCAAGGCCCGCGGACATCACCGGCACCACCACGTTCCTGGCATCCGCCGACAGCGACTACATGACCGGACAGATCGTCATGATCGACGGGGGCATGATCCTGGTCTGACCTTTGAGACGCCCAAAGCGGGCGTTTTCCACATTCACGAGGCGCCTGCGACCTGAGGGAGGGGATAATGGCAACACTCACGAAACAAGAGATCGGCACGGTTCTGGCGAAACAGGGTATCCTGATCGCCTTTGCCCTCTTCATGATCGGGTTCACGCTGGCCAACGCCAAGTTCCTGTCGCCCGACAACCTGTTCAGCGTCGTGCGATCCTCGACCATTCTGGGTGTGATGGCGCTGGGGGTGACCTTTGTGGTCATCAGCGGCAACCTCGACCTGTCGGTCGGGTCGATGATGTCCTTTTCCACCATCGTGGTGCTGGACCTGCACGACAAGATCGGACCTTTGCTTGCCATTCCGGCGATGTTCGCCATGACAATGGCACTGGGGGCGATGATCGGGTTTCTGGTCGGCTACCTCAAACTCAATTCCCTGATCGTCACACTCGGGATGCTTTCGGCGATCCACGGCCTGACGCTGACCTATTCCGGCGGGAAGAACATGGATATCGACAACAAGGATGGCACGTGGTTCGACGTCTTCGGGCAGGGCAGCGCGCTGGGTATCCCCGTCCCGATCCTGATCTTCATCGCACTGGCCGCCCTGCTTGGCCTGTTGCTTGCCAAGACGCCCTTTGGCCGCAAGGTCTATGCCGTCGGCGGCAATGGCACCGCCGCGACCTTTTCGGGCATCCACCGCGCGCGCACCGTCTTTGCCTGCTACATCATCTCGGCCTTCTGCGTCGCCACTGCCGGGCTCATTCAGGCCAGCCGCAGCATGGGGTCGCAGAACACCGTGGGACAGGGGATGGAGCTCGAGGTGCTGGCCGCCGTCATTCTGGGCGGGGCCTCGTTGATGGGTGGATCGGGCACGATCTTCAAGACCGTGATCGGCGTGCTGATCCTGGGCTTCATCCAGAACGGCCTGCTGCTCATGGGGCTGCAATTCTACGTCCAGTTCATCGTGACCTGGATCATCATCATCCTTGCTGTCTGGCTCGATATCGCGGCCAAGCGCGGCAGGCTCTGGTCACCGATCGCATAAGGGGGCGACATCATGAAAACTGGTGCATTATCCGAGGCCCTGAAAAAGGGCGGCATCTGGGGCTTCATCGTGCTCGAGCTGATATTCTTCAGTGTCGCCGGTCAGTTCCTGTCGCTGTCCAACAGCGCCTTCATGGATCTCGACAACATGCTGCTGTTGCTCAAGCAGTCCGCACCAATCGGGATCATCGCGATGGGCATGACGATGGTCATGATCAACGGCAATATCGACCTGTCCGTGGGTGCCACCTATGCCATCGCGGCCATCGTCCTGCTGGACAGCATGACATGGCCGATCTTTGCCGGTCTGGGCGACTGGGTCATCCTGATGTCCTGGACGCTGGCCCTGCTGGTCGGCACGGCTCTGGGTGCGCTCAACGGGCTTATCGTGTGGAAGACGGGCGTGGACGCCTTCATCGTCACACTGGGGTCGATGCTGGGCTTTCGCGGGCTTGTCTTCATGTTCAACGGCGAAAACCCGACCAGCAACCTCAACTGGACGCTGGTGGACTTTGCCGAAGCCGAAGTTCTGGGGCTGGCGACCGCGACATGGTTCCTGCTGGCGGTCACGCTGGTGGTCTGGTTCATCATGACACGCACCGTCCACGGGCGGAATGCCTACGCCATCGGCGACAACCGCGAAGCGGCCGTCAACGCCGGTATCCGTGTGGGGCCGCACATGATGATCAACTTCGCGATCATCGGATTTCTGGCGGCCCTGTCCGCCGTGGTCTTCTATTCGGAATCGGGGTCGGTGAACCCCAATGACGGGCAATTGTTCGAGCTTTGGGTTATCACGGCCGTCGTGCTGGGCGGCACCAAGATCACCGGCGGCGCGGGGTCGCCCATCGGCACCTTCGGCGGTGTCATCGCGATCCAGCTGCTGCGCAAGGGGCTGGGCCATATCGGCGCGGACACGTCGACCGTGAACCTCGTGATCGGTCTGATCCTGATCGCCGTGCTCTTCATCGACCGTCAATTGAACGTCAAAGGCAAACAGGAGTTGAGAATATGACCGAACCGGTTCTCCGCCTCGAAGGCATCGTCAAGACCTTCCCCGGTGTCCGCGCGCTCGACGATGTGTCCTTTACCGTGATGCCGGGCGAGGTTCAC
Source organism: Loktanella sp. (assembly GCA_020201155.1). Classification (GTDB taxonomy): domain Bacteria; phylum Pseudomonadota; class Alphaproteobacteria; order Rhodobacterales; family Rhodobacteraceae; genus JAIVHI01. The sequence continues at coordinate 18,491 of JAIVHI010000006.1, read as the reverse complement.
GCGCTGATGGGCGAAAACGGCGCCGGCAAATCGACCCTGATGAAAGTGCTCGGCGGGATTCACCAGCCGAACGAGGGCCACATCTACATGGGTGACGACGAAGTCGTCATGGCCGGGCCGCTTGAAGCCAAGGCCAAGGGCATCGTCTTTATCCACCAGGAACTGAGCCTGGCCGAGGAGCTGTCGGTCGCCGAGAACATCTATCTGGGCGAGCTGCCGCGCAAGAGTTTCGGCCGCGTCGACTGGACCACGCTGGCCGAGAAGACCAACGCGATCCTCAAGAAGCTGAACGTCGGCTTCAATGCCCACACGCGGGTCGGCAGCCTGTCCATCGCCAACCAGCAGATGGTCGAGATCGCCCGCGCCCTGACCGTCGATGCCAAGGCGGTGATCTTCGACGAACCCACCGCCTCGCTGACAGACGCCGAGAAGGTCGTGTTGTTCGACGTGATATCCGACCCCGCAATGTCTCGCACCACGAGATGGGGGATATCGCGCTCGAAGTGCGTGGCCTGAGCTGTGGCAAGAACTTTACGGATATCAGCTTTCATGTCCGCCGGGGCGAGGTTCTGGGGTTCTACGGTCTCGTCGGGGCCGGTCGGACGGAAATCGCTGAAACGCTGTTCGGACTGCGCGACCCCTCTGCGGGGGAAATCCTGCTGGACGGGGAATCCGTTCGGATCGGGTCGCCCGCTGATGCCATCGCGCGCGGCATCTCTCTGGTGCCCGAAGACCGCAAGGGTCAGGGCCTTGTTCTGGGCATGAACTGTCGGGACAACATGACCCTGCCGCAGGTCGACAAGATGAGGTCCGGTCCCTTCATCGCCCAAGGCACCGAGATCGAGATCTTCGACAAGTACAAGGATCAGCTGGATATCCGGACACCGGGCTGGAGACAGCAGGTCGGCAACCTGTCGGGCGGCAACCAGCAGAAGATCGTCATCGGCAAGTGGCTGTCCATGCACCCCACCGTACTGATCGTGGACGAACCGACACGCGGCATCGACGTCGGCAGCAAATCCGAGATCCACAGGCTGCTGCGGGGACTGGCGGCAGAGGGCTATGCGGTCATCGTCATCAGCTCCGAGATGCCCGAGGTTCTGCATGTCGCAGACAGGATCGTCGCGATGTATTCGGGCCGGATCATGCGCACCTTTACCTCGGAAGAGGTGACCGAGGATAACCTGATTCAGGCGATTTCGGGCATCAAGGCGGAAGCCGCAGCCTGATGCGCGTCGGGTTTGCGGGTCTGGGGCGGATGGGCGCTGAAATGGCGCGCAACCTCGCCGGTGCCGGGTTCGATCTGACGCTGTGGAACCGGTCAGCCGACAAGACAGCGACCCTTGCGGCGGAATTGGGATGCGCGGTCGTGTATAACCCGCGCACATTGGCAGAGACCTGCGACGTGGTCGTGACCATGCTGGCTGACGACGCAAGCTCTGACGCCGTGCATCTGGGCGGGGATGGCCTTTTTGCAGGTCGGGGTGCGCGGTATTTCATCGAGATGGGCACGATGAGCCCGTCGCATATCGCGGCACTGGCCGCCGCAGCCCCGGCTGGCACCACCGTCATCGACGCGCCGGTTTCGGGCGCGACACAGGCCGCCGCCGATGCGCAACTGCTGATCATGGCGGGCTGCACCACCGAGGTCGCAAAGCCCCTGATGCCGCTTTTCAATGCCATGGGCCGCAAGACGATCTGCCTTGGCCAGACCGGTGCGGGGTCGGTCATGAAGCTGGCAGTCAATTCGCTGATCCACGGGATCAACCAGACCCTGTCAGAGGCGATGACGCTGGCCGAGGCTGCGGGCATCGGCACCGAGACGGCCTTTGACGTGATCGAAGCCAGTGCCGCCTGCGCGCCGATGCTGACCTATCGCAGGCCCCTTTACCTTGATGAGGCCGCGCATGACGTGACCTTTACCGTCGCCCTTGCCCGCAAGGACATGGAGGTGACGGCGGCGCTGGCGCGCAGTCTTGGCACCGCGATGCCGCAAGGACAGGTGACACTCGACATCCTCAAACGCGCCGAAGCGCAGGGCTATGCCGCCCGCGACATGGCCGCGATCCTTGAGTTCATACGAAAGGAAACCTCATGAAAGCTGCCCTTTTCGTCGGCGGATGGGAGGGCCACAGGCCCACCGACTTCAGCGACTGGTATGCCGCACTGCTGCGGGAGACCGGGTTCGAGGTCGACATCTACGACACGCTCGACCCTCTTGCGACACCCGACGGCTTGCGTGATGTCGATCTGATCACGCCCATCTGGTCTTCGGCCCGGTCCGGCCATCAGGAAGAGTTCGGCAACATGACCAAAGCGCAGGAAGACGGCCTGCTGGAGCTGATCGGCAACGGCTGTGGCCTTGCAGGCTGGCACGGACACATGGGCGACGCCTTTCGGGACCGCCCCACCTATCATTTCCTGATCGGCGGGCAGTTCGTCGCCCATCCACCCGGCTGGCCGGACAACCTGCAACCCGAGGAAGACTACATCGACTACGATGTGACGATCTGCAAACCCCACGATCCGATCGTTCAGGGCATCCGCAGTTTTCGCCTGCGGTCCGAGCAGTATTACATGCTGGTGGACCCGTCGAACGAGGTGCTGGCGACCACGACCTTTTCCGGCGACCACCTGTGGTGGATCGAAGGCACCGTCATCCCGGTCGTGTGGAAACGCCGCTGGGACAAGGGCCGCGTCTTCTATTGCTCGATCGGGCACGAGTTGCGCGACCTTGAGACGCCGCAGGTCACCGAGATCATGCGCAGGGGGGCTGTCTGGGCCGCCAAGGGCAAGGGTCTGGCCACGGGATGACCGTGACCCGACGGGTCGGTGACGCTACATGAACAGGCGGTAGGCGCCCCAGCCCAGCAGCAGGACGGCGGCGACCGCCGGCAAGAGCTTGCGCTTGGGGATGTCGAGCTTGGTGATGCGGTCACCGATCAGTTGCGACAGGATCGCCAGACCGAAATAGCGGATGCCCCGGCTCGCGGCGATGGCAGAGAAGAACACGAGGAAATTGCCGCCAATGGCGCCCGCGCTCAGCGTCGCCAACTGCATCGGGGCGGGCGAGAACGATACCAGAAACACGGTCCAGAACAGGCCGCGGCCTTCCAGATCCTCTGTCATGCCCCTGAAGTCCTGCGTAAGGCCCAGCCATTCGATGGCGGGCAGAACGACCGGATCCCTGAGCCAGAGGCCCACGAAGTAGAACAGTGACGCCCCCATAAGACAGCCGATCAGGATCGCCAGTGCGATGGTCAAGGATCGTTTGGGATGGCCGATCATCAGCGGTGCGACAAGCATTTCAAGCGGCACCGGCACGACGGTGCTTTCCGCAAAGGAAATGGCGGCCAGCCCGGTGCGGTGCCGCGCAAGACGGGCAGTCCATCCTTCGAAGCCGGCATCGGCATCGGTTGCCGGATCAGTGGTATCTGGTGTGTTCATCGGCAGTTCAACATCAGGTGAAGGACAAGGGTTCCGACGTAAATCAGATTCAGAGGGTAGGACATCCGCCGCACCGGGGAAACCAGCAAGATCCCCTATTGCGAAACGCCACGGCCGTCCGTATTGAATACGTATGCAATTTGTCTGAACCCGACTTCGGGCAGCTCGAAAATCATGTCAGGACCCGACCATGCAAAACTCTGTTGCACTGCCGAAAGGCGTCACCCAATTGCGCGCACCTGCCCGGAGTGCTGCGACCGATACCCATGAGGTCGAGGACCTGGTGAGCGAAATCCTGTCGGATGTGCAAAAGCGCGGGGACGCGGCGGTCGCGGACTATGCCCGGCGTTTCGACAAAAGCGACCTTGCGGTCTTCGAGGTGACCGAAGCCGAGCGTGACACCGCCGTGGCGAACCTCGACCCGCAGACCCGCGAGGACACGGCCTTTGCCATCGCCAATGTGCGCCGCTTTGCCCAAGCGCAGCTTTCCACCATGCTGCCGCTGGAGACCGAGGCACTGCCGGGCGTGCACATGGGGCACAGGGTCATCCCGCTTGAAACCGTCGGCTGCTACGTGCCGGGCGGACGCTACCCGCTGCTGTCGGCGCCGATCATGACCATCGTCCCGGCAAAGGTCGCCGGCGTGGACACGGTCATCGCCTGCCTGCCACCGAACGCCCATCCGGCGATGATCGCGGGTTGCCACTTGGCCGGTGCAGACCGCATCTTTCGCATCGGGGGCGCGCAGGCGATTGCGGCGATGGCATATGGCACACAAACGGTGCCCCCTGTGGACAAGATCGTCGGGCCGGGCAATGCCTTCGTGAACGAAGCGAAGCGTCAGGTCTTTGGCCCCGTGGGGATCGACCAGCTGGCCGGACCCTCTGAAATCTATGTTCTGGCGGATCACACCGGCGACGCCGAGATGATTGCGACCGACCTTCTGGCGCAGGCCGAACACGACGTGCGGACCCGCGTCGGCCTGATCACCACCGATGCCGAACTGGCCAAAGAGGTCGAGGCGGAAGTCACCCGTCAGCTGACCGAGCTTGCCACGGCGGAAACGGCAGCGCAGGCGTGGCGCGACTACGGCGAGATCGCGGTTTGCGAGGACGAGGCGGCGATGATCGCCTATTCCGACCAGATCGCCGCCGAACATCTGCAAGTGCACACCGAGGATTCGCAGGCCTTTGCAAAGCGGCTGCGCAACTACGGCTCGCTGTTCATCGGGGAACTGGCAAGCGTCGTCTACTCCGACAAGTGTTCGGGCACCAACCACACGCTGCCGACGATGGCGGCGGGGCGCTATACCGGCGGGCTTTGGGTCGGGGTCTACGTCAAGATCGCGACGCACCAATGGTTGACACCCGAAGGCGTCAGAACGGTCGCCCCGGCTGCCGTCCGGCAAAGCACCAGCGAAGGTCTCGACGGGCATCGCAGGGCAGCGCAGTTGCGGCTGGACCGGATGCAGGCGAAGTGACCCGCTGACAGGTCAGGCGATCGGGGGCCGCTGCACCGCGTGATCGGTGGCGGCTTCAAAGGCGGCACCGACCCGCAGGATCCTGGCCTCGGCACCGGGACGACCGACGATCTGCAGACCGACCGGCAGGCCATCGACGAAGCCCATGGGAACGGACAGCGCCGGATGCCCCGTCACGTTGAAGGGCAGCGTCCGCATCGGCGTCCAGACCGCGCGGCCTTCGGCAAAGTCCGCCACCGGCGGCGCGGGTGTGAGCGTCGTGGCCGTGACGATGACGTCACAGCTTTTCAACAGCGCGTCGATCTTGCCCTTCAACCCGGCTCCGACCGAACGTGCGCGGGCCACGTCATCCGCTGTCAAGCCAGCCCCGGCGATCAGGCTTTGATAGGCCATCCGGCCCATCCCGGCCCCTGCCCCGCCGATGCCGCTTGCGTATGTCTCCAGCATCTCGGCATGGATGATGACAGCCCCGGCGGCTTCCATCAGCGCGATATCCGGCAGGGTGACAAGGGCGATGCCTGCGCCCTCCAACGACAGGGTCGCAACCGCGTCGTCCAGCAGGTCGCGCACCCCTTGCGATGCGCCCTCGGCGTTCGCCCAGTCCCGCGCATAGCCGATCCGGACACCGGCAAGACCGCGCGGCAAGTCGGGACAAGGGGTGTCGGACAGCACGGCAAAGACCTGTGCCGCCTCCTGCACCGTGCGTGCCAAAGGCCCAAGGTGGTCAAGCGAAGGTGCAAGCGGCTGCACGCCATCCATCGGCACGGCGCCGAACGTGGGTTTCAGCCCGACGATGCCGCAATAGGCGGCCGGGCCGCGGATCGACCCGCCCGTATCGGTGCCCAACGCGATCCGGACCAGACCCGCCGCGACCGCCGCCGCCGACCCCGAGGATGACCCGCCGGTGATGTGGTCGGCGCTCCACGTGTTGCGTGCGGGCGGATAGGCCCCGTCGGTCGAGGGACCGACGATCGCCAGATCGTAGGTCGCGACCATGCCCAGCGGCACGGCCCCCGCATGGCGCAGGCGTTGGACCGCCGCGGCGGTCTGCGACGCGACCCGGCCCGCATTGTCCCTTGCGCCGAATGTGACGGTCGCGCCCGCAACGTCGATCAGGTCCTTGACCGCAAAGGGGATGCCCTGCAGCGGCCCCCGGTCGATGCCTGCGGCAAAATCAGCGTCGGCCTGCGTCGCCGCTGCCAAGGCCCGGTCGGCGTCCCGGTGCACGAAGGCCCTGATCGCCGGATTGCGCCGGTCGATCAGGTCGAGGTGGGCGCGGGTCAGGTCCGTGGCCGTCAGGCTGCCGTCGCGCAGTGCCGCACCGGCTTCGGAAATGGACAGCTCGGTCAATGGCATTGCCGCGCGGCCTTGGACGGCGTCAGCCCTTGGCATCGGACTCTGACCCCGCGTGCTGTGCCTCGGCATCCCGCAAAAGAGCGCAGCAGCAGTCCAGAAACGTCGCGATGGGAAAGGCGGCGTCGTAGTCCGCCTTTGCGGGCGTCGCCCCCAGTGTCCGCAAGGCGGCGTCGAACCTCGCCTTGGTCAGGGGTGTTTTCGCACCTGCCGTCACGTCCGCGCCTTTTCGAACGCGGACCATGCCGTCTCGAAGGCTGCGAAGTCGAAGCCTTCGGCGCGCGCAGGGTCAAGGATCAGCCGTTCTGTCTGTTGCATCTTGATGATAGCCTCGCCCAAAAGCGGCAGAACGTCCGGCGGAATGACTAGCGCACCATGCCTGTCCGCATGGACAAGATCACCCGCTGCCACGCGCAAGCCGAAGATCGTGACGTCTGTCCCGACCTCGCGCACATGGACGAAACCGTGACTTGGCCCGACCGATCCTGCGATCACGGGAAAATCCGGTGCCATGTCGCCCAGATCGCGCATCACGCCGTTGGTCAGCGCGCCCGACAGCCCAAAGCCCTTGTGAATGGTGGTGTTCACTTCGCCCCAGTAAGCGCCGATGGCGTGGGGGAAATCGACATCCTCGACCACGGCGACCGAAGGCTGGGGTGCCTCGGCCATCGACCTGTAATAGGCCATGCGCCGGGTGCGGATCACCGCGGGGTCTTCGGTGGGGGGCTCTATGGCGGCGATCTTGGCGGTCACGGCAAAGCCCACAACGGCGCGGCTGGTGTCCGAGGCCAGCATCGTGCCCCGCGTGAAGGCATCGAAGCCGCGCTTGCCCTGCGCCACTTCGATCGCGTTGCAGACCGTGGGCGTGTCGACAGCCTGCAGCAGTGACAGAAGATCAGGATCGAGCGTCATGGGTCAGCCTTTCCACGTCGGACCAGCCGCGTCGTCCGTGGCCTTGATCCGGAACAGCGAGGCTTCGCCGGTCATCGACGGCTCCAGCGTGTGGTTCAGCCCCTCTGGCACCGAAGCCGTATCGCCGGGATTGAGGACCGAAGATCCGCCGTCCCATGTCAGCTTCCAGTAACCGCGCATGGGCATCAGCACGCAGGGTTTGTCGTGGCTGTGCATCTGCGCGGGCGCCGCGCCGCGCGTCAGGAAATCCACCTCGAACCCCGGACGGTCGGGCAGCAAGCCGTCCTTGCCGATCACCGTGACGGGCGTCTTTTCCCCGATCGCCATCATGTCCCGGTAGCGGGCGACGTGGCGCGGGATCACCTCTGCGGCGGTGGGTTCGGGGTAGCCCGCAAGCTCGGCCTCGGTCAGGGTCGGCATCGGCGCGACGCCTTCGGGCAGGGACTGACCCTTCTTGGTGTCGTAAAGCTTGCCGTTCTCGCCCAGCACGAGGCCATGGTCGGCGGCATCCTCGATCACCTGCGGGGCCCAGATCACCCCGCCGCCGGCATCATCACCACCCAGAACGGCCATGATCATCCCGTAATCGGTGCCGATATTCTCGAAGCCGCGGAAAATGCCCGTGGGGATATTGATGATATCGCCCTCTTCCAGCACGACTTCGCCCGCATCGCCCCAACGGCCCCAGAAGAACCGCCAGCGCCCCGACAGCACGAAGAAGACCTCGGCGGTGCGATGCGAATGCAGCGAGTTGCGGCATTTGGGCGGCTGGCCCGCAGCCCCGATGTTGAAGCCATGCGGCAGCGCGATGTGGACGTGCTGGTCGGGGCTTTCCGACACGCCGCCCCCGATGATGGTAAAGTTTTCCTTCTGGTTCGATCCCGGCGTATGGGCGTCGATAAAGGCCGTCTTGCAGGGCTGCAGTTCGCCATAGCGGACGATGCGCGCCTCCATCTGAGCGGGCGTGATTGCGGCAGTGCGGCTGCGCTCTGCGAGGTCGGTGGTCATCTGATGCTCCTTGAGGTCATCGTTTGGTGGCTTGGCGGGGCGTCAGCCAGCGCCGTGAAGGTGGATTTGTTTCCAGATCGCGACGTCGTCCCAGAGGCTGAATTCACGCCGCAGCCCTGCACCGTCAGTCCCGAAAGGTCCGAATTCGGCGTGGGTGATGCCCATGACATGCACCTCGGCGCCCGTGGGTGGGCCGAAACGTCCGTGTCCGGAATGGGTGCCGGTCAGCGACCAGCGCACGGCGGCGCGGGGCGACATCATCGGATCGTCGCGTCCGATGACATGATGAATCTCGAATTCTGCCGTCGGGAAAGAAGACCGCAGACGCATCCAGCTTGTTTCGGCAAAACCGTGGCTCCACCCACCGGTGGCGCTGGGATGCTCTGTCCTGACGGCACGGTCGTAAAGGGCGGGAATGACGGCGAAGTCCTTTTGCATGATCCGCGTCAGGATATCCGCCAGCCGCACGCCCCACGGATCGTCGTTGCCGCGCCCGGTGTAGGGCCCCTGCACATCGTCGCGGGGATGGAAGGGGCCTGTCGCACTGTCCGGGCCACCCTCGTTCGCGATCTGCATCTGCGCAAAGTCCGACGGATCGAAACCCAGCTGGCGGGCGATGCCGCCCACGTCGCGGATCAGCCATTCGTCGTCGATGACGTTGTTGCGGGCGGCGCAATCGGCGATGGTGCGCACCTCGAACCGGCGGCCCGTCGGGGGGCCGAAGGCACCGTGCCCGCTGTGGGTGCCGGTCGTCAGGATCCGGTGCGACGACAGGAACCCGTCGTCTTCGTTGCCGGACCAGATCACGTCTTCGGCCAGCAACTCTCGGTCCGGAAACTCGGCCAGCGTCGCCATCGTGCCGTCGATCACACCCGCGTTCCCGGTCACAAGGCCAGAGGGAAAGCGCATCGGGATCTCGGGGCCGTAATAGCGGTTCAGGGTCGCGAGGCCGCGATCCTCCCAGATTTCGCGGGTGATCTTCACGATGTAGTCGGGAAGGTCGGCGAATTTCGGATCGAAGCCTTTCATGGCGTCTCCTCGGTCGGGTGGGTAGAGCCGCGTTTGACAAGATGACCGGACAATACGTGCTTGCGCGGCGTCACGGCGTCATTGGCGATCCGCTCCAACAGGGTTTCGACAGTCCGCGCGACCATTGCGTTCAGGGGCTGGCGAAAGCTGGTCAGGTCATAGGCGTCCCATGCGGCGATGGGCACGTCATCGAAAGAGGCGACCGCCACGTCGCCCGGCACGTCCAGCCCCAGCTTTCCGCGCAGCACGTCCATCACGGCAAAGGCCATGTGGTCGTTGCAGACGAATACCGCATCCGCACGGTCCTTGCCTGCAAACATCTCCAGCGCGGCGGCCCGCGCCTTTTCGCGCTGAAAATCCCCGACGCCGCGAAAGTCCAGCGTGGCCCCCGCCTCTTCCAGCCCTTTGCGGAAACCCGCCTCGCGGTCGATCTGGGTGGATGCACCTTCGAACCCGGCGATATAGCCGATACGCGTGGCACCGCCCGCAACAAGGTGATGCGCGATCTGACGTCCGCCTTCGACGTTGTCCGAAATCACGCTGGCCAGTCTCGGGTCGGGCTGGGTGCGGTTGAACAGGACGACGGGGATGCCCAGATCGTCGCAGCGCCCGGCCAGCACGGACGACATCGACACCGAAGCCAGCACGATGCCGTCCACTTGGTAATCGAGGATTTCCTGCATCACCGACTGCACGTCGCCCGTCGTCTGCGACGCCATGAACACAAGGACATGGTAGCCCTGCTTTTGCAGCTCCACCGACAGCCTCTCGACCGCCAGCGGGTAGAAGTAATTGTCGAGGTAGGCGACAACGAGGCCGATGATCCGGCTTTTGCCGGTGATCATCGCACGGGCAAGGATGTTGGGGCGGTAGCCCAGTTCGGCGGCGGCCTGCCTGACCTTTTCCATCGTGCGCTTGGAGGCCGAGCCGCCCGGCGTGAACACGCGGCTGACGGCGGACTGGCTGACGCCTGCGCGTCGGGCCACGTCCAGCGATGTCACCTTGTCCATGCGGTCGGTTGCCATCAGTCTGCCGTCCATCCGCCGTCGATCATCAGGGCGGTGCCCGTGACCAGCGCCGATGCGTTTGAGGCAAGGTAGACGACCCCGCCCATGATATCCTCGACCTCGCCCACGCGGCCCAGTTTGATCATGCCTTCGATCCAGGCGCGGCGGTCCGGATCCTGCAGGCTGACCTCGGCCAGCGGCGTGCGGATGAAGGTCGGGCACAGCGTGTTGATGCGGATGCCGTGCGGGCCCCATTCGATCGCCATCGCCTTGACCATGCCTTCCAGCGCGTGTTTCGACGCGCAATAGACCGCGCGGTCGACGCCCCCCACATGGCCCATCTGGCTGGAGATATGGATGATCGACCCCGCGAGTCCCGCGTCGCGCATGTGGCGCGCGGCATGGGTCGACAGGAAATAGGCACCGCGCAGGTTGACGCCCATGACCGCGTCGAAGTCATCGGGCGTGGTGTCCAGCGCCGGAGAATGCCGGGCCATCCCCGCCGAGTTCACGACCACATCGAAAGCGCCCTGCCCGTCCAGCGCTGCGGCCATGCCGTCTACGTCCGCCACGTCAAGTTCCAGCGCTTCGACCGCATAGCCTTCGGCCTCCATCGCTGCGACCGCGTCGGCCAGCCTGTCACGCCCGCGTGCTGCGCAAACGACATGGGCGCCCTGGTCGGCCAGTGCGACCGCAGCCCCAAGCCCGATGCCGGACGAGGCACCAGTGACCAGTGCCCGCTTGCCGTCGAGCCGTGTCGTCGGTGGTTTCGGCAGTTTCATCGGTGGGTTCCCGTCTGCACCTTATTCCGCCGCCTCCGTGTAGGGTGCGGCGGTGCCATAGGCGATATTGCCGCCACCATAGCGGCGCACGCGGATGTTGCACTGCTCTGCGTGCCCCACGAAACCTTCCAGCATGCAAAGCCGTGACCCGTAGGCCCCGATGGTCGCCGCGGCCTCGTCCGAGGTGACCCTCTGGTAGCTGTGGGTCTTGAGGAACTTGCCGACCCACAGCCCGCCGGTGTAGCGGCCCGCCTTCTTGGTGGGCAGCGTGTGGTTGGTGCCGATGACCTTGTCGCCGTTGGCGACATTGGTGCGCGGACCCAGAAACAGCGCGCCGTAGCTGTGCATATTGTCCAGATACCAGTCGTCGCGGTCGGTCATCACCTGCACATGCTCTGACGCGATGTCATTGGCGACCTCCAGCATCTCGTCATGGGTGTCGCACAGGATCACCTCGCCGTAGTCCTGCCAGCTTGCGCGGGCGGTGTCGGCGGTGGGCAGGATGCCCAGCAGCCGGTCGATTTCGGCCAGTGTGCCTTGGGCCAGCTTGCGCGAGTTCGTCACCAGCACGGCGGGCGAATTATAGCCATGTTCGGCCTGCCCCAGCAGGTCCGTGGCGCAGAGTTCCGCATCGACGGTGTCGTCGGCGATCACCATCGTCTCGGTCGGACCTGCGAAAAGGTCGATGCCCACACGTCCGAAAAGCTGGCGCTTGGCCTCGGCCACGAAGGCGTTGCCGGGTCCCACCAGCATATGCACGGGGTCGAGCGTCTCGGTGCCCAGCGCCATCGCACCCACGGCCTGAATCCCGCCAAGGCAGAGGATCTCATGCGCCCCGCCCAGATGCATGGCGGCGACGATGGCGGGATGCGGCGCGCCCTTGACCGGCGGGGCCGCCGCCACGATGCGTGGCACACCGGCCACGGCAGCCGTCAACACAGACATATGCGCCGAGGCCACCATCGGAAACTTGCCCCCCGGCACGTAGCAGCCGACGGACTGCACCGGAATGTTGCGGTGGCCCAGCACCACACCGGGCAGCGTTTCGACCTCGACATCCGTCATCGACGCGCGCTGCGCTTGCGCAAAGGTGCGGATCTGGTCCTGCGCGAAACGGATATCCGCCATGTCGCGGTCGGACACCTTGGACATGGCGGCTTCGATCTCGGATGCGGTCAGGCGAAAGGCGGCGGGCGTGTAGCCGTCGAACTTTTGCGACAGCGCACGCACGGCGGCATCGCCGCGGGTTTCGATATCGGCCAGCGCGGTCTCGACGATACCGCGGACCTTGGCGTCGTCTTCGGCACGCTCGGATTCGGGCTTGCCGTGCTTGAGGTGCGTGATCGTCATAGTTTAACCTCCTCCGGGTGCGACGGCGTGCGGTCGCCGTTGTCGTAACTTTCCCAGCCTTCACCGTCGAAGACATCGCGCCCCAGCTGCGCCAGAACGCTCGCGAAATCGACCGAAACCCAGTTGTCCTTGATCCGGCCATCCTCGACCTGCCAGAAGTCCATGTAAGGGATGGTCACACGCTGGCCGGTCGCGGGGATGCCCATGAAGGTGCCGGAATGGGTGCCTTCGATATGGCCGAAGCAGGACGCCCAGTTGCCTTCGCAGACGAACCGCTGCGTATGGTAGGTCCGGTCGGTGAAGGCCGCACGCAGGGGCAGCTGCCAGTTGGCCCGGAAGGCCGCAAGCCCGTCCTTGGTGCCGCAGCCCTGATTGCCATACCAGTGGAAATCCTCGTGGAAATGCGCGGCCATGTCGTTTGAATTGTCGCCCAGCGCCCGTTCCATCCGCTGGATCACCTGCCGGGTGGCTTCCGCCTGTTCTTCGTGGCTCATGTTCATTGCGCAATGACCTTTCCTGTGTCTGCGTCGAACAGGTGGCAGATCGCGGCAGGCACGCTGCCCTCGACCATCTGGCCCGTGTCGGCGCGGTAATCCTTGGCTGTCTTGATCGAGACCAGCGCATCCCCCAACCGCCACGTGATCATCGAGGCTTCGCCCAGAAGCTCGACCGCGTAGACCGGTGCCGCGATTTGCCCGCCCGTCGGCACGATTTCCGCATCCTCGGCGCGGAAGCCCAGCGTCACCGGCCCGTCGCGGCCTGCAAGCCCCGTCACCGTGATCCCCTCGCCCTTGAAGGTTCCCCCCGTCAGCGTGCCTTCGATGAGGTTCATCGCAGGGCTGCCGATGAAGGAGGCCACGAAGGTATTGGCGGGGTTGTCGTAGATTTCGGTGGGCGTGCCGACCTGCTGGATTTCGCCCGCGTTCATCACGACGACGCGGTCGGCCAGCGTCATCGCCTCGATCTGGTCGTGGGTGACGTAGACCGTCGTGGTCTTGAGCTTGCTTTGCAGGTTCTTGATCTGCGCGCGGGTCGAGACCCGCAGCTTGGCATCGAGGTTCGACAGCGGTTCGTCCATCAGGAAGACGGTCGGCTTGCGCACGATGGCGCGGCCCAGCGCCACCCGTTGCCGCTGGCCGCCGGACAATTCGGCGGGACGGCGGTGCATGAAGTCTTCCAGCTCGACCATGCGGACGGCTGTCATCACCATCTCGTTGTGCTTGTCCTTGGGCACCTTGCGCACCCGCAGGGGAAAACGGATGTTCTCGTAGACCGTCAGGTTGGGATAAAGGCCGTAGGACTGGAACACCATCGAGATATCGCGGTCCTTGGGTTCTAGGTTGTTGACCATGCGGTCGCCCAGCCAGATCTCGCCGCTGGTCACTTCTTCCAGCCCCGCGATCATCCGCATGGTCGTGGACTTGCCGCAGCCCGAGGGGCCAAGCAGGACCAGAAACTCCTGATCCGCGATTTCAAGGTCGAAGTCCTTGACCCCGATGAAGGTGCCAAAGCGCTTGTTGATGTTCTTGAGGTGCAGTCGGGCCATGGGGTCAGCCTTTCACGGCGCCGGCGGTCAGTCCGCTGACGATCTGGCGTTGGAAGAAAAGGACGAGAACGAACAGCGGTGCTATGGCCGAGACGACGGCGGCGACGGCATACATCACCTTGCCCTCGGCCTGCGTCGATCCCAGAAAGCTGGAAATCTTGGGCACCATCGTCTGGTTTTCCTGCGTCAGCAGCATCGAGGTGACGGTAAAGTCGTTATAGGCCAGCAGGAAGGAAAACAGCCCCGTGGTCACCACGCCCGGCCACATGACGGGGATGACGGCCAGCCGGAACGCCTGAAACCGGGTGCAGCCGTCGACCATGGCGCTTTCGTCCAGATCCTTGGGGATCGACAGGAAAAAGCTGTGCAGCATCCACAGGGTAAAGGGCTGGTTGATCGCCACCAGTACGATGATCGTCGTGGGCAGATAGCCCCAGATCCCAAGCTCGAAGAAGGGCAGCAGATAGCCCGAGACAAGGGTCACATGCGGCATCGCCCGAAAGATCAGCGCGGCGATCAGAATCCAGAAGGTATAGCGGTAGCCCGACCGCGCCAGCGCATAGCCCCCCAGCGTCCCGAGGGTGAGCGAGATGACGACGACGCTGAGCGTGACGATCGCCGTGTTGATGACGGATTTCCAGAACTCCTGCTGGATCCACGCCCCCTCGTAGCCCGCCCCGGTGAAGGGCGCCCCCGTCTGGCGGATCGTCTGCGTGCCGGTGATGGCATTGGTCCAGTCCGACCGCGAAAAGAAGTCGGGCTCGACCTTGAACGACCCCCAGGTCGTCCAGATGAACGGGAATGCGGCCGCGATCAGCCAGATCACGATAAAGCCGACGGACAGCGCCAGCAGTGGCAAAGGCTTGGCGTTCGCGGAACGGGCCATGGTCGCGCCTCCTCAGGCTTTGCGGTTGAAGTCGCGCCACGTGCGGATCAGCACGGGCATCAACAGGATGATCACGCCGATCGTCGTCAGGACCGAGGTGGCGGCGGCAGAGGCGAACAGCGGCGAATCCGAGCCGCGCAGATCCGAATAGATCAGGTAGGACAGCGATGTGGCGTTCGCTTCGGCCGAAAAGCCGACGATCGGCTCGAAGACGCGGAAGTTGTCCATCAACTGCATCAGCGCGATGAACGTCGCCAGCGGCAACAGGTAGGGAATGGTCACGAAGCGGACCCTTTCCCACCGGCTTGCCCCGTCGACCATCGCGGATTCCATCGTGTCGCGCGGCACCCCCTGCAGTCCTGCATAGAACACGACGAAGGCGAAAGGCGCGGAATGCCAGATGCCATAGACGAACAGGGTCACCCAGGTCAGCGTCGGCGAAGCCTTGAGCGACAGCGTCGGGTCGTTGAAGATCACCTGCAGCGCGGAACCGATGATGCCACGGCTGTCGATCATCCAATACAGCACCAACGACCCGATCAGGGGCGTCACGATCATCGGCAGAAGCGAAAAGAAGATCACCGGCCCCTTGATCAATCCCGGTATGGCATTGACGCCCAGCGCGATGAAAAACCCCAGCACGATCACGCAGGGCGTGACGATGAATGTATAGGCCAACGTGAAGATCAGCGCCTTGTAGAACGGCAGGTTCATCACCTGATCGATGAAGTCACCCCATGTCTCTGTCCGGTCCCAGATCTGTCCGATGCGTTCGAAGGCAAGGTGGCCCGAGTTGAAGTAGGTGCCCAGCCCGTTGAAGCGTCCCGCAGGCTGTTCCGAGCGCAGCGCCTCCATCGCCTGCGAATCCACGCGTCGTTCGACCGTGCAGCCGAAGGGACCGCAGTTCTCGACCTCGGTCATGATCTGTTCGTGTTCGATGAACAGCGATTGATAGACGACCGATGCGATCGGCAGGGCCACGAAAAGCAGCATCACGATCAGCGATGGCAAGATGAAGGCGAGGAACGTCTTGTGCGGCATCACGCCTGCTCCTTCTGGGCGGCAAGGTCAGTCCGGTCGCGCAGGTCGGCTGCGCGGCGGGGCTGATCTTGCTCCGGCGGGGGCAGGCAGGGTGGCGCGGTGCCACCCTGCCTGCAGCGTCCGGCTTACTGGAGAAAGCCGGCTTCGGTCGCAGCCGTCGTGTAGTCGGCGACGGCATCTTCCAGCGCCTTTTCCGCGCTTTCCTGACCTTGGAGGAATTCGGCCAGATTGTTGCCCAGCGCGGTGTGCAACATGCCCATGTAGGGGGTCATGGGATAGGGGCGTGCCCCGGCCTCCACGTTGGCGAACACGCCTTCCGAAGCGGGTGTCGGCGTGTAGCCATCCACCAGCCACGCAGCCAGAGCCGCGGTTTCGGGGTCGGCCACCAGTTCGGGCGAAAGCGCATACATCATGGCCTGGAACGTTGCTGCCGCATCCTCGTCCGAGATGTTCTTGGCCATCGTGAAGCCATCCCACCACAGCGTCGTGGCCGGAATGTCGTTGTCGCCCCAGGACGGCATCGCGGCCACCTTGGTCTGCGCCGCGATCTCGGGGGCCGCGCCATTCTCATCGATGAAGGCGGCCGTGCGGCTGCCCCATCCGGTCTTGAGTGCGACCTCTTCCGCCTCCCAGTAAGGCAGCGCCTCGTTGGAGTCGTAGGTTAGGAAGTCCGAGCTCATCTGGTCGGCCATCACACCCGCATCTGCCAGCGACTGCGACGCCGCGATCATGTCCTCGTAGGTTTCGGGCACGGCGATGCCGTTCTCCTCGAGCAGATCGGCGCGATAGTGCAGCATCTGGCTGTTCGCCATGAAGGCAATGGCGACGATCTCACCGTTGACGCGAACCAGCTGGCTGTCCATCAGACCTTCGCCATATTCGGCGACGAGATCGTCAAGCGGACGTGTCAACCCCTCGTTCAGCAAGGGCACGAGCGAGCCGTTGGCGACAAGAGCCACGGTGTAGGCGGCGGGATCGGTCGACAGGGCCGCGACCTGGATATCCTTGTGTTCTTCCGTTTCGTTGGTCGTCACCTCGACGGTGTCGGATGCGCATTCAGCCGCCCGGCTGACGACGGCGTTCAAGGCCTGAAAGTCGTTGGCAAGAATGCGGACAGAGCCTTCGCCCTCGATAGCACAGTCAGCGCTGGCCGTGCTGCCGAGGCCGATCAGGGCAGCCGTGGCCGCGGTGGACAAGAGCATTTTTGTCATGGGGGTCCTCACTGTGGATGTTGGCCTGCGGCCCCGGTAGCGCCGCGTGCGGTTATGGGTAAAGTCACGCAGTTCCGGATTTCTTGTGACCCGGATGCCAAACGTTGGCCTTGACGCTAGGCAAGGATGAATACGTTTGCAAGAATTTTCTCGGTGACGCTTTTTTGATCTGCGGCATATCGAAGCGATCAATTTTCGAAGCGATTTCCTGCCTGCAATGGGCTGGGTCACGATTCCCCAGGGTCAAGTTGTGATTGCAATCGTATGCAAATCTGTCAGTCTCACCGCACCGATAACACCAAGCGCGCGACAGGAGATGTCATGACACCCCCCGCAGAGGACAGCCCGAAACACACGACCGCAACCGGCAAGGCGTCGCAGACAGAGGCCGCGCCCGGCGAACCTGTGCTTCAACCCGAAAGGCTCGACTTCACGCGCATGGTGCCGACGGACCGCGAGCGTGTGCAGCCCATGCATGGATTTGATCCGATCTATACCGACATCGTGGATTACATCATCCGCTGCACGCACAGGATCTGGGACGAACGCGATGTGGGGCTGATCTACACACATTATACGCACAACTGCATCGTCTATTCCTCGTCCGGCACGGTCTACAACCGCGAAGACGTGGTGCAGAACACGATCCAGCGGCTTTGCATGCTGCCCGAACGGCGCGGCATGGCCACCCACGTCATCTGGGGCGGCGACGACCAGCAGGGCTTTTATACTTCGCATCTTGTCACCGGGACCGGTCGGCACAGCCAGCCGGGCGCATGGGGCAAGCCCACGGGGCGCAGCTTTGTGGCACGCACCATCGCCGACTGCATGATCTTCGAGAACATGATCTACCGCGAATGGCTGGTCGTGGACTCGATGGCACAAATCCAGCAGATCGGTCTGGATGTGCAGGCCTATGCGACCGACATGGCGAAAAGCTATTTCGACAAGGGGCTGCTTGCCATCGACATCGGCGAGACCCGCCGCCTGATCGGCCAGTATCCACCGGACGCCGAGATCGACACGTCGATCGCCACGAACGACATCGAGCGCGAGACGCTGGAATGGCTGCACGAGGTTCATAACAAGCGGATGTTCGGCAAGATCAAGGATGTCTACGCCCCGACCGTGCAATGGCACGGACCGCTGATGAAGGAACTTTACGGCACGGCCTCGGTCATGCATCAGACCATCGGGCTTTACGGCTCTGTGCCCGACGGCGCTTTCATGCCGCAGCATATCTGTTCCGTCGCCTCCGACGAAGGCGGCACCAAGGTCGCCGTGCGCTGGCTGATCGAAGGCCACCATCTGGGCTGGGGTATTCTTTCTTCGCTTGGCGCGCCCACCGGCAAACGGGTGCAGGTCATGGGAATGAGCCATTTCCACTACAAGAACGGCAAGATCGTCGACGAATGGACGAATTACGACGAACTTTCGAT
>JAIVHI010000071.1 GCA_020201155.1 Loktanella sp. | reverse complement strand
GCGCATGTAGACGGACCGGTTCGCCTCGAAGCTGAAGGGTGCGCGCAAGAACCCGATGGCAGAGCCGACGCCTGCGCCCGGTGGCACCAGCAGCCGGTCCACCCCAAGCTTTTCGCAAAGGCGTCCTGCGTGAAGGGGCGCCGCGCCGCCAAAGGCGATCATCGTGTAGTCGCTCAGATCCTCGCCGTTCTCGACGGCGTGGACGCGGGCGGCGTTGGCCATGTTCTCATCGACGACTTCGGCCAGCCCGAAGGCCGCCTCGGTTGCGTCCATGTCCAGCGTGTCGCCGATGACTTGGGTCAGTGCAGCGGACGATGCGGCACTGTCCAGCGTGATCGACCCGCCGGCGAAGTTGTCGGGATCAAGCTTGCCCAGCACCAGATCGGCGTCGGTCACGGCAGGTTTCTGCCCGCCGCGCCCGTAGCAGGCGGGGCCGGGTTCGGACCCGGCACTTTCCGGCCCCACGCGAATCTGGCGCATCGCATCCACATGCGCGAGCGATCCACCGCCCGCCCCGATCTCGACCATGTCGATCACGGGGATCGAAATCGGCATGCCGGACCCTTTCTTGAACCGGTAGGTCCGCGCCACTTCGAACACGCGCGAGGTCTTGGGAGTGTGGTTCTTGATGAGGCAGATCTTGGCGGTCGTGCCGCCCATGTCGAAGGACAGAACCTTGTCCAGCCCGTAGCGGGCCGCGATATGCGCGGCAAAGACCGCACCGCCCGCCGGGCCGGATTCCACCAGCCGCACGGGGAAGTCGGCGGCGCTTTCGATGCTGATGATCCCGCCGCCCGAATGCATCAGGAAGACGTCGCAGGTTGCACCCTCGTCCCGCAGCCGTCCTTCCAACCTGCCCAGGTATGATTTCATCAGCGGCTTGATATAGGCGTTGGCGACCGTCGTGTTGAAGCGTTCGTATTCGCGCATCTGTGGCGAGACTTCACAGGACAGCGACACCATCGCGGCGGGCATCCGTTCGGCCACGACCTCGGCCACCAGCCGTTCGTGCGCGGGGTTGAGGTAGGAATGAAGCAGGCCGATGGCGACGCTTTCGAAGCCCGCCCCGGCGATCCGGTCCACCACGGCTTCGACTTCGGCCCGGTCGATCGCGACCAGCACCTCGCCGCGCGCGTCCATCCGTTCGGTGACGGTATAGCGCATCTGGCGCGGCAGCAGTGGCTCTGGCAGGACGAGGTTCAGGTCGTATTGCTCGAAGCGCGATTCAGTGCGCATCTCGATGACGTCGCGGAATCCTTCGGTCGTGATCAGCGCCGTCTTGGCCCCGCGCCGTTCGATCAGCGCATTCGTGGCCAACGTGGTGCCGTGGATGATCTGGCCGATATCGCCGGGCGCCACGCCTGCCTTGGCGCAGACCCGATGCATCCCGTCGATGATCGCATTTTCCGGTGCGGCATAGGTCGTCAGCACCTTTGTCGAAAATCTCTCGGCCCCGACTTCCAGCACAACGTCGGTAAATGTGCCGCCGATGTCGACGCCGAGGCGGTTTGCTGTCTGGGTCATAGAGGGCCTTTCCGATTTGGCCCGACGTTAGCGATGCCGCAGGGGGGTTCCAAGCGCTGTGTGACCGTCGCGGGGGCTGCAAGCGCTTTGAGGGTTTGACCTCATGTTTGCGGTAACAGTAGGTTGTGGCAAAGCGCAGTTCCGCGCGGAGGAGAAATACAGTGACCGATTTCCTGAAAGATATCGCGCCCGTCAAGTTCGGTGGCCCGGACAGCACCGACCCGATGGCGTTCCACCATTATGACGCCGATGAGACCCTCATGGGCAAGCCCCTGCGCGATCATCTGCGCTTTGCCGTCGCCTATTGGCACAGCTTCGCATGGGAAGGCGGCGATCCCTTCGGCGGGCAGACCTTCCAGCGTCCGTGGTATCCGCAGGACACCATGGAAAACGCCCGCAAGAAGGCCGACACGGCCTTCGAGATGTTCCGCATTCTGGGCGTGCCCTATTTCTGCTTTCACGATGCGGACATTCACCCCGATGGCGGGTCATTTCCCGAAAACGAAAGCCGCCTGAAAGAGATCACTGACTATTTCGGTCCCAAGATGGAAGAGGTCGGCACCAAGCTGCTTTGGGGCACCGCCAACATGTTCAGCCACCGCCGCTACATGTCGGGCGCATCGACCAACCCCGACCCGGACGTCTTCGCCTTTGCCGCGGCAACGGTCAAAAGCTGCATGGACGCGACCCACAAGCTGGGCGGCGAGAACTACGTCCTTTGGGGCGGACGCGAAGGCTACGAGACGCTGATCAACACCGACATGGGCCAAGAGCTGGACCACATGGGCCGGTTCCTGAACATGGTCGTGGACTACAAGCACAAGATCGGCTTCAAGGGCACGATCCTTGTGGAACCCAAGCCGCAAGAGCCGTCCAAGCACCAGTACGATTACGACGCCGCGACCTGCATCGGCTTTCTGCGCAAGTACGGGCTTGAGAACGAGGTGAAGCTGAACCTTGAACAGGGTCACGCCATTCTGGCCGGTCATACCTTCGAGCACGAGATCGCGGTTGCGACCAGCGAAGGCATGCTGGGGTCGATCGACATGAACCGCAACGACTACCAGTCCGGCTGGGACACCGACCAGTTCCCCAACAACGTGCCCGAAGTGGCGCTGGCCTACTATCACGTTCTCAAGTCCGGTGGTCTGGGGACGGGCGGCACCAACTTCGACGCAAAGCTGCGCCGCCAGTCGCTTGACGCCGAGGACCTGATCGCCGCACACGTCGGCGGCATGGATGTCTGCGCCCGTGGACTGAAAGCCGCAGCCGCCATGATCGAGGACGGCGGTCTGGAAAAGGCGCTGAGCGAGCGCTACGCCGGATGGGACACACCCGAAGCCAAGGCGATGCTCGAAAGCGACTTCGCATCCATCGCTGAACGTGTCGTGGCCGAAGGGATCAACCCCGAACCGCGCTCGGGCCGTCAGGAGATCCTCGAGAACTACATTAACCGCTTTGTCTGAAGGCGGCGGAAAATCTTCGGGATTTAAGTGAAATTTCATGTCTCACCTGCACTGATGGATCAAGTGCAAATGGTGAGACATGAAAACCGACCCCGAGCAGACAGCGCATCTTTCTGCCTTTCAGGAACTGATCGCCCGTGACGTGCCGCGGCGTCTGTTCGAGGTGTCGAACGATGCGCTGATCGTGGCCGACCTCGACAGCAGGCGTCTGGTCTGTCTCAACCCCGCTGCCCTGGACCTGCTTGGCTTGACCATGCGAGAGGTCCGGCAATACCGGTTGGACGATCTTGTTCCCATGGCCGGCGCGCCCCGTATTGCGCGCCTGATCCGCTTGTTCGCCAGAAGTCGCAGGCACAGCCTGCGTCTTTCCCTTCAGCGCCAGCTGTTCCTGCCCTTCGGTGCCGATGTCGTGGCCTACCGGATCGATGGCGTCCGGTCGACGCTCGCGTTGGTCGTGCAGGACACGCGCAAAAAGGTTGCAGCGCTCGACAAGGCAGCCAGCGCCGAAGAAACGCTGCGCTCGGCCATCGACGCTTTGCCGGATGGCTTCGCGCTTTTCGATGCCCAAGACCGACTGACCGTCTGCAACGAAAGATATCGCGACTTTTACAGGATTTCGGCCCCGGCGATCCGGCCGGGCGCCACCTTCGAGGAGATCCTGCGCTACGGTCTGAAGCACGGACAATACGCCGCCGCCCATGGACGCGAGGAGGCGTGGCTGGCAGAGCGTCTTGCCGCGCATTACAGCGGCGACCACACCATCGAGCAGCAGCTTGACGACGGCCGCTGGCTGCGCATCTACGAACACAGCACCGCATCAGGCGGGCGTGTCGGGCTGCGAATCGACATCACTGATCTCAAACGCCAAAAGGAACGGCTGCGCCAGACCTTGCGCACCGATGAACTGACGGGCCTGCTGAACAGGCGCGGTCTGCGCGACGATCTCGAACGCCTTTGCACGTCGACAACGAAACCATCCGACGGACCTGTCGTCCTTTACATCAATCTGCGCGGTTTCCGATTGATCAACGATGTCCACGGAACGGACATCGCCGACCAGATTCTCAAAAGCGTGGCCAATGGCTTGCGAACCTACGGTCGGCAGGACGATCTTCTGGCCCGGATCGGGGCGGATGAATTCGTCGTGGCGTTGGTTGGGCGCGGGGCCGGGTTCGATGCACTTCAGGCCGCGCGCGATGTCATCGCCTTCATCAAGCGGCAGGGCACGCTTCGGGGCAGATTGCTCAATCTCTCCAGCAACATCGGCGTCGTATCCTGTGGCGAAGCCGGTGCCGGAAGCGATATCCTGACCGCTGCTGGCCTTGCCATGAACGCGGCCAAAGCCTTGGGGCGTGACGAAGCCTGCCTGTACCACTCGGACATGCATATCCGCGCGATGCGCGAGAACGAAATGGCGTTGGAGGTGCAAGAGGGTATCGCCAAGGGGCAGGTCCTGCCGCACTTCCAACCGCAGATCGACATCGCGACAGGTCGCGTCATCGGGTTCGAGGCGCTCGTCCGGTGGCACCATCCGGATCGCGGCCTTGTCCCGGCGGCGCAGTTTCTGGGCGTCGCGCAGGGTGCGGGCCTGACCGAGGCAATCGACGAGTTGATGATGCGGCAGTCCTGTGCTGCGGCACGGCAGCTTCTGGACTGGGGAAAGGCCGATACCTGTATCAGCATCAACGTATCTGCGCCGCAAATCAGTGACCCCGACATCGTCAATCGCCTGTCGCGCCATTTAAGCAGGTTCAAGCTGGACCCTCGGCAGATCAGGATCGAATTGCTGGAATCAACCTTGCTGGACGACCGGACAAGCCAGATCCTGCAGAATGTGCGCAACCTGATCCGTGCTGGATTCGCCATCGAACTGGACGATTTTGGAACGGGTCACGCGGCCATCGCAACGCTGCGGCAGTTCGCGGTGTCGCGTATCAAGATCGACCGATCGCTGGTGCAACACATCGATTCCGACACCGAGTTGCAGTTGATCACCTCTGCCCTGATCAATCTGGCGTCGCGTCTTGGCATCAATGCCTTGGCCGAAGGGGTGGAAACCCTGAAAGAGCAAGAGCTGTTGCAGCGCATCGGGTGTAACAGCGCCCAAGGCTACCTGCATGCCAAACCTATGCCGCTTTACGACCTGCGCGCTTTTCTGGTCGCGCGCGGTGAGCTGCCTAGCGCGGCGGCCGAAGCGTGTCGCCAAAGCTGATCTTGGGGTCCAGCTGAACCACCGGCTTCTCCTCGGCGGTTGCACCGGCAAGGCGCTCGATCAGCAGCTTCGCGGACCGCTGTCCGATCTCGCGGCGGCAGGCATCCATGGTCGCCAGTTGCAACGGAAGCCCATCCAGCATATCGACACCGTTGAAGGCCGCGAGCCCGATCCCTGCAGGGATGTCAGCGCCATTGCTCAGCAGATGAAGCAGGCCCCCCGCACCGATCATGTCGTTCGAATAATACAGGAAATCCAGATCCGGCGACCGCGACAGCATCGCAGCAGTCATTTCTCCGCCCTTGGCGAGCGCAGATCCCCCCGAATAGAACTCCTGATCCATGATCTCGATTCCCGACTTGGCCAACTGCCGGGTGAAGCCTTCGAACCGCTTGCGCGCGCGGTGATCGAGCGGCATTTTCGTTCCCATGAACCCGATCTTGCGATACCCCGCCGCGACGATCGCTTCCGCCATCTTGCGACCGGCCAGCCGGTGCGAAATCCCCACGCA
>JAIVHI010000256.1 GCA_020201155.1 Loktanella sp. | reverse complement strand
ATTTACGATTTGAAGAGCGTCGCCCGCGCTCAGACGCACGGCGCGGCCCTTCCGCGCAGGTAATGTACGAAGCTCGGACACGTTCACCACAAGAACACCTGCAATCAATTCAGCTCAGAGCCAGACACCCTCAGCCAATCAGGTTCGTTACGTCATGGCAAGCCGACGCGGCTTTGCAGGGAAACCCTCACCGGACATGACCTGACTGCATAAGCACAGCCCCCGGTCCGCACTGACGCGATCTTGTCGGCTGCGGGTCCTTTGTCCCGAATGTCAGTGGTTGGAACGTTGCGCATGATCCTGATGCCTTTTAGAACAAAGTGCATGTGGCGGCTTTTAATCACGGCTCTCGTACACCGCAGCGCCCTTTTCGGGTGCGTATGGCTGGTTCTGACCGACGCCGCAGCGGATGCGGCGGCCTTCGGGATCGTCGTGGTGGGCCTTGCGACGTGGCTGAGCCTGCATCTTTTGCCCGCGAAATCTCCGCTCGTGCTTTGGTCGTTCGCCAGACACGTGCCGCGCTTCTTCGTGGGCTCGGTCAAGGGAGGTGTCGACGTGGCCCGGCGCGCGTTTTCGCCCGATATGCGCCTGAATCCCGGCTGGCGCAAAGTGTCCAGCAACCTTCCCGACGGTGGCCGCGTGGCGCTGGGGGGCGAACTGTCCCTGATGCCCGGCACGTTGTGCGCGGGCACTGTGGACGGGAAGCTACTGGTTCACCTGCTGGACACCGAAGCGGGATTTGACAGCGGCATCCCGCGCGAAGAGGCCGAGATCGCCGCCATGATCGGTCAAACGCGGTCCGACGCCTCGTGACGGTCTGGTTGCATCTTGTGGCCCTTGTGCTGCTGGGCAGTCTCGGCGGCGCGTTATGGCGGGTCTGGCGCGGGCCCTCTCAGGCCGACCGCATGATGGCGGCTCAGCTTACCGGCACAGGCGGGGTCGCCGTGCTGATCGTTCTGGCCGCACTGCAGGACTGGTCGCTTCTGATCGTGGCCGTGGCGCTGGCCCTGCTGGCGGCGGTGGCCGCCGTTGGTTTCGCCAAATCGCAAAGCCCGGATGGTGCCGGCGACCCCGAAGAGATTAAGCCCGCTGGCGACTGGTCGGACCTGAATGCAAGCGAGGCTGGGGATGGCTGATCTTGCGACCTATGCCCTGACGGCTATCGGACTGGTGTTCTTCGTGGCCGGCACCGCCGGTCTGATCCGTTTTCCGGACACTTTCAGCCGACTGCACGCGCTGACGAAGGCCGATAATCTTGGGCTTGGCTTTATCGTGATGGGGATCGGATTCCAGACCGAACGCTGGTCGCAACTTGCAGTGTTGTTGCTGATCTGGGCGCTTGCGCTGCTGGCCGCGGGCACCGTGGCACAGTTGGTCGCACGTGCGGCGCTGACAACCGGCAAGGATGAATGAGCGCGGCGCTGGATATTGCCCTTTGCGCCCTGATCCTCGGCGTCGGTCTGGCGACCGTTGTCGGGCGTGGCGTATTTCGGGCAGTGATCTTCTTTATCACCTACGGCCTGCTGCTGGCGATCGGCTGGGCAAGGCTGGGCGCAATTGACGTGGCGCTGGCCGAGGCCGCCATCAGCGCCGGACTGACTGGCGCCCTGCTGCTGGCGGCGCAGGGCCGCCTGCGCACGATGAAGACCGAAGCCGAGCCGCCCGCCCGGGCGCGTTTGCCTGCTGCTTTGGCAGGCCTGTCCGTTGCCTGTGTTCTGGGCTGGGCGTGGTTTGCCCTGCCTGTGGACCAAGCGCCGGATCTGTCGCAGGTGTTGCCGGAATCGGGTGTCGGAAATCCGGTGACGGCCGTGCTGCTGAACTTTCGCGCGTGGGATACACTGTTGGAAAGCGTCGTTCTGCTCACAGCACTTGTGGGCGTCTGGATGCTGGCGCAAGACGCCGACTGGGACGCCGCTCTGGGCCCGCGCTTTCATGCGCGTCCAAATGGCGTGCTGGCGAATTTCGGGCGGATCCTGCCGCCCATCGGGCTGATCTTCGGGGTTTATCTCGTCTGGGCCGGAGCGGACGACACGGGCGGTGCATTTCAGGGCGGCACAGTTCTGGCCGCGGTGATCCTGCTGGCGATGATGGCCGGTGCGTTGCAGCCGCCCTCGGTGGCACACCCGGTCTGGCGCGTCGGACTGGTGCTGGGGCCTTTGGTCTTTGTGCTGGCCGGGATCGCAGGAGCATTGCTGTCGGACGGGTTCCTGACACTGCCCTTGACGATAGCCAAACCCGCAATCCTGACGATCGAAGCTGCTCTGAGCCTGTCCATCGCCGCTACGCTCGCCTTGCTGGTCATCGGCCCGCCCGATGACCAGGGGCAAGACGCATGAGTTTGAGCATCTTTGCCCTGACCGGTGCGGCTCTTGTCGGTATTGGCATCTACGGCCTGCTTGCGCAGGCGCATCTGCTGCGGCGTGTGATTGCGTTCAATCTGATCGGATCAGGGCTGTTCCTGTTTTTGGGCGCAGCGGGATCGCGTGGCATCGGCATCGACCCGATCCCGCAGGCCCTTATTATCACCGGCATCGTGGTCGCCCTCTCGGCCAGCGCGCTGGCGGTCACGCTTGTGGTGGCACTCGCCCGCGCAACGGGGCGTGCCACATTGCCGGACGAGGAAACCCCACGGTGACCCCGATGATCGCGCTGTTGACCCTGCCGCTGCTCGCGGCGCTGGCGACCATTGCCCTGCCCCGGCGTGCGCGCGCCGCTGCAGCAGGGATCGGCGCAGGTGCAACTTTGCTGGCTGCAATCTGGGTTGCGGTGGTGGTCTGGCGGACCGGACCGATGGATCTCATGCTCGGGGGCTGGCAACCACCCGTCGGCATCGGCCTACGGGCCGACGGGCTGAGTGTGGCGCTGGGTGTCATGACTGCTTTGGTCATGTCGGCGGCCGTGCTGGCCGCCCGGTTCGAGCATGCCACGACCGGCCCCGGCCCCCGCATTGCTTTCGGTATCTGGCCACTGATCCTGCTGCTCTGGGCCGCGCTGAATGCGGTGTTCGTGTCGCGCGACCTGTTCAACCTTTATGTCGGGCTGGAACTGATCAGCCTGTCGGCGGTCGCGCTGGTGGCGATTTCGGGCAAGGCGCAGGCTGTCGCCGCCGGACTGCGCTACCTGCTGTTCGCCTTGACGGGGTCCCTGCTGTATCTGGCGGGCGTGGTCCTGACCTATTCCGCACATGGGATGCTGGATATCGACCTGCTTGCAGCCCGCACACCCGTGCCCACAGATGCGCTGGCGCTTGGCCTGATGACTGCCGGCCTTTTGGCCAAAACCGCCCTTTTCCCGTTTCACGTCTGGCTCCCACCGGCCCATGCCGCTGCCCCTGCACCTGCTTCGGCCCTGTTGTCAGCTCTCGTGCCGAAGGCATCGTTGCTGATCCTCGTGCGATTGTGGTTCGAGGCGATGCCCGACATGGCGACTGCCGCATCACTGCTGACGCTTGGCGGTCTTGGCGCGCTGGCGGTGGTCTGGGGCGGCGTTCTGGCACTGGTACAGGCCCGACTCAAGCTGATCGTGGCCTATTCGACCGTGGCACAGCTGGGCTATGTCTTTCTGGCCTTCCCCCTCGCGGGCGGTGCGGGGGCGGCGCAGCCGTGGTCGGCCGGAGCCTGGACGGGGGCAATGTTCCAGATCCTCAGCCACGGGCTGGCAAAGGCATCCATGTTCCTGACTGCGGGAATTTTCATCGCAGCGGTTGGAAGCGACCGACTGGGGGACCTACGGGGTCTGGCGCGTGCGCTGCCGATGACAGGCTTTGCCTTTGCGCTGTCTGCGATCACATTGATGGGCTTGCCGCCTTCGGGCGGGTTCACGGCGAAATACCTGATGATGACGTCGGCCTTCGCCGCGGACCAGCGGGGCTGGGCTGCGGTCCTGGTCGGTGGAGGGCTGCTGGCCGCCGCCTATCTTTATCGTCCGATGGCCGCACTATTCTCGGCCGATATTCCCGCAGCCCCGCGGGCCGTGCCACGCCGGTGGCAAGCGGTGCCATTGTGGCTGGCGGCGCTGGCGGTCGGGCTGGGGCTGATGTCAGCGGCGCCCTTCGATCTGTTGCAGATCGGGCGACCCGACATCGCGGCGGAGGGGTTATGACAGCCAACCTGCCCGTTCTCATCCTGCTCAGTTCGCTTTTGCCGGCGATCATCACATTCTTCATACCTCAGGATGGTCACGCCCTGCGCAACAGCCTGAACCTTGGCGGAGCGGTCCTGAAACTGGGATTGATCATCTGGATGCTGTTCGCGATCGCCGACGGAACAGTCTACGAGGCATCCTTTGCGCTGGCCCCCGGGCTGGTCATCCTGCTGCGTGTCGATGCGCTGGCGCTGTTGTTCATCTCTCTTTCGGGCACGCTGTGGTTCCTGACGACGATTTACGCCATCGCCTATTTCGGCGGCAAACCCGAACTGTCGCGGTTTTTCGGCTTCTTCAGCCTTTGCGTTGCTTCCACGACCGGCCTGGCCCTCTCGGGGTCGCTGATTTCGTTCTTCATCTTCTTCGAGCTGCTGACGCTCAGCACATGGCCGCTTGTTGCGCACAAGCAGGACAAACCGTCGCTGGCCGCCGCGCGCACCTATCTTGCCTATGCGCTGCCCGGCTCCGCCACACTGCTCGTGGCGATCATCTGGCTTGAAAGCAGCACAGGACCCGTGCTGTTTACCGAACCACCGGACCTGAGCGAGCTGGACCCGGTATCCTTGCGGGCGATCTTCTGCCTTTTCATCATCGGCGTGGGGGTCAAGGCGGCCATCGTCCCCCTGCACGGCTGGCTGCCATCGGCTATGGCGGCCCCCGCCCCTGTCTCGTCGCTCTTGCATGCCGTGGCAGTGGTCAAGGCGGGCGCATTCGGCGTGGTCCGCGTGATCTATGACGTGTACGGCGCGGAAAACATGGCCTCTCTGGGTCTCAGCATGCCACTTGCCGGGATTGCGTCCGTCACGATCCTGTGGGGGTCCGTCCGGGCCTTGCAGCAGGGCGAGATCAAGAAACGACTGGCCTATTCGACCGTATCACAGGTCAGCTATATCGTGCTGGGCGCGGCGCTCGCCAGTCCGTTGGCGATGATCGGCGGGCTGGTGCATCTGATCCATCAGGGGTTGATGAAGATAACCCTGTTTTTCTGTGCCGGGATCTTTGACGAACGGGCGGGCGTCAAGCGGATCGATGGGCTGAACGGGCTCGGGGCCCGGATGCCGTGGACCTCTGTTTGTTTCAGCCTTGGCGCGTTGGGCATGATCGGTTTGCCACCGTTGGCGGGGTTCGTCAGCAAGTTTTACCTTGGCCTCGGTGCGCTGGAGGCCGGCGCACCTTGGGTGCTGGCGGTGCTGGCTGCATCGACCCTGTTGAACGCGGCCTATTTTCTGCCACTGCTCTACCGCCTGTGGATATTGCCCGCTGCCGCTGATGCATCAGGCGACGAACGCGCCCCGGGGCTGGTGGTGCCCACTGTGATCACAGCGGCAGCAACGATAGGTGTGGGACTGCTCGCCGCCAGCCCGATCAGCCCGCTGGGATGGGCCCGGCTGATCGTCACGCAGGGCTACGGACCATGAGCGCACTCTATCACGGTTCGCTGGTCCCTTTTGCCGTTGTGGTGTGGCCATTGGTTCTGGGACTGGCGCCCATCGTGCCACGGTGGCGGGCCAATGCACTGTGGCTGCTCCCCCTGGCTCCGATCCCGGCTTTGATGTTCGCAATCGCCGGC
>JAIVHI010000255.1 GCA_020201155.1 Loktanella sp. | reverse complement strand
AGGATGCAACTGGTCTATCAGGACGCCGCTGGCGCGCTGGACCCACGCATCCGCGTGGGGGATCTTGTCGAGGAACCGCTACACATACACGGCCTGCCCCTAGACGGGGCCGACCGGGCGCTGAAGGCCGTAGGCCTGTCCGGCGCGCTCGAAGGGCGCTACCCGCACGAGCTGTCCGGCGGCCAGTTGCAGCGCGTGGTCATAGCGCGGGCGCTGGCGCTGGAGCCGGAGATCCTGGTGCTGGACGAACCGGTTTCGGCGCTGGACGTGTCGATCCAGGCGCAGATCGTGAATCTGCTGATGGACCTGCAGCGCGATTTCGGGCTGACCTATCTGTTCGTCAGCCACGACCTCGGGATCGTGCGCCATGTCTCGACCCGCGTGGCAGTGATGTATTTGGGCAGGATCGTCGAGGAGGCGCCGCGCGACGCACTGTTCGCCGACCCGCTGCACCCCTATACGCGCATCCTGATCGAGGCCGTGCCGAAACCCGATCCGGGCACGCGCCGCGCAGACCGGATCGAGGTCGGCGACCCGCCCGACCCGGCCGATCCGCCCGCGGGTTGCCGCTTCCATCCGCGCTGCCCGGCGGCCGAGGATCGATGCCGCGTCGAAGCGCCGGCCCTGCGCAACTTCGGCAGGCGTCGCGTCGCCTGCCATCTTGTCAAACAATCGGCAGCGGGCGTGCCCGCCGGCCCTGGGCAGGAGATGGCCTGATGCTGTGGTTCGTGACCAAGATCCTGCGCGCGATCATCACCATGTGGCTGGTTGTCACCTTCGTGTTCTTCGTGCTGCGCCTGTCAGGTGATCCGACGCTGGTGCTGCTGCCCGACGACATCGACGAGGCGACGCGCGATTTCTACCGTCAGCTCTGGGGGCTGGACCGGCCGATCATGGCGCAATACTGGAGCTATCTCGGCGCACTGCTGCAGGGCGATTTCGGGATCTCCTTTCGCAACAACCTCGATGCATTCCAGCTGGTCTGGGAACGGGTGCCCAAGACCGCGCTGCTGACCGGGACGGCGCTGCTGATCTCGCTGGGCATCGGCATCCCGCTGGGCATCTTCGCCGCGGTTTATCGCGACAGCTGGGTGGACCGGTCCGTAATGGCAGTGTCGGTCTTCGGCTTTTCCATGCCGAATTTCTTTCTGGGTATCCTGCTGATCCTGATATTTTCGCTGCATCTGCGGGTGCTGCCATCATCCGGGTCCGGCACCTGGTTGCATCTGATCATGCCTGCCGCAACGCTGGGCATCAGCTTTGCGGCGCAGTTCGCACGCTACACGCGGTCGGCCATGATCGACGTGTTGAACAAGTCCTACATGCGCACGGCCCGCTCCAAGGGGGCGGGCACCGCGCGGCGGGTGAACCTGCATGCGCTACCCAATGCGGCGATCCCGGTGGTGACGATCCTCGGCTTCAAGACCGGCGAACTGCTGGGCGGCGCGGTGATCACCGAAACGGTTTTCGCCTGGCCGGGCATCGGGCGGCTGCTGACCAACGCGGTGGCGGAGCGGGACCTGGCGGTGGTGCAGTGCATCATGATCCTGTTGGCGCTGACCATGGTGCTGGCCAACGCTGTGACGGATCTCGCCTATGGCTGGCTGGACCCGCGTGTGCGCGTGGGCGCGAAGGCGGGTGCGAAATGACCGAGGCGGCATCCTCCGTAGTTCAGGGCCGCAGGTTCGCCGTCCTGCGCCGGCTGTCTGATCTGCCGGCGGCAGTCGGGCTGGCCGCCGGGTTCATGGCGGTGATGCTGCTTATCATGATCTTTGCCAAGCTGCTGCAACCCTATGCCTTCGATCATATCGACCTAGTCAACCGCCTGACGCCGCCGGTGCCCCTGTCGGGCAGCACGTGGCTGCACCCGACCGGCACCGACACGCTTGGGCGCGACCTGTTTTCGCGCCTGCTGGTGGCGACGCAGACCTCCATGCTGCTGGCGCTGCTGGGCACCTGCCTGGGCGCGGTTCTGGGCATCGCGCTGGGGTTCGTGGCGGCGCACAAGGGGGGCCTGTGGGACGAGTTGATCATGGGGCTGGTGGATTTTCAGGCGGCCATGCCGTGGTTCATCGTGGCGCTGGCGCTTTTGGCGTTCCTTGGCAATTCCATGGTGATCTTCATCGCCATCATGGCGCTTTACGGATGGGAAACCTATGCCCGCATCACCCGCGGGCTGGTGCTGTCGGCGCGCGAACAGGGTTATGCGCTGGCGATCCGTGGCCTTGGCGGGCGGCCGCGCTGGATTTACCTGCGCCACATTCTGCCCAATATCTCCGGCCCGCTTCTGGTGCAACTGACGGTGAACTTTCCGTCAACGATCCTGTTCGAAACCTCGCTGTCCTTTCTCGGCCTCGGCATCCGGCCGCCGATGACCTCTTTGGGTCAAATGCTCGGCGAGGGGCGCGATTACCTGATCAACGCGTGGTGGCTGGCGGTGGTGCCGGGCATGACGATCTTCTTTATCACGCTCAGCATGTCGATCCTTGGCGACTGGCTGCGGGGCAAACTCGACCCGTCACTGGAGGACTGAAGACATGCCATTGATCGCAGGCTGCGGCCTGAACCTGACCTCGGTCGCGCCCGGCGATCTTGACGGCGCGGACCGGCTGATGGCGCGCTGGGCCGATCTGGGCTGCACGCATGTGGAAATCAGCGCCCGGCGGCTGGACATCATCATCGGCGGGCGGTTGAACATGCCCGCGGTCCGGCGCGTGGCCGACATGATCGACCGTCACGGTATGGTTCCAGTGCTGCACGCGCCACATGGCATCAACCCGATGGACCGCCCTCGCCGCGACATGCATCTGGCGGTCACCAAGGCGTCGATCGAATTCTGCCGGATCACCGGTTGCCGGTCGATGGTGGTGCATTCGGGCCGGGTGCAAGCGCAGGAATGGGCGGTCGCGCGCGATACCCTACTGGATGAAGAGCGCGACCTGCTGTGGCGCATGGGCGATCTGGCAGAGACCGCCGGCGTGAACCTCGCGGTCGAGAACCTGATTGCCGGGCCGGCCAATGCGGACGGCGCGATCTACGGGGCGGACCCGGCCGCGCTGGCCGCGCAACTGGCGGCGGTGGATCATCCGCGTGTCGGGGCCTGCCTAGATTTCGGTCACGCCTGGCTCTCGGCGGCCACGCTAGGATTCGATTTCCTCGATGCGCTGGAAACCCTGAGCCCGCATGTCTGGCACCTGCACCTGCACGACAATTTCGGACGCCCGACCGGCGGGACCGGCATCACCGATGGCGGAGACGAGGCGGCCTTTGGCCAGGGCGACATGCACGCGCCGATGTTCTGGGGGTCGATTCCCTGGGCCGACCTGCTGCCGCGCATGCGCTTTCGGGCCGGAACCTTCGGGATGATCGAACTCAACGCCCGGTACAACGCCTACGCCGGCGGCGTCTTGCAGGCTGCACAGAACATCGCCGCGCATCTCGACGGCGCCCCGCTGGTCAACCCTTGGGAGCAATCCGTATGACCCATATCGTTTCAACAGGTTTCAACACGGGCATTGCCGAAGGCGACCTTAGTCGCGTCGCGACTCGCCTTGCCCAGATGGTCGACATCGGCTGTACCGGCGCAGAGATCACCGCTGTCGGACTAGATGCCGTCGTGGATTGCCGTTTGATCCCTGAGCGGGTGGCGGATTTGCGCAAGATCATAAGCACTTATGACCTAAACTATTCGATGCACGCACCCATTGCGATCAACCTTATGGATGAGACCCACGCCGACATCATGGCGCGGGCAGCAACCGTGTCGATGGAGCTTGCGGCAGAGATCGGTGCCGGTGTCGTGGTCCTTCATCCAGGACGGGTGTCCCCCCGGAATTGGGTGAATTGGCAGGACCAGCTTTTGCAGTTCGAACTCGAGCAGCTAGGCCCTGTTGCCGACCGGGCGGCAGAGCTTGGAGTCCAGATCGCATATGAGAACATCTCGCCAAATCCGCGTGTGATTGCAGGTCAGGAAACCTCCTATTCGCTGGACCCTTGCGCCCTCGCACATCAACTTGCGCGGTTGAAACATCCGGCTGTCATGGCCTGTCTGGATATCAGCCACGCACAGCAAGGTGCCGGGCTTTGGGGCTTCGACATGCTTGAGGCATGCACGGCGCTTGGCCCCTGGATCGGGCATATCCACTTTTCTGATTCAACCGGTCTCCCTGCCACATTTCCCACCGGGTCGCGCAACGAGCAACAATTCTTTGGTGTCGGGGACATGCACGCCCCTCAAGGGTTTGGACGAACCGATTTCGCAGCGCTTGCGGCGAGCCTGCAGCTCCGCGAAGGAACGCGGGTGGTGATCGAACTGAAGTCCAATTTCCTCGCTCATTCCGAACAGCAGACGCTGGCAGCAGCTCAAAACTTTACCGACACAGTGAATGAGGCCCTCGCATGACAAAGGTTGACCGCGTTGTAATTGTGGTGTTCGACGCTCTGCGCCCGGACATGATCGCAGGCCGCATGCCCCATCTTGAGGCCTTCGCCTCGCAAAGTCTGTGGTTTCGTGAAGCGAGATCGGTCTTTCCGTCCATGACACGGGTGGCCACCACATCATTTGCCACAGGCAGCTGGCCGGCGCAGCATGGCATCGTCAACAATAGCTTTCATTTGCCGCATGTTATGCAGGGCATGCCCGTGGACACCTCGAACGTCGATCATCTCACCCAGTTGAAAGCATCGCAGGGACAGGTCGTCACCATGGCAAGCCTTGGTCACGCGCTGGCGGCTGCGGGCAAGCAGATGGGCGCCGTGCATTGCGGGACAGCGGGAGCTTCGTATCTGGTTAATCATGATGTGGCGTCACTTGGTCACTGGACCTTTTCGATACATGGTGAAGCCAGTACGCAAACGCCCGACGCCGTGCAGCGCGCCGTGGCCTTGCATGGGGCACTTCCCGACCCGGAGATTCCAAGATTCACCACGCTGGATTATGCCGAAAACGTGTTTATCGACATCGCGCTCGCCGAGGATGGACCGGATGTCGCGCTGATGTGGTTGCCCGAACCGGACACCACGTGGCACAAGTTTGGCCTTGGCTCGGGCGAGGCGATGCGAGTCATGGCCGCTGCAGACAAAGTTTTTGCCAATGTGCTCGACGCCGTCCAAACGCGAGGCGGGCGCACGGCGGTCATTGGCATGTCTGATCATGGCCAGATCACCATGACCAAGCGCAGCGATATCTGCGCAGAAATGCAGGCCGATGGTCTGCCGGCCCATCACCGCCCTGGGAAAGAGCACCGATTGGCGCTGACCCATGGCAATATGGGCGAGCTGCGCAGCCTCGATGGCGATAAAGGCCTGATCGCTGACGGCTGCGACTGGCTGATGTCACGGGACGACATTGGCATGGTCTTTGCACGCGATGACATGGCTGATGCCCTTCCCGGTACCTTGCCGATGTCTTTGGTTCAGCACGGGCATGACCGCTCGCCAGAGCTGTTTTTTCTGATGCGATCGTCAGAGGAAGCCGATCATTGGGGGCTGCCGGGTAGCGGAGGATTGATGGCCGGTGTGGAATTGGGAGGTGGGATGCATGGCGGGCTGAACCGCTATGAAATGAACACGACCCTGATCGTGAACACACCGGACGGGCGACGGGGTCTCGACGCGATGCCAGTTGGACTTGTCGATATCGCGCCAACAGTCTGTGATCTTCTCGGAACGGAAATGATTGCGGCGGGCCATCCGCTGCCATTGTTTGAACCCGCT
>JAIVHI010000254.1 GCA_020201155.1 Loktanella sp. | reverse complement strand
TTCACGCTGGCTTTTGGTTTTGCCTGCGGACCCTGGACCATTTTGATGTCCAGCACCGGGGGCGACGCCGCATGGGCGGATGACGACGATGACGATGGTGGCCGTGACGACGACGATGACGATGACGGCGGAGGTCGTGACGACGACGATGATGACGATGGCTGTCGTGACGATGATGATGACGACGGAGTTGTGCGACGCAGTATCACGCAGAGCGCAACGCCGACCCGTGTCGCCCCTGCGCCGACGCCACCGTCGCCTGCACCAGCGCCGCCCGTCTCTGCCCCTGATGAAATCGTAGCCCTTTCGCTGACCGAAGAAGATCTGTCCGTTCTGACGGCGCAGGGGTTCGACCTTATCGAGGAAGTGGCGGTTCCCGCGTTCTCCCTGACCTCGCGGCGGCTGGAAATCCCGCCGGGTGTGACACTTTCAGAGGCACGTCAGATCGTCCGGTCGCTGCCGTCCGGTCAGGATGCGGACTTCAATCACTATTACCGTTCGGAGCAGTCGGCCTTTGAGAATTGCCGCGACCTTGAGTGTCCGGCGCGGATCGCGATCGACTGGCCGTCCATTCCAAACCGTGAAAGCGCCTGTGGCCGCACCGTCGCCATCGGGATGATCGACACGGGAATCAACGAAGCCCACGATACGTTCGCGGGTGCCCGGCTGGACCTGCGCCGACTGTCACAGGACGATTTCGACCCGTCCCGTGCAGTGCATGGAACAGCGGTTGCCGCGCTTTTTGTCGGTGACCCGACGACGCGCTCACCGGGGCTGGTGCCGGGGTCTCGGCTGGTCGCGGTCGATGCGTTCCACAGGGTCGGCGGTGACGAACGCGCCGATGTCTTCAAGCTGGTGGAGGCGGTGGGTGTTCTTGCCGGACAGGACGTCGGCGTCATCAATCTGAGCCTTGCCGGGCCGCCCAACACGGTGCTGGCAGAACTGATGGACAGGCTGGTCTTCGAACAGGATATCGTCGTTGCAGCGGCTGTCGGAAACCTCGGTCCGAATGCCGAACCCGCCTATCCCGCAGCCTATGACCCGGTGATCGCAGTGACCGCCGTAGACCGGAACCTGAGTGTCTACAGGCGGGCAGTGCGGGGACCGCATGTGGATCTTGCCGCGCCGGGTGTCGATGTCTGGACAGCGGCATCGATCAGCGGGGCCCGACCAAAGACCGGCACGTCCTTTGCGGTTCCCTTTGTGTCGGCGGCCGCGGCGATGTTGCGCGAAACCCGTCCCGATCTTGATGCAGCGGCGATCGAAGGAGAATTGAGGCGGTTGGCCAGGGACGCCGGTGATCCAGGCCCGGACCCGATCTTTGGCGCAGGGTTGGTCAGCATCAACGGTCTTTGCGGCAGAGATGGCTGACAGCGCGCACGTCGAAAGGCTCAATCGGGAGGGGGCAGGTCCGGCGGTTGGCTGCGGTGAATCTCACCCATGTCGAGCAGGGGAGAGGCGTCCAGAGCCGATGCGTTCAACATCGATACGACCCGTTCCAGTGCGGCCACGATCATCGCCTGTTCCCAGTCTTCCAGCGCTTCGAACTCATCGACATACTTCTGCTGAAGCGGATCGGGCATGCCCTCGATCGCGTTTCGACCGGTTTTGGTCAGCAGGATATTCGTCTGGCGCCGATCGACCTCCGAGCGTTGGCGCTCGACCATCGATTTGGCAGCGAGCCTGTCGAGCAGGGTGGACACGGTCGCCGGGCTGACGCCCATTTGTTTTGCGATGTCTTTGGGTGTGACACTCTCGCGGCTCAGCACGATCTGCAGCACCCGAACCTGCACGGGCGTCAGTCCGGCTGTGCCTGCAAGCGTGCGTCCGTAGAGTTCTGTCGCCCGCAGGATCCGGCGTAGCGCGATGAGTGAGATATCCGTCCGATTCACACGCTCTCCTGCAGCTAAATACCTTGTGAAACTACAGCGATCGGGGGTGTTTCACAAGATGGGATATTAGATAGCCTAGCGATGTAAGATGGTCGAACTGCAGCACGTAATATCTTTAAATTGGGTTGCTGATATGGCATTAGTATCTAATTTTAATACATAAAATATCATTCAGCAGAAAGTTCATGATGCTAATTGATTTCCTGCCGAAGCCTAGTATAGCTTTGGGCCTGAATGAAGCAGAAGCCAAGGTATCCCATGAACGATATCGATCAGACCAGGTCGCGTTATGACGACGTCCAGTTCCGCAAGCCCGACGCCGAAGACGGGGCGGCTATTTGGGAACTGATTGCGGCATGCAAGCCGCTTGATGAGAACTCGATGTATTGCAACCTGATCCAATGCGATCACTTCCGCGATACCTGTATCCTGGCCGAGCTTGATGGTGCGCTGGTCGGATGGATTTCGGGTTATGTGATGCCGCGCGATCCGGACTCGTTCTTCGTCTGGCAGGTCGCCGTGTCCGAGAGGGCGCGGGGTCTTGGGCTGGCCACGCGGATGCTGGAGCAGCTTCTGTCGCGTGAGCAATGCGAGAACGTGACCCGGCTACAGACGACGATCACCAAGGACAACGAAGCAAGCTGGGCGCTGTTTCGCAGCTTTGCGGATGCCCAGGACGGCGAACTGGACCATGAGGCCCACTTCGAAAAAGAGACCCACTTTCAAGGCGAACAGGACACCGAGCACATGGTGACCATTCGTCTGACCGAGTCCGATGAGATGGACGCGGTGGCCTGAACGCCGCCGCGCAACGCCGGACCCGACCTCCCGAAAAATAAGGAACACAGGATGACGACTGAAACATCAATCGACAAGACTGTCTTTGACCGCCGCGAATCCCAGGTGCGCAGTTATTGCCGCAGCTTCGATGCGGTCTTCGACCGCGCCACGGGCGCGACGCTTTTCGATGCGCAGGGCAACAGCTATACCGACTTTCTGGCAGGCTGCTCCTCTTTGAACTATGGGCACAACGATCCCGACATGAAGGCCGCGCTGATCGCCCATATCGAGGGGGACGGCATCGCCCATGCGCTGGACATGTATACCAGCCCCAAGGCCGAATTTCTGGAGACCTTCGAGAGGTTGGTGCTGGCCCCACGCGGCATGGACCACAGGGTGATGATGACCGGCCCCACGGGTGCGAACGCGGTCGAGGCGGCGATCAAGCTGGCCCGCAAGGTGACCGGGCGCACCAATGTGATCGCCTTCACCAACGGCTTTCACGGCATGACGCTTGGCGCGCTGTCGCTGACCGGCAATGCGGGCAAGCGCGGCGGTGCCGGCGTTCCTCTGAGCGGTGTCACGCATCTGCCTTACGAAGGTTCGCTTGGCGAGGATGTGGATACGCTCGCGATGGCCGAAGCCATGCTCGAAAACGGCTCCAGCGGTATCGACGGGCCGGCGGCATTCGTCCTCGAACTGGTGCAGGGCGAAGGCGGGCTGACCGCCGCGTCGCGCGAATGGGTCGAGGGCATTGCAAGGCTGGCCAAAAAGCACGGTGCCAAGCTGATCGTGGACGACATTCAGGCCGGGGTCGGTCGCACCGGCAGCTTCTTCAGCTTCGACGGCATGGATATCGAGCCCGACATGATCCCGATGGCGAAATCGCTGTCCGGTTACGGCCTGCCGTTCGCGCTGACGCTGGTCAAGCCCGAGCTGGATGTCTGGAAGCCCGCCGAACACAACGGCACCTTCCGCGGCAACACCCATGCATTCGTCACCGCCAAGGTCGCGCTAGAGAAATTCTGGGCCGATGATGCCTTCAAGGATGAAATCGCAGAAAAGGCGGCCGTTCTTACCGAAGGGCTGCAGCGCATCGCCGATATGATCCCCGGCGCGCGCCTCAAGGGCCGCGGCATGATGCAGGGCGTCGATGTCGGCAATGGCGATCTGGCGGGCGCGATCTGCGCAGAGGCGTTCGTCCGCGGGCTGGTGATCGAAACCTCGGGCGCCGAGGACGAGGTCGTCAAGGTGCTGGCGCCGCTGACCACGCCGATGGACCAGTTCAAGGCCGGGCTGCGCACACTCGCCGACGCCGCGCGCAGTTGCGTCGAAACCAAGATTGCAGCGGAGTAAAGACATGATCGTTCGTGATATCAAAGACCTGAAGAATACCGACAAGGACGTGCACGACGCGCAATGGACATCCGTGCGGATGCTGCTTGCAAGTGACGGGATGGGATTTTCCTTCCACATCACCACGCTCGAGTCCGGTTCGGAACATACGTTTCACTACAAGAACCACTTTGAAAGCGTCTATTGCATGTCCGGAACCGGCGCGATCACCGATCTCGCCACGGGTGAGACGCATGCGATCCGCCCCGGCGTCATGTATGCGCTGGATCAGCACGACAAGCATATCCTGCGCGCCGATGAAGAACTGGTGATGGCCTGCTGTTTCAATCCACCCGTGACAGGCAACGAGGTTCATCAGGCCGACGGCTCTTACGCTGCGGCGGAATAACAGCAGCGGCTTGTCTGTCCTTTTTCAATTCGCCGGGGGCAAGGGTCGCACGAAAAGCGTGCCCATTGCCCCGGCGATATTCGAGGCCGAATAACAAGAGGCGCCCCAGACGATTGGGGGCGAATACGTATGAGCAAAGACACCCATACCGTTGAGAAAATCGGCGGCACCTCGATGAGTCGCTCAGCCGACCTGTTGCAGCCCTTGCTTTTGAACGACGGGGGCGACCTTTACGGCCGTGTCTTCGTGGTGTCCGCCTATGCCGGCATCACCGACATGCTGCTGGAGCACAAGAAGACCGGCGAACCCGGCGTCTATGGTCATTTCGCCAATGCCGAAAACGCGCATGGTTGGTCTGATGCGCTGGACAGGGTGGCCGAGGCGATGAAAGAGGCACACCGCAAGGTGCTGAGTGCGCCGGGCGACATTCAGGCGGCTGATGATTTCGTGCGCGAACGGATCGAAGGCGCACGCTCCTGCCTGATCGACCTGCAACGTCTGTGTTCCTACGGCCATTTCCGCCTGAGCCAGCACATGGGCATCATCCGCGAACTGCTATCCGGTCTCGGGGAAAGCCATTCGGCTCAGGTGACGACGCTGCTGCTGCGCAACGCCGGTGTGAATGCGCGTTTCGTGGATCTCAGCGGCTGGCGCGACGAATGCGAGGTCACTCTGGACGAGCGCATCAGCCAAGCGCTCCTTGATATCGATCTCACCCGCGAACTGCCGATCGTGACCGGCTACGCGCAATGTTCCGAATGTCTCACGTCGCTTTATGATCGCGGCTATTCCGAGGTCACGTTCAGTCGACTTGCCGCCCTGAGCGGCGCAGCCGAGGCGATCATTCACAAGGAATTCCATCTGTCCTCTGCCGATCCGAAACTGGTCGGGCTGGAGAACGTCAAGAAGCTGGGCCATACCAATTATGATGTGGCGGACCAGCTTTCGAACATGGGAATGGAAGCAATCCATCCCTCGGCGGCAAAGACACTGCGTCAGGCCGGCATCCCGTTGCGGGTGACGAACGCGTTTGAACCCGCTGATCCCGGCACGTTGATCGACGACGCCCCGGCCCGATCCGCGCAGGTAGAGATCGTGACGGCACTCGATGCCTTTGCGTTGGAAGTGTTTGAACAGGACATGGTTGGCGTCAAAGGCTATGACGCGACGATCCTCAATATCCTGACCCGGCACAACGTCGGCATTGTCGCCAAGACGTCGAATGCCAATTCGATCACCCATTTCGTCGAGGCATCGCCCAAGCTGCTCAAGCGGGTCGAAAATGACCTTGTCACAGAGTATCCGACCGCCTCGGTGACG
>JAIVHI010000253.1 GCA_020201155.1 Loktanella sp. | reverse complement strand
TGGTCTGCGTCAGCCACAGCACGGGCGCGATGAGCGACACCGAGATCAACACCGGATTGGCCCAAGGCGGATTGCCCAGATGCCGGGCCGCCGCATCCGCTGCAAGATAGGCAAGG
Source organism: Loktanella sp. (assembly GCA_020201155.1). GTDB lineage: Bacteria > Pseudomonadota > Alphaproteobacteria > Rhodobacterales > Rhodobacteraceae > JAIVHI01. The sequence continues at coordinate 22,634 of JAIVHI010000253.1, read as the reverse complement.
ATCGTCGCCGTCAGCCAAAGCAGGGGTGTCGCGGACAGATAGCTCCACAGATCCGCAACCCCGGTCATGTCGGCTGCCGTGCTGTCAGCCGTCTGACGGCGATGAATGTCCCAACGGCAGCCAGCATGGCCAGAACGGTAGAGACAATCAGGATGACAAGCAGGGCGAGCCAGTCATCGGACAACGCGTCCAGATTACCGATCACGCCGACGCCCGCCGGAACGAACAGAAGCGAGAGATTTGCAAGGATGACGCCCACCGTCGGCCTGAAACGCTGTGCCAAGGTCGGCCAGAGCCGCAATGCCAGAACCAGCAGCACGAGGCCCAGCACCGGTCCCGGCACGGGCAGGCCCGCTGCGCGGACCACGACCTCGCCGGTCAGCTGGCAGGCAAGAAGGACTCCGAGTGTCGCAAGCATATGGGCACGCCTTTTCATCAAGACCGGCTCGATCCGGGACTGGCTATCCGGGGCATGGATGGTGCCCCTGTGCGATAGAACCGGATTTGCGCCCCTTGATCCAGTTTTATCTGGAAAGGTGAATATTTTGAAGCGACAGGCGTTTACATGGGCGCAGGAAAAGGCGTCTATCCGGATACTTTCGCCCCGGGTGTGAGCCGTCCCGGGTCAAACCCTTTGCCCCAAGGTGTCCGTTGTCGCAGATGATCTATCCGGAGTTATACATACTGCGCCACGGGCAAACCGCCTGGAACGCCGAAGGTCGGATGCAGGGGTGGCTGGACTCGCCCCTGACGCCGCAAGGGCTCCGTGACGCTGCCCGTCAGCACGAGATTCTGCAGGCCCATGATTTGACCGGCTTTACAGCCTTCAGCTCGCCCTTGGGGCGCGCGCTGGAGACGGCTGCCATCGCGGTGACGCCGTTCATCGAGACGATCCACGAGGACGACCGCTTGCGTGAGATCGGCGTTGGCGACTGGCAGGGCGAACTGCGCGACAGCTTGCCCCGGCGCGATACGCCCGATTGGGTGTTTCGTCAGTACGAGGACGCGCCGAACGGCGAAGGCTTCGACCGGCTGCGCCTGCGGGTCACCGCGTTTCTGAACGCGCTGCCGGCACCCGCCGTGTTGGTCACGCACGGAATCACCAGCCGCATGATCCGGTCGGTCGTCGTGGGAGAGGCCGCTTTGCAAGTGTCCACACCCAACGGAGGGCAGGGCATGGTCTGGCATGTGAAGGACGGTGCACAGCATCTGTTGCGTTGACCGCGACTTTGTCCTAAACGCCACTCCGGACGGGTGGTTAGCTCAGTTGGTAGAGCGTTTCGTTTACACCGAAAATGTCGGGGGTTCGAGCCCCTCACCACCCACCATGCTTCCTGTCGTAGGGATATGGTTCGTCAAGACGCCTCCGGCCCTTGATATATCTTAAATACAGTTGTGGAATACCCAAGCCGTTAAGCGGTGCGGGTTCGTCCTGCGAGGTTGAAGAGTCGGGCCGGGCACTGGTCGGTGCCCGGCCCTTACACCGCGTCATGTGGTGTCTTTGTGATCCGTGCAGAATTCGGCGCAATATCGGTCCACAGTGTCTTGACGCGACATGGGGGCTTGCATAGAAGCGCGGAACATTCGGCGGGTTCGTCGAAGGTGAAAGATGCGCGGTTGTAGCTCAGCTGGTTAGAGTACCGGCCTGTCACGCCGGGGGTCGCGGGTTCGAGCCCCGTCAACCGCGCCACTTTTCACCCTCGTCCCTGCCGCAATACGATGCGCGGTTGTAGCTCAGCTGGTTAGAGTACCGGCCTGTCACGCCGGGGGTCGCGGGTTCGAGCCCCGTCAACCGCGCCATCTCCCTTCTTCTATTCGTTTATCGAGCGTCCCTTGCGGACGCAGGTCTTGTTTCAGGTCGCCCTTGCCGTGCCGCTTTCGCGCCGTGCGAGATGTCCTGCCCGGGCGCCACGCCGGAGCCTCCGGCGGGAGTTTAAGCGGCAAGATGAAGGGTCTATTTCCCCCGCGCCTTGCTGACCAGCTGCTGGGCAAGCCGCAGGCAGAGCAGGGCCAGTGCGAGGCAGATCATGAAGGTGGCCCAATAGATCGCGGGCTGGGTATCGCGGACGGCGGCCAGCAGGTCGCTGTCCGCGAAAAGGACGCCGTTCTCGAGCGCAAGCAGAAGCTCGGTCCCCAGAAAGAGACCGAGCAGCACCAGAAAGACGGCGAAGATATAGGGGAGGAGCCTTTCCATTCAGCCCTTGGCCAGTGCGTCCATGATCCGCGCCCATGACCGGATGCCCCTGTGGAAGGACGACATGTCGTATTTTTCATTGGGCGAGTGGATCGCGTCGTCGTCCTTGCCGAACCCGATCAGCATGGCGTTCATGCCCAGCACCGACTTGAAGTGACCCGCGATGGGAATCGATCCGCCGCAGCCCACGTAGGCCGCCGCGTTCGGCCATTCGTCGGACAGTGCCGTGCGGGCCTGTTCGAAGACGGGGTCGCTGGTCTCCATCTGGCCGGCGGAACTGGTGCCATGGGCGTGCCATGTGGCCGTGCAATCGGCGGGAATCATGTTTTCGACCATCGCGCGGAAGTTTCTGCGGATGGCGTGGGGGTCCTGCTGCCCGACGAGGCGGAAACTGATCTTGGCGCTGGCCTGCGACGGCAGGACGGTCTTGAAGCCGTCCCCGGTATAGCCTGCGGTCATTCCGTTGACCTCGCAGGTCGGGCGGGACCAGATCATCTCGAGCGCGGTGCGGTCCTTTTCGCCCGCGGGGATCGCGAGGCCCACGTCGCCCAGGAACGCCTTTTCATCGAATCCGAGCGCCTGCCACTGCGCCGCAAGGTCTTCGGGCAGGTCAGGCACGCCGTCGTAGAAATCGGGCACGGTGATCCGGCCCTGATCGTCGTGCAACGACGCGATGACCTTGGCCAGAACGCGGGCGGGGTTCATCGCGATGCCGCCGTACATGCCCGAATGCAGGTCGAGAGAGGGCCCCGTGATCGTCAGTTCCTCGCCGACAAGGCCCCGCAGTTGCGTTACGATCGCGGGGGTGTCCGCATCAAAGAGCCCGGTATCGCAGATCAGGGCGACGTCGGCTTTCAGTTCATCGGCGTTTTCTTCCATGAAGGGGACGAGGGAGGGCGAGCCGGATTCCTCTTCGCCTTCGAAGAAGATGGTGACCGAGAAGGGCAGGGCGCCGTGTTCGGCGATCCAGGCGCGGCAGGCTTCGACAAAGGTCATCAGCTGACCCTTGTCGTCGGATGCGCCGCGTCCGCGGATGACCTTGCCCTTGGCAGTGTCCTCGACCGCCGGATCGAAGGGGTCACGGTGCCACAGGTTCAGCGGATCGACCGGCTGCACGTCATAATGGCCGTAGAACAGGACGTGGGGCCCTTCTGCCTTGTAATGTGCCACGACCATCGGATGACCGGGGGTCTGGCGTTTTTGCGCATCGAAGCCCATGGATGCCAGATCGGTGACCAGCCAGTCGGCGGCGCGGTCGCAGTCGGCCTTGTAGGCGGGATCCGTCGAAATCGACGGGATGCGCAAAAGTGCGAGCAGGCGGTCGGTCGCGTCGGACAGGTCGCTGTCGATACGGGTCAGGACGGGTGTCAGTGTCATGCTTGAGCCTTCTGTCATGAATTCTCTCCTACTCTGACCCTTTGTTGATCGAGGTCAATGTCGCCCCGGCGGAAGGGTCTAAAAGCGACCGCATGTCGCGTGTTGCCGATCTCGGTCACGCCCTATATGACGCTTAGAACAATTCCAGCCTTCGGGCTGATCATTGCGCCGAAGGAGTCCCCCTCTTGGACTATAATGCTCACCTTGATGAGGCCCTGAACAAGCTGCACGAGGAAGGCCGCTACCGCACCTTCATCGACATTGCCCGGACTCGCGGCCAGTTTCCACACGCCCTTTGGACGACGCCGGAGGGCGATGAAAAGCCGGTCACGGTGTGGTGTGGCAACGACTATCTTGGCATGGGCCAGCATCCGGTCGTGACCGCGGCGATGAAAGAAGCCGTGGACGCGGTGGGTGCGGGGTCGGGCGGCACGCGCAACATTTCGGGCACCACCGTTTATCACAAGCGGCTGGAGGCTGAACTGGCCGATCTTCACGGCAAGCCTGCGGCGTTGCTGTTCACGAGTGCCTACATCGCTAACGACGCCACGCTCTCGACGCTTCCGAAGTTGTTTCCGGGGCTGATCATCTATTCGGACGCGCTGAACCACGCGTCGATGATCGAAGGCGTGCGGCGCAATGGCGGGGCCAAGCGTGTTTTCCGCCATAACGACGTGGCCCACCTGCGCGAATTGCTGGAAGCGGACGACCCCGCAGCCCCCAAGGTCATCGCCTTCGAATCGATTTATTCGATGGACGGTGATTTCGGTCCGATCGCGGAGATCTGCGACCTTGCGGATGAATTCGGCGCGCTGACCTATATCGACGAGGTTCACGCCGTGGGCATGTACGGTCCGCGCGGCGCCGGTGTGGCCGAGCGTGACGGGTTGATGGACCGCATCGACATCATCAACGGCACACTGGCCAAGGCCTATGGTGTGATGGGCGGCTATATCGCCGCCAGTGCGCGCATGTGCGATGCGATCCGGTCCTATGCGCCCGGTTTCATCTTTACGACGAGCCTTCCGCCTGCGGTTGCAGCCGGGGCAGCCGCCAGCGTGGCGTTTCTCAAGGAAGATCAGGTCTTGCGCCAGCGCCACCAGACCCAGGCCAGCATTCTCAAGCTGCGTCTCAAGGGGATGGGTCTGCCGATCATCGATCATGGCAGTCACATCGTGCCGGTGATCGTCGGGGATCCGGTTCATACCAAGGCGCTGTCAGACATGCTTTTGGAAGATCACGGCATTTACGTGCAGCCGATCAACTTCCCGACCGTGCCGCGCGGCACCGAACGTTTGCGATTTACCCCCTCTCCGGTTCACGGTCCGCGTGAAATGGATGCACTTGTCGGGGCGTTGGACAAGCTTTGGTCACATTGTGCGCTGAATCGCGCCGATCTCGCGGGGTAACGTTTCTGCGTGTGCAGGGCCCACAGGGCTGTGCTAACAAGTTCCTAACCCATGGGGGAAAGGCCGATTCGGTCTTTGTGGGCTTAGGGCAGAACAAGAAACGGGGCTGGCATGATCGTCAAAGGCTTCAGACGTCTATCGCCACATAAACCTGTCGAGAGCAGCGGCTTCGACGGTTTTGAATTGCGTTTGGGCGACCTGATGCGCGGCGAGCGGGCCACGATGGGCAAAAGCCTGTTGGATGTGCAGCGCGAGCTCAAGATCAAGGCGGCCTATATCGCGGCAATCGAAAATGCCGATCCCTCCGCCTTTGACACGCCCGGCTTCATTGCAGGCTACGTGCGGTCCTACGCCCGCTATCTTCACATGGACCCCGACTGGGCCTTCGACACGTTCTGTCGGGAAAGCGGCTTTGCGACCGCGCATGGCATGTCTGCAGAAGCCTCTGCCGCCAAGCGCGGCAAGCCCGTCGCACCGCCGCTCGCCCGCGATCCGATTTTCGCGCGCGTCGAAGCGGGCGCCGTCGGTTCGATGCTGGTTCTGGCGCTGTTGATCGGGGGGCTGGGCTATGGCGGCTACTCGGTTCTGCAAGAGGTCCAGAAGGTCCAATTCGCTCCGGTCGAACAGACACCCCTCGTGGTCTCCGATCTCGACCCCCTGGCGGGGGCCACGGCACCTTCGACGGGTGAGAATGACGATATCGCTGACCTGACGGGGCCTTCTGCAGAAGCGCTTGATCGCCTGTATCGTCCGCAGGCGCTGGATGTTCCCGTTCTTGTGGCACGCGATGCGCCGATCTCCATGCTCAACCCCGGCACGTTCGGCGCCTATTCAGGCAGCGGTGGCGTCGATCCGGCCTTGGCCCAAGCGGTCGAGGATGCGGTGGTCGAGGCAGCCGAACTGCCGGCAGATGACCTGCCTGTGAGCGGTGTTCAGGTCAGCGAAGATCCCCTTCCCGGTGTTCAGATGGTCGCCGTGCGTCCGGCATGGGTCCGTGTTCAGGCGGCCGATGGGACGACGATCTTCGAGTCGACGATGAACAAGGGCGACACCTTCGAATTGCCGGTCACCGAAGAGCCGGCGACCCTGCGTGTGGGTGAAAGTGGTGCGATCTATTTCGCGATCAACGGCACGCATTACGGCCCGGCCGGTCCACGGGGACAGGTCACCTCGAACCTCGCTCTCGACGCGGAATCGCTGACGGAATCCTATGCCGTCGCGGATGTCGCGGCCGACACCGACCTTGCGCAGATCGTGCGCGTGGCCGAGGTCGAACCGTCAGAGTGATTGCACCGTTGCGGTGTAGCGTTTTGGTGCCTAGTTAAGGGGGAACAGTCCTTCGACAGGTAGACCCATGTCCTTGCACGCGATCCGCCCCTGGCGACACATCGAACGCCGCAAATCCCGCCAGATCATGGTGGGCAACGTGCCTGTCGGTGGCGATGCGCCGATCACCGTCCAGACGATGACCAACACCCTGACGACGGATATCAAGGGCACGATTGCGCAAGTGCAGGCGGCGGCAGATGCGGGGGCCGACATCGTGCGCGTCTCCGTGCCCGACGAGGCATCGAGCAAGGCCCTGAAAGAGATCGTCAAGGAAAGCCCGGTGCCGCTGGTGGCGGATATCCATTTCCACTACCGCCGCGGCATCGAAGCCGCCGAAGCAGGGGCGGCCTGTTTGCGGATCAACCCCGGCAACATCGGCGATGAAAAGCGCGTGAAAGAGGTCATTCAGGCCGCGCGCGATCACAATTGCTCGATCCGGATCGGCGTGAACGCGGGCTCGCTGGAACGGCACCTTTTGGAAAAATATGCCGAGCCGACACCGGATGCGATGGTCGAAAGCGGGCTGGATCACATCAAGATCCTGCAGGACAACGACTTTCACGAATTCAAGATTTCCTGCAAGGCATCCGACGTCTTCATGGCGGCGACGGCTTACCAGATGCTGGCCGAGCAGACGGATGCACCGATCCATCTTGGCATCACGGAAGCGGGCGGTCTGACGTCGGGCACGATCAAAAGCGCGATCGGCTTGGGCAATCTGTTGTGGATGGGGATCGGTGACACGATCCGCGTCAGCCTGTCCGCCGATCCCGTCGAAGAGGTCAAGGTCGGCTACGAGATCCTGAAATCACTCGGCCTGCGGCACCGGGGCGTGAACATCATTTCCTGCCCGTCCTGCGCACGACAGGGGTTTGACGTCATCAAGACGGTCGAGGCTTTGGAACAACGGCTGGAACACATCAAGACCCCGATGAGCCTGTCGATCATCGGCTGCGTCGTGAACGGTCCGGGCGAGGCGCTGATGACCGACGTGGGCTTTACCGGCGGCGGCAACGGGTCCGGCATGGTTTATCTGGCGGGCAAGCAAAGCCACAAGCTTGGCAACGAGGCGATGATCGAACACATCGTCGAACAGGTCGAAAGGAAAGCGGCCGAGATCGAGGCCGCCGAAGCGCAGGAAGCAGCCGAATAAGCTGCGACCGTCGAAAACATGAAAAAGGCCGGCTTTCGAAAAAGCCGGCCTTTTCAATTTGAACGGATGAGATCGCGTCAGCCCTCGGGCATGACGTCGTCGCCGTACCAGCCGGCGGTGCGACCTTCGATGCCGTCGTTCAGCAGTGCCACGAACTCTTCCGGATCCTGCGTTCCACCATCACGGCCCCGGTAGTGGTAGGGATAGACGTAGCGCGGAGCGAATTCGTTGACCGCACTGGCGGCGGCGTCCTTGTCCATGGTGAAGGGCAGGTTCATGCTGACGAAGGCAAGGTCGATGTTTTCGAGGCTGCGCATTTCGGGAATGTCCTCGGTGTCGCCCGACACATAGACCCTGAAGCCGTCGATCGTCATCACATAGCCGTTGTCGCGGCCTTGCGGGTGAAAATCGAGCCGATCTTCGGTCGTGTTGTAGGCGGGGATCGCCGTGATATCGATGCCAAGCATCGTCGTGATGTCACCATTGGCCATCGCCATCGCACGGTTCTGCATGTCGTCGGGCAGCATGTCGAAGACGGCGGGGTTCGTGATCATCGGTGCATCTGGTGCGACCGCCGCGAGGGTGTCTGGATCGAAGTGGTCCCCGTGCTCGTGCGTGATGATCACGAGGTTGGGCGCGGGGAAGTCTGCATAGGCCTCTGCATCGCCGACCGGATCGACATAGATCACGCCTGCGGGCGTCTCGAAGACGATCGACGCATGCTCGACCGGGTGCATCGTGATCTGGCCGGATGCGGTATCGAAGGTGTGCATGCTGTGGGCCTCTGCGTTGGCGGCATAGGGCAAAACGGTGATCGCGGCAGAGGTCGCGAGGAAGTGGCGGCGTGTCAGTGTCATCGTGGAATCTTTCGTTGGTTCGGTTGTGTCTGACATAGACCTGAACGGCTGCGTTAAAAGCTACCCACGTATCTGTGAGACGATTTCCGCCATCTGCGCGCCGGGAACATAGCCGCGCAGCATCTGGTCCTCGACCACGAAGGTGGGTGTGCCGGTGATGTCCAGCTGCTGACCCAGCGCGCGGTTGCGGGCGATGACGTCTGTTACGTCGTCACTGTCCATCTGCGCGAGGATCGCATCCGAATCGAGCCCGCGGATATTCCCGTCGCTTTCGATCAGTTGCGTCACTTCGGGATGGGCCTGCTTGCAATATCCGCAGCGGTAATCAAGAAATTCGACGATGGTGATGTCGCCTTCGGGGTTTCCACCGACCCAAGAGGTGGGGTCGTTGTAAAGGAGTTCCGCATTCTCCTGCGCCATGGCGATATCGGCTTCGGCCTGGGCGCTTTGTTCGCGCTGTTCCAGCACGCCCACGGCTTCCATGATGACCTCGGGGTTGTCGAGAAGATAAGCCCTGACCTCGGCGCGGAAATCCTCGCGTTCGGCGTCGGTCATGTCCTGCTGTGCCGCCGCGGGCGTGGCAAGGGCGAGGCAAAGGGCGAGTGCGGTGCGCATGGCGGCTCCTGTCAATTCTGGTTGAACCCTTGGACCACATCCGCAGACAAGGGCCAAGAGGCGTTGCGCAGCGACTTGCGGCAAGGCAGATTACCGCAAAAGAATAGAAGGGCAGTCATGAGACATTCAACCCGCGGAGCGGTCGATCCCTTTATCGTGATGGACGTCATGGAAGCCGCCCGCGCCGCCGAGGCGGCAGGCCGCGACATCGTCCATATGGAGGTCGGCCAGCCCGGCACCGGCGCCCCGGCAGAGGCCCGTGCGGCGCTGGCGCATGCGCTGGAGCAGCCCTTGGGCTATACGGTGGCGCTTGGTCTGCCCGCGCTGCGAAAGCGGATCGCGCAGCACTATGGCGACTGGTACGACGTCGATCTCGACCCGGCCCGCGTTGTGGTGACCAGCGGCGCGTCCGGTGCGTTCCTGCTCGCGTTTTCGGCGCTGTTCGACAACGACGCGCGGGTTGGGCTGGGGCTGCCATGCTACCCGTCCTGAAGGCCGCTACCAGCCACAGCCAGATGATGTGGCAGGGCTGGACGGGTTGATCGTCGCTTCACCCGCCAATCCGACGGGCACGATGCTGGATGCCGGTGAACTGCGCGCCCTGTCCGAGGCATGCCGCGTGGCAGACGCGGCTCTGATCTCGGATGAGATCTATCACGGGATCGGCTATGACCGCCGCGCTGTCTCGGCGCTTGAGGTGACGGACGACGTCTATGTGGTCAATTCCTTCTCCAAGTATTTCTCGATGACCGGCTGGCGGGTGGGTTGGATGGTCGTGCCGCCGGATCACGTGCGGCAGGTCGAACGGCTGGCGCAAAACATGTTCATCTGCGCGCCGCACGCCAGTCAGGCGCTGGCCTTGGCCGCGATGGACTGCACAGAGGAGTTGAACGGACACCTCGACGTCTATGCCCGCAACCGTACCGTTCTGCTGGACGGGCTGGCGCGCGCCGGTCTGACCAGGATCGCCCCGGCGGACGGCGCGTTTTACGTCTATGCCGATGTCTCGCACTTGACTGACGATGCGCTGGCCCTGTCGCAAGAGATTTTGGCCGATGCCGGCGTCGCGGTGACGCCGGGGCTCGATTTCGACCCCCATGCCGGGCACCACTGGCTGCGCTTTTCATACGCGCAGGGGGCTGAAGCCATTGCCGAAGGCACCGCGCGCCTTGTGCGCTTTTTCGAGGCGCGGCGATGATCCGAATCCTGATTGCCCTGCTGCTTTCGACTCAGATGGCGGCTGCTCAGAACTTTTCGGCCCTGGCGCGCGTGGACCCGTCACGAACCGCGATCAAGTCGGACGGCGAGACGCTGGTCATCGACCTTGGTCTCAGCCAGCCGGTGCCGTGGCGGATCTATACCTTGGCCGACCCCATGCGGCTGGTGCTGGATTTCGATCAGGTAGATTGGTCGGCCTTGGACACCGACACTATCAACCAGACAGAGCAGGTGACCGGTCTGCGGGCAGGGCAGGGTGGAGACGGCTGGTCCCGCCTTGTCATGCCGCTGGCGGCACCCTTGGGCGTCAGCCGCGCCGGGATGCGGATCGACGACGTCACCGGTGCGGCGACGCTTGTGGTCAGTGCCGCCCCCGTCAGCGCGGAGCTGTTCGCCGCGACCGCCCGCGCCGAGCCCGGCTTGCCCGCAAGGCCCGCGGTGCCATCCGCCCCGAAAGAGGATGGCCCCTTGGTGGTGGTCATCGACCCGGGGCATGGCGGGATCGACCCCGGAGCGCTGCGTGACGATGTCGTCGAAGCCGAGCTGATGCTGCAACTGGCGCGCGAGGTGGCCGAGGGCTTGAACCGGGCCGGCGGGATTAGGGCCGTTCTGACCCGTGACGAGGATATCTTCGTCCCCCTTGCCGCGCGGATGACCATCGCGCGTGCAGCGGGTGCCGATCTTCTGATCTCGCTGCATGCCGATGCGCTGGAAAAGGACCTCGCGCAGGGGGCGTCGGTCTATACCCTGACCGAAGAGGCCAGCGACGGGTCCGCGCAAAGGATGGCGGAACGCCACGGCCGCGAGGATCTGGTCAGCGGCCTTGACCTGACGGGGCAGGACGATCGCGTGGCGACCGTCCTGATGGAACTTGCCCGCGCAGAAACGGCCCCCGCCAGCAACCGGTTCGCCACGGCCCTTGTGACCGGCATGCGCGAAGCGGGCGTGCGGCTGAACTCGCGCCCGCGCCGAGAGGGGCCTCTCGCGGTCCTCAACGCCACCGATTTTCCCAGTGTGCTGTTGGAAGCGGGGTTCCTGTCGTCCAGCGAGGACAGGTCAACCTTGCGCAGCCCCGCAGGGCGTGCCGCCTTCGTTCGCGGGATCACCGATGCGGTGCTGACATGGGCTGTCGAGGAAGAAATGCTCGCGCCACTCAAACGCAACTGACGCGGTTTTGCAGGGTCACGGAAACGTGGCGCCAAACAGCCGAAGGCGTCGTGGTGTGCCTTTGACCGCGCGCGCTGCAATCTCTATAAGGTTTCCAACAAATCTGGGGTCATCAGCCGTGCTGCGTTTCATCATGTCGTTCTTCGGGGGCATCTTCTCGATGCTGACCCTCGGCCTTGTGATGGCCGCCTTCACCATCGGTGCAGTCTTCTACATGTATGGCCGCGACCTTCCGTCCTATGACGTGCTGGCCAGCTACACCCCCAAGACGATCAGCCGGATCTACGACCGCGATGGCCAGATCATCGACGAATTCGCCGTAGAGCGTCGTCTGTTCACCCCCGCCGAAGAAATACCGGATCTCGTCAAACAGGCTTTCATCTCGGCCGAGGACAAGAATTTCTACACCCATGCAGGCTACGATCCGCGCGGCATGATGGCGGCCTTCGTCGAAGCCGTGCAATCGCGCGGCGAAGACCTGCGCGGTGCGTCCACGATCACCCAGCAGGTGATGAAGAACTTCCTGCTGGACGGATCGCGCTCGGCCGAACGCAAGATCAAGGAAATCATCCTTGCCACCCGCATCGAAGGGGCGATGCCCAAGGAAAAAATCCTCGAACTTTATCTGAACGAGATTTTTCTGGGCAAGAACAGCTTTGGTGTGACGGCTGCTGCGCAGACCTACTTCAATAAGCCGCTGACGGAACTGTCGGTCGAGGAAGCAGCCTATCTGGCCATCCTGCCAAAGGCGCCGTCGAACTACGATCCGGTGCGCGACTACGAAAGTGCTGTGGCCCGCCGGGACTTTGTTCTGCGCGAAATGTGGGAAAACGGCTATATCGACGAGGCCGCTTTCGACAACGCCCGCGACACACCGCTGCGCACCGTTCAGGGTGGCGACTACGAAAGCTTCCGGTCTTCCGTGCCGCCGCGCGATTACTTCACCGATGAAATCCGCCGCCAGCTTTCGCAGAACTTCGGGGAAGAGGAGTTCTTTTCGGGCGGCCTGTCGATCCGCGCGACGGTCGATCCGGACCTGCAAGTCGAAGCGTCCCATTCGCTTCAGCAAGCACTCGAGGAATACGACCGAGGTCTCGGTCGCTGGCGCGGCACCGGCAAGGCCATCGATGCAGGGCTTCTGAACGACGAAACCGCATGGCGTGCGGCCTTGGCCAGCACAAAGGTCGCCCGCGACATCGATCTCGAAAACCCGTGGCATGCCGCGGTCGTGCTGGACGTAGCCGACCAGACCCTGACGCTGGGTGTCGAAGACGTGGACGGGACCGTCGACGTCCCGCGCGAGGACATTCAGTGGATGGCGGGCTCGTTCTTCGACAATTTCGAGCCCGGCGACGTGGTCCATGCGCGCCGCATGACCAACGACAGTGATGGCAGCCTGATCCGCTGGTCCTTGCGGCAGGTCCCACGGGTGCAGGGCGCGTTCATGGCGATGGATGTGAACACAGGCCGTGTTCTGGCGATGCAGGGCGGCTTTTCCTACGAGGCATCGGTCTTCAACCGTGCCACGCAGGCACAACGGCAGCCCGGCTCGGCTTTCAAACCCTTCGTTTTTGCTGCCGCGCTGGATTCCGGTTACAGCCCGGCGACCATCGTCGTCGACGCCCCCATCGAGATCAACACACCGCAGGGCGTGTGGCGTCCGCAGAACGCATCGAACCAGTATTACGGTCCGACGCCGTTGCGCACCGGCATCGAGCAGTCGCGCAACCTGATGACGATCCGCCTCGCGCAGGAGGTCGGTATGGATATCGTGGCCAACTATGCCGAGCGTTTCGGCGTCTACGAGGACATGAGCCAGAACCTGTCCACCGCGCTTGGCGCTGACGAGACGACGCTGTTCAAGATCGTGGCGGCCTATGCGATGTTCGCCAATGGTGGTGAACGGGTCGAGCCGACGCTCGTGGACCGCGTGCAGGACCGATATGGCGAAACGGTGTTTCGCCACGACCAGCGCAGCTGCATCGATTGTGGGAATCCCGTGCTGGCCTCGGGCGAAAGCCCCCGGATCAGCAGCAACCGCGAACGTGTGATGAACGAGATCACCGCCTACCAGTTGACCTCGATGATGCAGGGCGTGGTCGAACGCGGCACAGCCCGGCGGGCGATCGATCTGCCCGTGCCGATCGCGGGCAAGACGGGCACGACGAACGACGCCAAGGATGTGTGGTTCGTCGGGTTTTCGTCCAACATCGTGGCCGGTTGCTACATCGGTTTCGACGACCCCCGTTCGCTGGGCCGCGGTGCTTCGGGTGGCGGTATCTGTGGGCCGGTCTTCAACCGCTTCATGGCGCAGGCCATCGACCAATACGGCGGCGGCCCGTTCGATGTGCCCGTCGATTGCCAGTTCATCAAGATCGACCGCTTTTCCGGCGCACGGCTGCCCGACAGCGCCACCGGCGACAACGTCATCGCCGAGTGTTTCCGCCCGGGCGAAGAGCCGGTTTTCGGCATCACCTTCGATGGCGGATTTGCAATGTCCGGCGATCTGCCGCTGGTCGACGAAGTCCCGCGGGACTCCAGCACGGTCACCACCTCGACCGGCGATTCAGTGACTGTCGCACCGCGGGCCTCTTTCGGGTCGCTGTCGTCGGGTGGGCTTTACTGATATCCGATCGGCGGGGCAGATTGCCCCGCTGATGCGCCCTTGATAAGAGGGCGTGACCTTTATCCGTGGACATATGTATGCGCGCCGAGACCCAGAACACCATCGAAGACGACAGGCAGGCACTGGTCGATGCGATCGAGACCTACGAGGGGATCGGTCGGGAATTGCAGGATACCATCGACCTGATCGAACTGGGCGAGATGGAGGACGACCACGAGGTCGTGCAAGAGGCCGAGGCGGGGCTTGCAAAGCTCAAGGCCGAGGCCGCGAAGAAAGAACTGGAGGCGCTGCTCAACGGTGAAGCCGACGCCAACGACACGTTCCTTGAAATCAATTCCGGCGCAGGTGGCACCGAAAGTTGCGACTGGGCCGCGATGCTGGCGCGCATGTACACCCGATGGGCCGAGAAAAAGGGCTACAAGGTCGAGTTGCAATCCGAAAGCCCCGGCGAAGAGGCAGGTATCAAGTCCGCCGCCTACAAGATCAGCGGGCTGAACGCCTACGGCTGGCTGAAATCCGAAAGCGGTGTCCACCGTCTTGTCCGTATTTCGCCCTTCGACAGCGCCGCCAAGCGGCACACGTCCTTTACGTCAGTGAAGGTCTATCCGGTCGTGGATGACAACATCGAGATCGAGGTGAACCCCGCCGACATCCGCATCGACACCTACCGGTCGTCGGGTGCGGGCGGTCAGCATGTCAACACCACCGACTCTGCGGTTCGGATCACCCACGCGCCCACGGGCATCGTCGTGACAAGCTCCGAGAAGTCGCAGCACCAGAACCGTGATATCGCCATGAAGGCGCTCAAGTCGCGGCTGTACCAGATCGAACTGGACAAGCGGTCGGCACTGGTCAGCGAGGCGCATGAGAACGCGGGCGACGCGGGCTGGGGCAACCAGATCCGGTCCTACGTGCTGCAGCCCTACCAGATGGTAAAAGACCTGCGCACGCGCTACGAGACATCGGATACATCAGGTGTGCTCGACGGCGATCTGGACGGGCTGATGGCAGCGACCTTGGCGATGAATGCCAGCGGCAAGGGCCGGGACGAGATGGGCAACGACTGACCCGACCGGGCCTGAAAGGCCGGTGCACACGACTTCCGCAGGGTTCCGCTGTTCGGTCTGGCTTTCAGTGCGGTCTACGTGGTGGGCGGTTTCCTGATGCTCTGGCTCGGGGCCGGGCACGTCACATGGACGCTGGCGACCTCGCTTGGCTTTCCGCTGGCGGCACCGTTCGCTGCTGTCGGTCTTTACGAGGTCTCCCGCCGGCTGGAAGCGGGTGAGCCGCTGTCATGGTCCGGCGTGCTGGGTGTGATCTGGAACGAACGCGGGCGTCAGGTGCCGTGGCTGGGCTGGATCATCCTGATCTTCTTCCTGTTCTGGACCTTTCTGGCGCACCTGATCTTTGCGCTTTTCATGGGCCTGTCCGAGATCACGAATATCAGCAATGACCTGTCGATGTTTCTCACGCCGCGTGGGCTTCAGATGCTGGCGGCGGAGTTCATCGTCGGGGCGGCCATGGGCGCGCTGCTGTTCTCGCTCACCGTGGTCAGCCTGCCGCTGCTGCTGGACCGCGAGGTCGATTTCGTCACGGCGATGATGACATCGGTTCAAGTGGTCATGGCGAATCCCCTGCCAATGCTGCTTTGGGCGGTTTTGATCGGGGTCTCGATGATACTGGCACTCTTGCCGTGGTTTCTGGGGCTGACCGTGGTGCTGCCGATCTTCGGCCACGCCACGTGGCACCTTTACCGGCGCGCGCTGGACTGAGCACCGGGCGTGCGCCGGATGAACAGGAGCGCGAGCAGCGAGGACGTCGCCGCGAGGGCGGCAGAGAACCATGCGATGGCGGCAAAGGCCGTCTCCATCGCACGCACATGGCCAGAGGACCTGGCCATCTCGCCATAGCTCAGGTCGCCACCGGCGGTGCTGTAGACATAGCTGGCGAGGGACCCCATGGCGGCGACCGCAATCAGGCCCGCGATCCGGCTCAGCGCGTTGTTGATGCCGGATGCGATGCCTGACCGGGCGTCGAGAACTGCGCCCATCACGGCAGAGGACAGCGGGGCGATGACCACACCCATTCCAAAGCCGACGACCGTCATCGCGGGAATGATTCCGAACCAATAGTTCTGGCTCGGTACGATGACCGCCAGAAGGCCGTAACCAAAAGCCACCAATGCAGCACCCGCCGAAATGACGCGACCCGGGCCAAACCGGTCGGCGGCCCGGCCGAACTTGGTGGACAACAGGGCGATGAAAACCGACATCGGCGCGAATGCCACCGTCGCGCCGATCTCGGTGATGCCCCAGCCGGCGACGACCAGCATCGGCAAGAAGAACAGCGTCGCGGACATGCCGAAATACAGGGCGAATGTGGCGGCGTTGGCAGCTGAAAAGGTCCGGTCGCGGTAAAGATCAAGCGGCATCATCGGATGACGCGTCCGGTATTCCTGTACGAAAAACAGGATGATGGCCGCGACACCGGCCAGCCCGATCAGCAGCGTGTCTGGGCCCGTATCGCGCCCTTCCAGCCGCGTCAGCGTCCAGGCAAGGCCGCCCAGGCCCGCAGCGGCCAGCGCCGCCCCGATGATGTCGACCGGTTGGTCCGGGCGTCGCGCGTCCTGCTTGATGCCGTAGCGCACCAACACCAGCGCCAGCACGCCCAGTGGCAGATTGATGCCGAAGATCCAGCGCCACATCTCCGGCCCGCCAAGGCTCAGCATCACCCCCCCGACGATCGGGCCTGCCGCTGTCGTCACGGCAGAGCCTGCAGCCCACATCCCGATGGCGCGCCCCCTGACGTCGCGGGGATAGGCGCGCGAGATCATGGCAAGGCTGCCGGGAATCATCAAAGCGGCCCCGGCTCCCTGCGCCAGTCGGGCCAGGATCAGCGCGTCGGGATTGGGCGCGATGGTGCAGAACAGCGATGATGCGATGAACAGCAGGATCCCGATCGAGAAGACGCGGCCCAGTCCGAACCGGTCCCCGAAGGCGCCACCGGTCAGGATCAGCGACGCAAGCGTCACCATGTAGGCGTTGTTGATCCACGTCGCCTGATTGAGGGTCGCGCCAAGGGTGCTGCGGATGGCGGGCATCGCGATGGGCACGACGGTGCCATCGATGAATCCCATGGAGGACCCGATGATCGCCGCAGCCAGGACATACTTGCGATGCTTCTCATCGCAGAAGCTGGCATCGAAAACGGGCCTCTGTCCTGTGGAAGAGGCCCGGTCAGGTGGTGTTTGGTCCGGCAAAAGTCGGGTGTCAGCTCGACGGAGTGGCGTCGTCGGTCTTTGGCATCTTCTTGCCGCCGCCACTGGACAGTGGATCGTCCTGACGTTGCACCGAACCTTCGAAATGCGCGCCGCTTTCGATGGCGATGGTCTTGTGGATGATGTCGCCTTCGACGCGGGCGGTCGACGTCAGGCGGACCTTGAGGCCGCGGACACGACCGATGATCCGACCGTTGATGACGACATCGTCGGCGACGACTTCGCCCTTGACGGTGGCGCCTTCGCCGATGGTCAGCAGATGCGCACGGATGTCACCTTCGACCTGGCCTTCGATCTGGATATCGCCGGCTGTCTTGATGTTGCCCGTGACCAGTAGGTCCGAGGCAAGCTGCGATGCGGGCGGTTTCGCCTTGGGCGGTGCCGATTTGTAGTCACTCGACGTCGGCGCAGCGGTCTTGGGCGCGTCGGTCTTGGCAGAATCGGAGGCCTTGGGGCCGGGCTCGTTGATTTTGGATTTAGAAAACATCTTGTCCAGCTCTGATATAAGCCGGCATGGGTCACGACACCGTCGGCGGTCGCATAGATCGGGGTGCCGACCGGGCCGGCAAAGTCGGTGCCTGCGTGCAGGCGGCCCCAACGCTGACCGAATCCACTGGTGAAGCGGAAGTCGTCCTTGACCGGAATGTCGAAAGGCGCGCGCTCTGCGGCGATCCGGTAAAGGTTGATACGGTCCATGCCGTCCAGAATGGTATTGGCGCGGGCGGCATTGGGATCGGGCCCGCCGCCCATCGTGGAGAAGGACAGCGGCGTCAGCGGACCGCCGGTGCCGGAATAACCACGGCGCACGGCTGACAAGAGATCGTCGGGGGACAGGCCGGCCTCCCGGAACATCTTGTCGAGAGGTTCGACGGAAATGGTCATCGCCTCTTCCAGCTGCCGGAAGATTTCGTCGTTCCGTTCCTGCAGCAGCCGCAGTTCCAATTCCGTCTCGGCGGCATGTTCGACAGCGAATTCGGCGTCTGCCGCGATCAGGTCGCGCTCATTGGCAGTCTGGGCCAGCGCCGCCGCCAGCAGATCGACCGTGCCGTTGGCCTCTTCGGTCGATGCCGCGCCACCGCCGTCGCCGTCTTCGGCAAGCGCCGCGAGTTGCGACCTTGCGCCCTCGCGCTCCTGCATGGTCTCGCGCAGCGTCTCCTGCACGACGTCAAGGCCGGTTTCCAGTTCGCGCCGATCATCTTCGAGTGCCAGAAGCTCCGATTGCATCACGGAGATCTGTTCGAGTGCCGAGCTGAACCGCTGCTGTGCCGCAAGAGCCTCTGCCGCGCGTTGGTCTCTTTCGGTTGAAAGGGCGTTCAGGCGTTGCTCATAGACCATCTGGTCGCGCTGCGCCTGCGCTCTGAAATTTCCCGCCCCGATGCTGTCCATCAAAAGGATTGCAGTGGCGATGATCGTCCAGGCCACGACGCCGATGCTGCCCGCCCATGCCACAAGCTGTGTTTCAGGTTTCAGACGGATGAAACGTGTTTCAGTATCCGAACGCAGGAAAAGCCGCTTTTCGGGGAAGTGTCGTTCCAGAAAAGCATGCAGCTGTCGCAATAGTCTTGAAATCACCCCGATATCCCTGTCCCTGTTTTGCCGGTTGCCCACCCGACTTTGTTGGCCAGTTCTTAACATGATGTGGGTTTCGCGCAACGCTATTGGGCAAATTGCACTGGATATTCCGTGGCTTGGGCGGAAACTCGCCCAAGGCGATGGTTAACGCGCCCGAGCCGCCGCGAGCGGCCAATAGAAATCCGGCGGCAGGCCCGCTTCGGCGCGCTTCTCTTCGTTGAAGGGCGGCTTGAGATCCGAATGGAAGTATCGGCGCACGAGGCGGTGAAATTCCGGCGTCGGATCAAGGTCGTGTCGTCCGCACAGAAAATGAAACCACTTCGACCCGTAGGCCACGTGATGCACCTCTTCGGCATAGATCGTTTCGAGCGCTGCGACCGCTTGCGCGTTTTTCGCCTGCTTGAACAGTTTGATCATCCCGGGGGTGACATCGAGCCCGCGCGCTTCGAGCACCATCGGCACGACGGCCAGCCGCCCCATGATGTCATCCGCCGTATCCTCTGCCGCCCGCCACATGCCCGCATGGGCGGGAAGGGCACCGTAGTGGCTGCCCAGTGCCTCAAGACAGTCGCACATCAGGTTGAAATGCTTTGATTCTTCGTCCGCGGCCTTCACCCAGTCGTCGAAGAACCCGATCGGAAAGGGCACATGACTGAACCGCGCGATGATATCCCAGTGCAGATCGACGGCGTTCAGTTCGATATGGGCGACGGCATGCAACAGCGCCTCCCGCCCGGCCTCGGATCCCGGCTTGCGCTGGGGCACATCGCGGGGATCCAGCAACTCGGGGCGGTCGGGACGCGCGGGGCGCAGGGGCGGCTCCGCTGTGCCCACGACCGGGGTCTGCCCCGCGGCGCGCGCGGATTGCCAAACTGCGGCATGGCGGCGTGACAGGGCGGCCTTGTCGCGCCCATCGGCGCAGGTCAGCACCTCGACCGCCATTTCGGCCAGCGGTTTCATCATCTTGCCGAAAATATCCCCGCCGGAGGCATCGACCCTCACAGCGCGCGCACGGCGTCCAGAACGGCGTCCACATGTCCCGGCACCTTCACCTTGCGCCAGACCTGCGCCACCTTGCCGTCACCGTCGATCAGGAATGTCGCCCGCTCGATCCCCATCGAGGTGCGACCGTACATGTTTTTCTCGACCCAGACGCCATAGCGTTCGCAGACGTCGCTTTCGGCATCCGAAAGCAGGACGATCCCCAGCGCATGCTTGCTCACGAACTTGTCGTGCTTTGCCACCGTGTCCTTGGACACGCCCAGCACCGTCGCGCCGGCGGCTGTGAAATCCTCGGCGCGTTCGGTGAACCCGAGCGCTTCTTTCGTGCAGCCGGGCGTGTCGTCGCGCGGGTAAAAATAAAGCACCACGGGCCGCTCCTTGTAGTCGGCAAGCGACACTTCACCGCCGCCATCGCGGGGCAGTGTAAAGTCTGGGGCTGTGTCTCCGGGGGTGATGTCGGCCATGTGATTGCTCCTGTTGCTGATCTCGCCTTTCGTTTTAGCGCCATGCAGGCCAAGATAAAGGCCGGGCAGGATCGAGCGGCAAAATGGCAGAGGACAACAAGGCGCCAAAGCAGCGCCCGCGCCGGTGGCGCGGATGGTGGGTGCTGCGCATCTTCGGGCTTCTGACCGTTGTCCCGCTCGTCTTTGCCGTGATTGCGGCGGTCATGATGATCGACCGTGACATAACCGCGCCAAGCTGGGTGACCGAGCGGGTGCAAGATCGCGCGGCTCTCATGCTTGGCGGCGGTTCTTTGTCCTTCGGGTCGATTTCGCTGAATATCGGCTCGGATCTCCACCCCCGCATCCGTTTGAACGATACTGTTTTGCGTGACGCCGATGGTGTGACGCTGGCTGAGATCAGTCAGGTTTCGGGGCAGGTGTCACCGCGGGGCCTCGTGTTCGAACGCAGCGCGCTGTTCCAGGAGGTCGATCTCAACGGTGTCCGACTGACGTTGACCCGCAACCGTGAGGGCGGTTTGTCATTGGCCTTCGACACGGGCGCGTCAGCGGCGACACGTCCGCAAAGCCTGCCGGAATTGATCGACGCGATCGACGCGACCTTCGACCGCCCGGTCCTTGCCGCGCTCGAAAAGGTGCGGATGGACGCCGTGACCTTGATCTACAACGATGTCCGCTCTCGGCGGCGGTGGATCCTGGACGGGGGTGAGGCGGCGTTGGACCTGCGCGGCGACACCCGGCAGTTGCATGCGACGCTCGCGCTTTTGGCGGGGCCCGATGTCACCACGCTCGATTTCGCCTATGCCTCGCCCGTGGGCAGCCGCGAGGCGACGCTGGCGCTTGATCTGGAAAACGCCCGCGCCGCCGATATCGCGACCCAATCGCCCGCGATGGGCTGGCTTGCCGTCCTGGATGCGGACGTGTCCGCGGCACTGCGAACCAGCATCGATGCGGAGGGTCGGCTTGGGCCGCTCAATGCCATGCTGGATCTGGGCCAGGGTGCGCTGCGTCCGGGCGAAAGCGGCGAGGCTTACGGGTTCGACAGTGCGCAGGCCGAGCTGACCTATACCCCAGCCGACCAGACAATCACCTTTGATGAGGTGCGCGTCGCCACGGATTGGGGCGACTTCGCCGCCAGCGGGCAGGCCTTGGGCCGGGAGTTTCAGGGCGGGCTGCCACAGGCGCTGATCGGACAACTCGCCTTTCGCGACATGCGGCTGCAACCGCCGGGACTGTACAGCGAACCTGTCGGCATCGACGCGGCCAGCGTCGATTTGCGACTGCGCCTGTCGCCCTTTGCGCTGGATGTCGGGCAGGTGGTCGTTCAGCGAGACGACATGACAGCCGTGCTGAAGGGGCGGGTCACAGCAACGGGGGACGGTGTGGCCTCATCGTTCGATCTTGCCGTGCCTGATGTGGAAAGCGCCGAGATGATGGCGCTTTGGCCCGAAAGCTTCCGCCCGGGCACGCGGCGATGGTTCGCAAGGAACGTCACCACGGCGAAGATGTCCGATGTGGCCGTGGGATGGCGCAAGGCTCCGGGCTTTGATGCGACCGTCGCGGCGAGTTTCCTGTTTGACGAAGCCGAGGTGACCTATCTGCAAAGTCACCCACCAGTCCGCAACGCTGCAGGCGCGGTTTTTCTGGGGCAGGACCGCGCAGACGTGACGCTGTCCGCCGGACAGATCACCGCGCCTCAGGGCGGTGTCGTCGATATGGCCGGGTCGCATCTGGCGATTCCGGACATGTCGGTGCCGGAAAGCCCGATGATCTTCGATCTCGCGATGAACAGCACGATCACGGCGGGGCTTTCGCTTCTGGACCTGCCGCCATTCAGCTACCTGACGCGGGCCGGACTGCCGGTGACGATCGCGGACGGACGGGGGCAGACGGAAGTCGCACTGACGATCCCCCGCAAAGAGGTGCTTCGCGGCTCGGACGTCGACTTTCGTGCGTCATCCGAAATGCGCGGGGTCCGGACCGGAATCGTGCCGGGGCGCATCCTTACGTCCGACCGGCTGTCGGTCGAGGTCGAACGCACGGGGCTTGAAATCAGCGGGCCGGCCGCACTCGACGGTGTGCCCCTGAGGGGCACGTTCAGCCGCGCCTTTCAGGACGGGGCGGCTTCGGAGGTCGATGCGTCCGTGCGCCTGACGCCCGACGCTCTCGCGGTGTTTGGCATCGGCCTACCGCCCGGCATGGTCAGGGGGCAGGGGGACGCGGATCTCAGTCTGCGGATACCACCGGGCGGGCCGCCCGCGTTTTCAGTCGAATCGGCGCTGCAGGGTCTGACGCTGGCCGTGCCGGCCATCGGCTGGACGAAATCTGCGAATGCGCCGGGGTCACTGGCGCTGTCGGGCGTATTGGGACAGACGCC
>JAIVHI010000005.1 GCA_020201155.1 Loktanella sp. | reverse complement strand
CTCGATATTCTACCCAGCCGGGGCGCAATCCGGAGAAAAAGTCGGTAATGGAACATTCCCGGCCGTGGCGTCTCGGTTGAACCAAGATCGGCCACAACCTTGAATTGCATCCGGTGAATCCAGCCAAGACTGGGGACCGGTTTGGAGCCATGTTGACCGTCACGGTTGCCCCGAAAGCCTTAGGGGTCTGGTCTTCACAAGCCTAGCATAATGGCTATGACCACTTGCAGAAACGGCGGGGCCTCGTCTCGTGCGAATAACCTCGCTGCCCTCCGGCGAGGAGTGTTGGTCGGCGTGTCGCTATCGACCAAGGCGTCTCCACGCCTTGCGGTTACAGGACGCGGTCGATACTGTTTTCATCATTGAGACTTGGTAATTCGGCACAGCGTTCAGGGCGGACCGTCGATTGTTGAAAGATATCCTTGAAAAGGCCGATGCCACCGCCCAAGCGTCGGCGCTGATCGAGAGCCTTCGATATCGGATATTCCTTGCCGACCGCGCTCGCCGACGTGATCGACAATTCCATTACGGCCGCAGCATCAAGCGTGCGGATCCATGCCGACACGCTCACCGACGACCCGACGATCGAGATCTTTGATGACGGTGCCGGCATGGACCGGGACGCCCTTGTCGAGGCCCTTCGTCCGGGCGGCCGCAACCCGCGTGAGGACCGCTCCGAGAACGATCTCCGGCGGTTCGGCCTCGGCTTGAAGAGCGCGAGCTTCTCGCAGTGTCGGCGTCTGACGGTCGCTTCTTATGCGGTGCCGGTGGTGCTGGTCATCAAGAAGAACCCCGCCCATGTCCGGCTCGACCGTCTGAACGCGGGCGCGCCGTTCCTGAAAGTGCACGAGCTCGACACGCTCGACGCAGTGATCGGCTCTGTCGCCCCGGGCTCGACGCGGATCGAGAACGGTCGCGGCATCGCGCTGGTGCGCATCTCTGAACGTGCCGATGTCGAGCCGATCTGGCGGGACATCCAGGCCGGGCACATCCGCGCGGTCTCGATCGGCTCCCAAGTTCACCGCTTCGAGGTCTCGAAGCCGGAGGCCGTCCGCGAGCTTTGGCGGGCGGTGGACTGGACACCATTCGAAGTCGCGGTCGGCGCCGAGCCCGCCGCGGGCTTCCGCGTCCAGCATCCCCTTCAGGACTGCGTCCTCCACGACGCATCAAGCTTGCCGACCTCGCAAAGCGCCGGTTACGCCGGTCACGCTGCATCACGCTCGAACAGCTAAAACCTGCTATATCCCCGGCGATGACTTCGGACAGATGGTGCGCTCCTTGTTGATCAAGGCGGTCGAAAAGATCGGCCCTCATGGCGACGACGCGAATTTTGGCGATGCCGCGTTCATGGGCCCGACCAGGAGAATTGGGCCGAGGTGGATGGGGGCCACCGCTGCAAGCCGCCTCTGGCAGAATCCGAACACCTCGAACGCCTTGAGGCGCGCCGACAGGCGCATGAGCACTCCAGTACGATCGAGGCGAGAATCCAGCTTGCAGGCGATGACTCCGCTCGCGGTTCGCCGGATCCAGCGCCTGACGCCGCCGATTTTGCTGACGGCGATCTGCCCGATGACAGAGATGCCGACCATCTCAAGTCCCGATCGACGCGGCTGATTTCGTCCGCCATGATGGTTTCCCGGTATGGAGATGAGGCCCTTTTGGACGAGCGTGAGGGCTGGGTTCGGACCGTGATTGCCAAGGCATTGGAGGAAGAGTACGCTTCTCGTGGCTCGAGCGAGAGGCTCCGCTTCAACCGGCCGGCACAGGGCCTCTGCGCCCTTATCCACCTTTGGCGCCGGAGGCACCCCGTCGATCCACACGAGGATCGGGCGGTTCCCGACAAGCGCGAAAGGGAAGACCCGTCATGACCGTATCCGCCTTCGTCCGTATCGCCACGTCGCAGATCTATGAGGTTCCGTCGGGCACGGCGCGGGGCTGGGTAGGCTACATCCTGCCTCAGGGCAAGACATCGTCCGCAGCGAGCATCGCGTTTGCCGACACCATAAGCCCGATCGAATCCAACGAGCCGACGGCGAACGGGCAGTTCCTGTTCGCCGCGAAGCGGCCCCCCGGGCTGGACGGCGATCCGGCCGCGGTCGCAGCGACGATCTACGATCTGCTGAACGATCTGGTGTCGTCAGGGGCCTTTGCCGGGCGCGCTGTCTGCTGGTTGGCGCAGGATGGCTTCGGCAGCGTGACCGGGTTCGAGGTCTACACGCGATTTCTGTACCAGCCATTTCAGGGCAACATGGTTCAGAACAGACTAAATGTCGCCCTCGGCGACAACTTCGCCTTCTTCGTCACCACGGGAGCCGTGGTCGGATACGACGAGACCACGCGATCGCTCAGCTTCGGCTCCCGGATCAGCGACGTGGTGGGTTTCACCAACACCCGTACGCTGAGACCCGGTCTGGAACTCAACAGTGAAATCGGGTTCTTTACGCAGGTCCCTCTGCTGGGAGATTTCGCGGGGGCCTACCGGTTCGAGGCGCTGTTCCGGCCGGACGAGGCCGGCGCCTTCCTTCACACCGGCCTTCAGTACTTCAGCGGGCCGGTGTCGGCTCCGGACCGGCGCTTCTACCCGTTGCTCCAGCCCCTGAATGCCGAGCACAGGTTGAACGGGGTGCTGGACCCTCTGGATCCATACAACACGGCGATCGCGCCTTCCGAGCTGACCTCCGGTTTCCTGCGTTCCACGCTGAATTTCGTCAGCTACGACGCGATCCCGACCGCGTTGCGAACCACCACCGGGCTGCAGATCTCCCTGTCGCCGCGCGGCAATGACTTGGTCGATCGCGCCGGCGGTTTGGCGTTCGTCCCGTCGACCCCGGATCCAGCGGGCAAGGCGGCGTCGGTGCAGTTGACGCCGGTTGGGGATTTCGGGCTGAGCGTGGAGGGGGTCGCCGCGGGGACCACCGGTCAGCGCGTTCTGCCGGGGTTGTTCGGCTCCGAGTTCCTGACCTTCGCAACGCAACGCGAACCGGGTAAGGGCGACGTGCTGCGATGGGTTCCACGGCAAGCCGCCTTCGCGCCGGTCTATCCGTTTCAGGCGGCATCACTGGCCGACCCGTCGAGCGGGCGGATCGCGGAACGGCTCGCGTCCGATTGGACGACGAGCTGGGCGACGATCGTGCCCGGTGATGGCGCCCCGGCGGTATGCTATTCCGCCCAACCGGCAGGCGCACCGCTCTATGCGGGATCGGGCGACAAACCCGGCGGCCTGGCCGCGACCGAGACGCTGCTGCTGGGCAGTCTGCCGCCGCTGGCCACCTTACCGACAGAGGATGGATTTGCGGTCCCCTTCGCGCCCTACGCCGGCTATGCCTCGGGCGGCGAAGGCGCGGATGCGGGTCTCTACGAAAGCCAGATATTGTCGCCGATGCGCAAGTCCCTGATCAGCCCCACGACCCGGGCGGCCCTGCGCGCCCATGCCAAGTCACTCGCAACGGCCGCCACGGCCGGGGCGTCCGAGCCGATCGCGACCGTGACGGCGACCACGCCGCAGGGCCTTCTGGCGGAGGTGCCCGATGGCGCGCACGGGACCTACGCCAAAGTGACGCTGGCCAAGCCACCCGACAGCCTGGCCCCGGACTTCGCGTTCTGCAATCTGACGCCAAATTTGACGGATGCGTTGCAGACCAATCAGCTTTTCCTCGTTGCCGTCAATCCGACGAACCTCGGCGAGATGGTCTCGTGGGACAGAAACATGGAAGAGCCGGCGCCTGCCTGCGCCCCACCTGGCGGCAAGTCGCAGTTTCTGAACACCATCGACATCGCGGATTGGACCTTCGTCGCCGATATCGGGTCCGGTTCCCTAACCACCGAATATCGCAATGTCATGATCATGAAGTTCTGCGACGGGGCGCTGACCGATCGGCTGAGAAACCCGAACCAATGGAGCGATCCCGGCAATTTCAGCATCTTGAAGAAGACCCCACCGGGGTCTGAGCCGCTTGCGCTGACCGGATTGTCGGGTTGGCTGCGGGACTATGTCGAGGCCGGCATCGAGAAGGCCGAAGGATCCAGCGAGGATGCCGAGTTGTATGGGAACTTCGCCAGGATGGTGCAGGATCCCGCCTGGAACGGCGTTCTGGTGCTGAACGCGAATCTTCCGCTGACCGCCCTGCCGGCACAAATCGCGGGGATCGGCGCGGGGATCGATCCGACCCGGTTCATTGGGCACCATTTTGGCGCCACCGTCAGCCGGATCAAGCACGGCAGCGACGGGAAACTGTCGATCGACGGGGTCTCGGCGCTGTTCGGCCTGATCGACTACGTTGATCCCACTTATGCGCAGTCGCTGGCGGCGGGCGCACCCCCCGACGCGCCCATCGAGCTTGCCACGACGGACGGCTACGGGTTTTCCGTCCTCAAGCTGCAAGCGCAGTTCGCGCAGGCCAAACTCAAGGTGTTTCGGAGCCGCATCCAGCTTTCGATGGACACCCTCTTTGGCAGCGCTATCACGCGCACCCTATACAACGGTCAGCCGCAGCCGATCCCCGCGGTCGTTCTGAGCGGATCGGCGGTGCAGCAAAGTGGCGAGACGGTCTATGTCTTCGAGGAGTCGAAGTCCTACGTCTTCGTGACCGACACGCCGGCGTTGAACGCGGTGTCGCTGAGCCGGGTGCAGTTCAACACGCTGGACGTGAGCACCGACGAAAAGGTGCGCACCCGCTTCCTGATCTGGGGCGCGTTCGATTTTGCGACGCTTCAAAGCAAGGGATCAAACGGTGGCGGGGACGGCCCCTTCGATCTTCTCTCCTTCGGGTCCGAAGACGGCAAGGACGCCGATCTGGGCCGGGGGCTCGCCTTCACCAATCTGCAAATCGGCATGGAGTACCTGCTCGACACCCCGTCGGTCGTGACCTGGGATTTCTCTCCGGACGCGCTGGCCTTCGACACTGACAGCTCGACCCTGCGCCCCGGCTCACTGGCCGAGGCGTTTTCGTTGCAGGTCGCAGGCTTCCTGTCGGCGCCGCAAGACAGGCAACCGGCGGACTATGGCTTCTTGCCCGTCACGCCGGTGGGTGTGGTGATCGCACGGCTGGACAGCCCGTGGTACGGGATCAAGTACAAGATCGACATGGGCTCGCCGGGGGCGCTCGTCTCGTCGGCCGGGTTCACGTCGAGTTTCGTAACCGGATGGGCGCCCGAAGCCACCCGCGGGCCGTCGGCGCCGCAGATCTTCCCGGGACTGAGCCTTCCGGGGGCTGCACCGGCGGCGAGCGCCTTCAGCCTGCAGGGCGTGGTCAAGCTCTCGACGGGGCCGATCAGCCTCAGCTATGCGCCCGGCGCGGGCACGCCCGACGAGAACTTCTATGCGCTGAGACTGGAGAATATCGGCGTTAAGGTGCTGGGTTTTCTCAAACTGCCGCCCTCGGCCACCATCAAGTTCTTCCTGTTCGGCGACCCGAGCGGATCGGGCAGTCTCGGCTGGTGGGCCAGCTACATCCAGGACGATGCCGACGAGGCCTTGCAGCGCATCGACGCGCGACTGGACGCGGCAAGATGACCCGGATCTTCTATTGGAACATCAATCAGTTTTCCAGTGCGAACCTCGTCAATTACCGGACCGTCACGGCTCGGAATCGCGGCAAGAGGCAGCGGATCCCCGACACCCAGATGCGCGATCTGATCCATCGGCATTTCGCGCAATTCGGCTTCGGTGCGGTGGCCGACATCATCGTCATCTTCGAGGTGTCAACCGGGACCCCGAACAACGATGCGCCGCGATGCCCCGCGCGGTCGAACACCAACTGGGGCGACGATGGTCACATCCGCAGGGCGAGCGACCACCTCGCGATGGTCGTGGACATCTAGGGTAGAGGGACGGCATGTGAGCGATGCTCTGAAAAACCTGGCCCAAGCACTGAGTTCGGCCGCGCCCGGGGATGTGACGCTGACGGCGGACTGGCTGAGCGACGCCATGAAAGACCCCGCAGTCGGCGTCCCCGCCGGCTTCGACACCGCCATCGCCAAGGCGTTCGGCACGCCCGAGGGGTCGGGGTTGGCGGTGACCCTGGCAGCCAATTCCGTGGGACCGGTCGGCGACGACGGGTTCTCGGTTCCGGGGGCCGGGCTCACCCTCTTGGGGCACAAGCTCGACGATGCGGCGGTCCTGACCTTCGAGACCTTCGATGACAAGGGCAAGTCCCTTCTGGGGATCAAGGTCACGACCGATGCCGAGGGCTTCGAATGGGCCTGGCTCGGCGAGGCGGCCAGTGCAAAGCCATTCTCGGTCCTGCCCTTGCAGGATGTGGTGCTGACATTCGATGCGGCAGAGCCGACGGCCGGGGCGATCCAGTCACTGGTCGCCACCATCGCACCGCCGGACAAGTTCAAGCCGATCGTGCAGGCGGTCGAGGAGCTCGACTTCCCGACGCTGGCGCTCGACATCATGGGCTCGATGGATTTCACCGATGTCGATGGTGCGTCGGTGTTCTTGCCCCAGACCGAGTTGATCGCTCCATTCCCCGATATCGGAGCGCGGAAATACACACTCGGAACACTCCAGGTCGGCGGCCCGTCCTTTGGGGTGTCGATCACCGATCATCTGGAAGATGCCGGCGGCGATAGGGCCGGCGCGATGGCCTTGCCGGATCCGCGCGCGGTCGAGGATGGCGACAGTCCGGCAGAGCCGGTCGCCGATAATGACGCGCCGCCCGTCGAGGATCAGATGTCATCGGTGTTCTTCTTCGTGACGCTGCAACTCGACCCCGAGCGCGGCGAACCGGTAGTCCATCGGCTGACCGCCACGCTCAGCCCATTCACGGAGACGGGGCAGTACTTCTTTACGCTGGCTTCGCCCCCCGACGACGACAGCGCGCTCTTCACGCCCGAAACTGCGATTCGCCTGATCGGCGCCGGCAGTTTCTTCGAAGGCACACCGCCCCAGCTTCAGCAATTCCTCGGGGGCATCAGGCTGCGCTCGCTTTCGTTGAACGGATCGACCGAGCCCGAGGTGACGCTCACGACCATCGGTGTGACGATCGGCGCGGACCCCAGGGTGATCGGCCCAGACCGGAAATTCGTGCTGCTGGGCGACCCGCCCCCCGGCAAGGCGGTGTTCGCCATATCGGATTTCGAACTCGACTGGTCGGCAAAATTCGGTGAAAAGACCGAGTACAGCTATCTGGTCTCGACCGAGTTCATTCTCATGCCCGAGATCTTCCGCGCGACGGATGACTTGCCGGACGGCGTGTTCGAGGTGGAGATCACGTCGACCTATGTCATCACCGCAAGCTTCGACGGGCGCGCTAGTGTCGAGGCCCTGTTCAAGGAGATCGCCGGCATTGACGTCGGTAGCACCTTCCACGCGGGCATATCGGACATCAAGGTCGCCATCGATGTGCCCCAGTCGCGCTATTCCTTCGACGCGCGACTGGACGCATTGCTCGACTTCGGGCCCGATGACGGCAACCCGATCTTCAGCCTGACCGACGGACAGTTGAATCTGGTCGCGGCGACGCCGCGCGATACCTTCACGGGGCAGAAGACCGGCAAGACGGCCTATGGCGGCTCGTTCATGGGGCTCGTCAATGTCGGGCCGATCCATACCAGCGCCTCCGTCGTCTATGACAACACGGCCCTGAGCGGCAAGACTGGTGACCCGGATTGGAAGCTGAAGATCGCGCTCGCACAGCCCGTCGACATGCGGGCCGTCATCGCCCAATATTTCGACCCAGGAGGCGGTTTTTCGCTGCCGGATTTCTTCCAGGTCGACCTGACCGTCAAGACCGTGGCCTTCGACGCCGTCATCCCGACAGCGACGGATGCCAAGATGACGTATACGCTCACGGCCGGCTTCGCCTGGGATCTTGCGCTCGGTTCGCTGAGCATCGCCTCGCCCGATACGTCGCTGCAGATCGACTACGACGGAAAACAGCCCAAGGGATCGCAATATTCCGGCAAGATCAGCGCGATCACCTATTGCAGCTTCCTGTCGGGCGATGTGGAGCTATCCTTTGCTTTCAAGAAAAACGACCAGCAGCAGTGGGACAACACGCTCGCCTTCACCTGGGCCGGGCTGACGTCGACATACGCGACGCAGGCCGACACGCTCACCTTCTCGCTGAAGAACTGGTCGCTGGGGTCCCTGCTGACCGAGATGGTCAAGTCGATCACCGGCGATCCCTACTTTGCGCTCAGCAGTCCTTGGGACCTGCTCAACAAGATCCAGCTGGACGGCCTGTCCTTGACCATGCACCTCGACGCGAAGCCGGACGCGCCCTCGATCACGGCGAAATATACGCTGCCCGATCCGATAGACCTGGGGTTCATCCGGATCGAAGAACTAATTGTCACGCGCGAGGCTGAAAAGGTCAATCTATCACTGGTTGCGACGATCGCGGCTCCGCTGCAGTCCATCGTCGACAGCGATCCGGATCAGAAGAAGAAGTGGGACAAGCTGCTCGGCAAATCCGATGACAAGAAGGGACAACCGGTCGACGACCTGCCGAGCGTGCCGGGCAAGGGCAACGACTACTTCAACATGCCAGTTCTCGTGCTCGGCCAGCGCGTGGGTATCGCGGGGTCGGCGACCTTTGCGAACACCAAAGCGGTCATCGATGCCTTGTCCGGCAAGAACACGCCATCGACCACGGGAGACCAGAACCCGGTGTCGTCGAAATCCGATCCCGGCTCTCCGGCCGGCACGCCCTATTACGAAGTCAGGAACAATTGGCTGATCGCGACGCATCTGCAATTGCTCAAGACCGGCGAGGACTGGACGGTCGACCTGATGGTCGTGTTCGCGGATCCCGATCTCTACGGGTTGCGATTGGCGCTGGCCGGCGAAAAGGCCAAGTTCCTCGGCAATCTGGTCGTCGACATTCTCTACAAGAAGATCACCGAAGACGTCGGCCTTTATCAGATCGAATTCACCTTCCCCGACAGTATCCGCAATATCAATGTCGGGCAGTTTTCTATCGTTCTGCCGCAACTCGGGATCAAGATCTACACCAACGGGGATTTCGTCATCGATGTCGGGTTCCCCTACGACATGGACTTCATGCGGTCGTTCTCGATCTCGACCATCATCTTCGTGGGGCCAATCCCGATCCCGCTCACCGGTGCCGCGGGCTTCTATTTCGGCAAGCTCGGTTCCGCGGCCGCAACGCAGGTGCCCGCGACCAACCTGGGAACCTTCGAGCCCGTGGTGATCTTCGGGTTCGGGATGCAAATGGGGCTTGGCTACAATTTCATAAAGGGGCCACTGAAGGCCGGGTTCTCACTGACCGTCTTCGGCATCGTCGAGGGGGTCATCGCGACCTGGAACCCCTACAACGGCAAGGCCATCGGCGACGGCAACAACCTGCATGACAACTACTACTTCAAGGTCTCCGGCACGGTCGGGATCATCGGTTTGCTCTACGGAGAGATCAAGTTCGCCATCATCTCCGCGTCGCTGAACATCAGGATCACTCTGTCGATCACGCTGACCTACGAGAGCTATCAGCCGATCCCGATCATGGTCCGCGCGACGGTGGACGTCTCTCTGAAGGTCAAGGTGGATCTCGGGATCTTCTCGTTCACGATTTCGCTGTCCTTCAGCGCGGATGTGTCGACCAGGTTCGTCATTCAGACCGGTGGGGCACAGGCCCCCTGGATCGAGCAGGGCCAGGACGGGGATGCCGCGCCGGTCCTGCTGTTCGATCTCGCCCGGGCGGCGGAGTGGGAGGATGCAGTCCTGATCGCAGCGCCCAAAACCGTGCTGCGCGACGGCCCGAAACCAAAGCTGAGCCTGATCGCCTCGCCCCAGTTCACCGTCATGTCGGACGAGGCCGCGACCGACCCGGCCTCCGCACGCGGTGCGTTCGTGGCGCTTCTCGCCATCGACGCGCCCGACCCCACCGCCGAGGAGCCGCTGCAGGGGACGAGCTTCGAGACGTTGGTGCGGGACTTGCTGCCATGGGTCGTCGATGCGCTGCGGGGGGCTGTCGGCGACCGGATCGCGCTGGCCGATCAGACGACTGCGCCGGTCACCGACGATGACCTGACCGACTGGATCAAGAAGCTGTCGAACCTCGCACATCCGCCGCTGTCCTTTTCGGACTATCTGGCCTTCCTGTCATCGTTCGATGTGGACATCACCGTGCCGCAAACGCCGGAGCAGGGTGACAAATTCCAGAACGGCGCGGCGCTGTTCCCGATGTTCGACGGGCTCGGCATAACGTGGGACAGGGACGGCGCGACCATCGCGGATGTCGAGCTGTCGGACTATGCCCTCGCGAACGAGACCTACCGGAGCAACATCGCGGCGTTGTTCGAAAAGCTGACGGCCAAGGTGGGCGAAGAGGCCAAGAGGCTGCCGCCGCCGACGGCTGGCGCCGACCCGGACGACGAGCCGAGCATTTCCATGGCGGCATTCGTGTTCGTCGATGCGTTCAACCTTCTGGCGAGGCAGCTTCTGTCGTCCGCACAGATGGCCCTAAGGGACTACCGCTATCCGCTGAGCAGCGGCAATTCGATGGACGACATCATCAACGGTGTGAATGCAATCGCAGGCAACGACGTGCAGGTTGACGATGTGGTGCAGGCCAACCTGCCCACCGTACTGGGCACCGGGGTGCCGCTGACATTTCCGGTCTTGGTGCGCGTGGTTCAGTCGGGCCAGTTGCTGGACCAGGTCCTGGCCAGCTTCGCGCCCGCGGAAGGCGCCAGTCTCGAGACGCTGCTGGTCCAGAATGCCGGCGTGATGGCGGTTCTGCCCGGGCAAAGCCTCACGTTGAACGACACCCCGATCACAACCTCGATCGGGGCGACGTTCGCCTCCGTTGCCAGGGCCGCAGGCTTCGACGGCGTCGCACAACTAGCTACGGTGTCCGGCCTTTCCGACATGCTGGCGCTGCGCCCGGGTGCGGTACTGCGTCAAGGCGGCCTGACCTACGCGACCCGGACGGGTGATACGCTGGCCCATATCGGCGACACGTTCGCCGTCGATGCCACCGACCTGTTCGACCCGACGATGACCGGCAACCGCCGTCAATCGCCGTTGTTCGATTCCGGGCAGACGCCGGATGTGGCCGTGCCGGGGCTCGCGGCCCTGGGGTTGGCGGATATCTGGGCATCCATCGTCGCGGACGACCAGATCCCGCAAATGGCAGGGATGCTCACCCGGTTCATGATCTACGGGATGCGATTGCCCTCGGCCAAGACGGCACGGGGTCTGACCCTGAGCGATGCGTTCCTCTACCCCAGGGACCAGGACGCCTACGGGCTCTATCAGCTTGTTGGGCAACAGGTGCCCGTGCCCGATCATGCCGATGGCGACAGCCTTAGCATGACGCTGAGCCGCGCCGACAGCGTCGGCTCGGTGAACCTGGATTTTATCACCTTCAACGGCGCTGCGGGAACAAGCGGGCCCGCTCTCGATCTCAGCGACGCCTACGGGCGTCTGGCCACTCTGGTGAGCTACACTCAGGACGGCAAGTTCGTGCCCGAACCGGGCTACGAGATGCTGTCGCCGAGTCAGCGCCGACCGAGGGAGTTCTCGATCCAGTCCAGCAGCAACTGGTCGGCAGCGGACGCCGCAGCGCTGAAGGGCGTGACCGGCGACACGTCGGCGGCCCCTGCCGATCCGGTGATCTGGTCGTTGCCGGACGCGCTGACCAACGCCATCGGCCAACGCCAGTACAATCTGGCGCGACGGTTCTCCGACCCGGACGATGCCGCGCGGGACAAACAGTTGCGCCAGCAGATGTTCGCCTTCCTGCCAATCTATCAGCCGACGCTCAGTTCGACCGATCCCGGCACCGGCCATACCAGGCGCACACAGGTCGCCGACATGGCCTGGGTCACGCGGGTCTCGATCAGGATCCGTACGCTGCCGCCATCACCGAACCCTGCGGGGACGGACGCGCTGTCGGGTGTGACCTACGAGATCATCGGGGCGTCGCCGGAAGAGGCGCTGCTCTTGGAGCGGTCGCTGAGTGCGCTCGACGCCTTGGGCAAGTCGATGATCTCCGGCGCGTTCCTGGCCTACGAGGACAAGTCGACCGGCAGCCCGCGGCTCGCGACGCCGGCCACGAAGGATTATGTCGCCTTCGTCACGCAGACCAACCTGTCGACCGAAACGAACCCGGCAGTCGGCGCCTTCGAGATGCTTGCCGTGTTGGATGACGAGATGCCGTTGCGCGGCATCGCCAATGCGCCATCGGATCTCGTCAAGCTGCTGTGGGAGCAGTCCACCGTGCGCTCCGGGGGATACTACCTCACCTGGCGCGATCTTCCATCGGGCACGGGATTGCCGGATGCGATCTTCGACGAGGACGGTAGCGCCGAACTGACTCTGGTGGTGACCTACGACGCCATGGCGCTTGCGGGTCGGATGACCAACTTCATCAATGCCTTCGTGACCACCTCGCTCACGCTGCAGACCGGCACTCGGCTCTCCGTGGTCGGCCAGCATTCGATCGCAAGCAAGCCGCCGCTCGCGGCCGACGACAGCCTCGAAAGCCTATCGGAGGTGTTCGGCGTCGGTGTCGGTCCGATCTCGGAGACCAATGCGACCGCTCCGCTGGCGGAGGCGCTGTTGCCCATCCAGGGCGCAATCCATCTCGTCAGCCGGGCCGAAGCCTATGACCACGCCAACAAACGCACGCCAGCCGAAATTCTCGACATCCTGGCGAACAAATACGGCGACAACTCCGATCCCGCGCTCACCGGTAGCGACATCGCCGCAGTCAATCCGGACACGACCGTGGATCAGGGCGCGGCGCTTTTTATTCCGACGATCCTGCGCAGGACGGCCGCCGGCGACACGCTGGGCGGGATCGCAACCTACTACGGGATCGGGATCGATCAGGTGGCCGTATCCGCCGCCGCCGTCGGTGGCATTTTCGGTGCGGGCCCGATCAGCATCGACAGCCTGACCTATGACGTTCAAGGGGGCGGGGGGGATGCGAATATCAGTTTCGAAATCACGCGCCGGGCGTATCCCGCGCCGACTGACCCGAGCGATCCCGACTATGCGCGGGACTACATGTTCTCGCTCTACGACGTCGTCTCGGCCGGGCTCGCGGGCAACCACTGGTTTGCGCCGAACGACAACGCCCTGCCCTTCGGCCCGCAGGACAAGTCGGGCGGCGACCAAGGCGCGACGCGCTCGGTCCGGGACCGGCGCCGGATGCTTGCCGCCAAGGGACAGGTCGAGACGCTGACCTACCGGCAGAGCCTGAACGTGGCCAACAGCGCCAAGCTGGATGCGGGCACCGCGCCCGATATCGGCGGACTGGAGAATCCCTACATCGGTGTCGGCGCGCTCGCGCAGCTCTCGCTCGAATGGCGGGACATCTTCGGCAACACCACCGTCACGCCGTGGCGGAACCAGCCCGAAGACTATCCGTATGCGAAGAACGGCCAGCCCGTCCCCGTTCTCTATGCCGACCGGCTCATCCCGATGGGATCGTGGCCGAACCTCAAGTCGAGCTACGTCTACGCAGCCCAAAGCGGCGGCGCGCAGCTTCGGATCTCGCTCGGGTTCGAGGCCTCGGCCTACGAGGAAACCGCGACGAGCTTCGTCGCGGCCAGTGGCATCCCCGACTGGCAGCAGCGGGCTCGGGCCGATCTGTCGACCTATCTGCGGATCTGGTGGCAGCTCAACCAGGACTACAAGGGCGAGAACCTGCCCTGGATCAACGGGCCCGGCGTGACGGGCACGTTGCGCAACAGCTTTACCGGCGGTGCCGACGAGCCATTGACCGATGCGGACTGGATCAGTTTGCGGAGCTTGCTGAACGGCATCCTGACCTATCTGCACCAACGCGCGAACGGCGCTTCGGGGACCGCGCCGGGCGGTCGGACGCTCACGCGCGAGATAGCTTTTGCCGAGGTCTCCGGCGACAACGTCATCCCGTTGAGTCTCTCGATCGCGTTCGAGCGTCCGGCCCTTCTGGTTGAGCCGGTGGTGGCCGGTCTGGTGAACGGGCACGCTGTCCGGTCGCCAATCCTGCCGAAACCCGATGACGGCGCAGCCGCGGGAACGTCCAGCTACGAGGACTTCGCCTTCGCGCTCGAGGACGCCTTCAAGGACGCAACCGGCTGGTCGATCCGCACCGGCAGCGGCGTTGCCGCACCGGACGAAACCGTCAACGGGCGCTTGCAGACCTTCTTTGCGTTGCGGATGCGCGACGCCGGCCAGAGCGCGGGAGAGGGCATTCACTACACCATCGGCGATCAGCCCGGGTTCTTCGCGCCCAAGCCGCTCTCGAAGTCGCTGGTCACCGGGACCTACTCCGTGCTTTCGGTCTATGATCCCTCCGAGCCGAGCGATCTCTTCACGACACAGCGCCAGATCACCCTGACCGGGGTCGACCCGAATGTTATGTTCGACAATGCCCTGAAGGCCATCGACAGCTTCCTGTCGCCGGCCTACGCGGTGCCGGCCTTTCTCTTGCAGGCGGACGGAACCGACGATCCGCTGACCTCCGGCGCTCTGGGAGATATCCTGGCCGGCAAGCAATTGCTCGCCGATGCCATCGCCTCGACCAACAGTCCCATCCTGAGCAACGCCCCGACAGCCCCGGAGGTGGCCCAGTCGGCAACCGAGAAGCTGCGCCAGGCGTTGCTGAACGAACTCGCCCCGGCCTATGAGGTGAGCGCGGTTGTGGGCTTTGACGTGACCGCTGTCGGCGGCGTCCCGGACGGCCCTGCAGGGCCGGCCACGCTGTTCGGACAGCCCGGTCGCGCGAAGAAGAGCGAAGCCTCGGTCAGGGATCCGTGGTCCTTTTCCACCGCGCGCTTCGGGCTCGGCTCGACGACGCAGACCTCCTCGGGCATGGCGTTCCTCTTCAATACCGCGAACAAGAAGGCGCAGAGCTATGTCGGGCTCGATCTCGATGTGACCTTCACCCATCTCGAGCATGACCGGCGGCACGTGCCGGGGATCAAGAACTATGTGCAGTCGAGTTGGATCAGTCTCATCACGGGACCGATCGTCGAAGCGCTCGCCGACGGCGATCGGATCGACATCCCCGTGGTGCGCCGCGCGTTGCCGGAGCCCCCGACCATGCAAGGGCAGTCCGCGACGGCATCGAACACCGAGCCCGCGACGCCGAAGCAGTTGGCGGAATGGGACTTTGCCTTCGACTATCTCTATCACCGCGCGGCGCAGGACACCGCGCTGATCTCCACCGGCTTCAACCGGGCGACCGACGCGCCGCTCCGCGGCAGCGATCCCGTGCAGAACATGACACAGCAGCTCGTTCAGTTCGAAACGCTCTATCCGCAGGTTGCAAAGGTTCTGGACACGACCCTGGCCGGGATTTCGGTCGAGGACGCGACGAACTCCGGTTCACCGGCTCACATGTCGGCGGCGACGGCCGTCTTTGCTTTTGCCAGGCTCGTGACCGAGCTGTCCGAGGCCTTCGATGCTTGGGTGCGTCCGCAGCCGCTGTTCGGCTTCGCAAGTCAGGATCCGCTGCCGCAGACCGTCTGCGAATTCGAACTGGTTCTGAGCCCCGACCCCATCGCCGACGCGCCGGCCAACTCGGTGGCCAAATCCGAGATCTTCAACCTGACACTCAACGGGTTCGCGGCGACCTACGATCCGCAATCCGGGACCGTGTCGGCGACCGGGCCGGACGAGGGCGGGCAAACCTTCACGCTGCCCCTGCCGCGGGTTGACATCCCCGGATACACCTCGAAACTGGTCGCGCCCTACGCGGAAACGGCGCTTGCCGCCTGGGCCTATCAGCCGGAGGACCACGAGGCCGACAGCTCTGGCACTGACGATGACCTCATCTACGAAAAGGCCCTCGGTATTCCGCAGCGCACCATCTGCTATACGCCGTTGAACCTCTTTGTCTATCAGGACGCTTGGGCGGCGATCCGGATCGAGCGGAACAAGTATCTCACCCCGGCAGAGCAGACCGGAACCGTCAGCACCACAAGGGAATTCATGTTCCAGTCGCCGCAGGTGCAGTTCGCCGATCCCGCGATCCCGGAACTGAGCTTCGGCCAGTTTGATCTCGACACGCTGACGCCCACGGAGCCGACGACCGCAGGGTATCTCAACACCTTCTTTGCCGAAGCGACGGACGGTGCGATGGGTGCCCCGTTCGAGGTGGCGATGGAGGCTATCTATTCCTACGCGCTCTCCGGCACCCCCGATCTGCCCCGCACCGTCCTGCCGGTGAGCTATCTCCCCCCCGCCGACGGCGTTGCGGACGGCAGTGGCGCTCCGGGCGCGGTTCTGGACCTCGCGGCGTTCGTCGATGCCTGGCGCGCCGAAACGGATGTCACCGAAGACGGCGCTGCCACCATGGGCTTCGGCATGAAGGTGTTCAGCGGGGCGGCGAACGGTTCCACAGCATCGAAACAACCGATCCTGAGCGTTGGGAGCATGACCCTGACGGCGACACGGACCAAACCCTAATCGGCCTTCACACATCCGGAGATGGCGAAGCCGGCATCGCTGGTAACGACGAAATTCTCCTCGCTGAGAGGAACACCAGACGAGGTCGCCGCGCTATTGGAGAGCGGGGTGATTGGCGAATGGCTGGTCGATCATGCAGCGCTGCGGGAGCAGGTGCGGACGTATGCACACCTAAAGAAGACCTGATTACGCATGTTGCTCAGCCGCTCTCGGCTTGGTGCAAACAGTGAACAAACAGAATGATAAGGGGATCAGGGCGATGGCGCGCAACAAGGTTCAGTTCCAGAACGGGCTGAGTGAGCCGGAATTCGAGGGGCTCTACGGGACCGAGGAACAATGTCGGGCCGCAGTCGTTGCATCGCGCTGGCCGGACGGTTTCGTTTGTTCTGAATGCGGCGGGACGCGGCACAGCGTCGTGAAGACGCGCGGGCTTTATCAGTGCAGCGCCTGCCGGACGCAGACTTCGCCGATCGCCGGGACGATTTTCGCCGCGACCAAGCTGAAACTGCGCGTCTGGTTCCGCGCCCTCTATCACCTGTCCCAGACCACGCAGGGGATCTCCAGCATCGAACTCGGTCGACGCCTCGGGGTGACGCAGACCACCGCCTGAAAGATCAAGCACAAACTTGGTC
>JAIVHI010000070.1 GCA_020201155.1 Loktanella sp. | reverse complement strand
CTTGCCAGCGGCTTCACCCCCGAATTCGACAGCGCGGGTGGTGAAATGGCCGCGGTAATCCGCAACTCGACATCGCAACTGAAAGACGCGGACAGACAGGCCATTGCGGCCTATCTGAAAGCAATTCCCGGCGTGGAGTGATCCTGCCCCCGCGCGGGGGGTGTCAGGCGCCCTTGCCCAAGCGCTTCAACCGCGCTTCGCGCAGCTGCGCAAAATCGTCGCCCGCGTGGTAGGACGACCGCGTCAGCGGCGTGGCCGAAACCATCAGGAACCCCTTGCCGTAGGCGGCTTTTTCGTAGGCCGCGAATTCTTCGGGCGTCACGAAGCGGTCGACGGCGTGGTGCTTGGGCGTCGGCTGCAGATACTGGCCGATCGTCAGGAAATCGATGTCGGCGGCGCGCATGTCCTCCATCACTTGAATGACCTGCTGGCGCCCCTCGCCCAGCCCGACCATGATGCCCGACTTTGTGAACATCGAAGGGTCCAGTTCCTTGACGCGTTGCAGCAGCCGCAGGGAATGGAAATAGCGCGCACCGGGCCGCACCTCGGGGTAGAGGCCGGGAATGGTTTCAAGGTTGTGGTTGAAGACGTCAGGTTTGGCCGCGACCACGACCTCAAGCGCTTCGGGTCCGCACCGGATGAAATCGGGCGTCAGGATTTCGATGGTCGTGTCGGGGCTGCGCTTGCGCACGGCGCGGATGGTCTGGGCAAAGTGTTCGGCCCCGCCATCGTCGACATCGTCGCGGTCGACCGACGTGATGACAACGTGGTTCAGCCCAAGTTTCTGCACCGCATCCGCGACGCGGCCCGGCTCGAAGACGTCCAGCGCCTCGGGTGGCTTGCCGGTGGCAATGTTGCAGAACGTGCAGGCCCGTGTGCAGACCTCGCCCATGATCATCATCGTGGCGTGTCCCTGGCTCCAGCATTCGCCGACGTTCGGGCACCCGGCCTCTTCACACACCGTGACCAGCTTGTGTTCGCGCATGATGTCGCGCGTCTGGCGGTAGCCTTCGGACGTCGGCGCCTTCACCCTGATCCAGTCGGGCTTTTTCGGCTGCGCCGAGTCAGGACGCTTCGCCTTTTCGGGGTGGCGTTGGGCCGGGATTTTGAGATCGCGTACAGTCATGGGACAGGCTCTTGCTTGGGTTGGTCCTAACCTAGGCGTCTGACGGTGGCTTGTCCAATGGATCGGCGGGCATAGCGGGTTTGCCGCAGGCACAGGCCATTATCCAATCATGTTGTCCGCGTCGCTTGCACGCGCATAGTAATCCGTCAGCCGGTCCAGCGCGATCCGCAGGACCACCTTG
Source organism: Loktanella sp. (assembly GCA_020201155.1). GTDB lineage: Bacteria > Pseudomonadota > Alphaproteobacteria > Rhodobacterales > Rhodobacteraceae > JAIVHI01. The sequence goes on along the minus strand of JAIVHI010000070.1, from coordinate 7,053 downwards.
CCCGAGCGGGCCGACCAGCCCATCGTGCGTTCCGTCATCTCGAGCCCTTCAAGCAGGCAACAACACCGCAAAGCGACGTCCGAAAGACCTGTGCCAAGATCACGCATGGCCGCCAGCACCCTGCGCCGCGCACGTCGGGTGCCCGGCGGCAGATCTTCCAGATGCGTTGTGAACGCGGACTCCCAGCTTTCGGGATCGCGCAGGCGCACGGCGCTGAGCTCGAAATCCTCGCGCAGCCGTTCGCCCGCCGCAACCTGCGCCCGGCTGAGAAAGGGCGTGCCGTCGCGGTCCCGTCTGCGTGCCAGCCCGATCAACGGGCTTTCGGGGGCATGACGTCTGGCAAGCTCGGCGCGGCGCTCGGCCTCGCGACGGTCCGTCTGTGCCTTGAACCCCTGCGCCCGGTTTTCCTGTGCTGCGGTCAGGCGGCGGAAGGCGTCGCGCCCCTTGGCCGTGACGAAATAACGCGACACCGCAGCGCTCGGCTTGGGGCAGGAAATCCAGTCGCGCAGCGACAGCGCCTCGGCCAAGACGCGCGCCACTGGCGTGGCGCCCGCTGTCCGACCCGACGCATCCTCACGCACGACGACCGCCCGGTCGAGATCGCGCGCCACGGCCAGCACCGCGCCGGGCTCGCACATGGGCCGCAGTATGCCGCAAAGCGCGCGGTCGATTTCATCCTCGCTCATGTCCCCCAGCGGGATCGGACGTGTGGCTGTGGCCGGTGTGAGGGCTCGGACATTCATGGCAGGCTTCCCTTTTGTTTGTGCAGCATGTCCGCAACGGGACGGCGCGACCGCAAAGGCGTCGAGCGCACCGTCCAGCAACGGATCGTCGCGACGGTTTTCGAACCGCCGGACCTGTCTGAGCACAGTAGAAGGGTGGCAGGCATCTGCCCGCGCAAGCGCCCGGATCGATTGTCCGCAAGCCGTATGCGCCAGATAGCGTCGGGCATCCTGCGGCAGCCACGACGGAAGATACGCATACGTCAACGGCTCCTGCATGGCAGTCATCGGTGGCCCCCTGGTCCCCTGGTCCGTGCCGCAAGGTCCAGCTCACCTCTGGGCACGTATGCAACCTAAAGTTGCCTTGGTTACCCAGTGGTTAACAGATGCGACGCAAGCAATGTCTCAACAAAAGGTTAACCGGTTCTGAGAGCGCCGAACGGTGCCTTCCGGAAACGCAACACCCCGATGCGCCATGCAAGACAGGTTAAGAGCACACGAATCAACCTAAAGGAGAAAACCGATGCTTGATCTGCACAGCCGTCTGCGCCGCCTGACCCGCCCTGCCCTTTTGACCCGCGCGGCCCGCATGGGGGTCGATCACTACCGGCGTGACTGGCATCTGCCGCGGCTTCTGAACCGGGCCGATACGCCATGCCCCGCCGACGCCACGATGCAATTGCTGATGCTGGAGGAGGAGCTGAATACGGCGCGACGGACCCGCGCCGCCGAATATTCCTTCGACAGGCATATCGACGTGCTCATCGCGCTGATGTGCGAGGCGCGGACGGTGCAGAACACCACCTGCGCCAGGGCTGTTTCCTAGCCGAAGGCGTCCGGCATGCTGGCTTTCTTTTCGGCAACGTAGGTCCGCAGACGGCCTTCGATTTCCGGATCGAGCGGCGGCTGCTGATACGAATCGATCTGTTTCTGCACGCGCAGCCGTGCCAGTTCCATCGTATCGCGCGCACCCTCTTCGTCCCATGTCTCGAAGGGTTTGTAATCCAGCATGTCCGTCCGCCAGAAGGCCGTCTTGAAGTTCGCATGCGTATGCGCGCAGCCAAGGTAGTGCCCGCCCGGCCCCACTTCGGCGATGGCGTCCATCGCCTGCCCATTGGCATCCATCGCCACGCCCTTGGCGAACTGGTGCAGCGTGCCCAGCTGGTCGGCGTCCATCACGAATTTCTCGAATGACGCGACAAGCCCGCCTTCGAGCCAGCCACAGGCGTGCAGCATGAAATTGACCCCGGACAAAAGGCCCATCTGAAGCGAATTGGCGGATTCGTAGCCCGCCTGCGCGTCGGGCAGCTTGGACCCGCAGAACGATCCCGCGGACCGGTATGGCAGCCCCATCCGGCGGGCAAGCTGGCCCGCACCATATGTGATCTGGGCTGCCTCCGGTGTGCCGAATGTCGGCGCGCCCGAATTCATGTCGATCGATGTGACGAAGGTGCCGAAGATCACCGGCGCGCCGGCGCGGATCAGTTGCGAATAGGCGACACCGGCCATGACCTCGGCCAGAACCTGCGTCAGCGTGCCTGCCACCGTGGTCGGTGCCATCGCGCCGCCGACGATGAAGGGGCTGATGATGCTGGCCTGATTGTTGGCGGCAAAGATCTCCAACGCGCCCATCATGATCGAATCGAAGGTCAGCGGCGAATTGATGTTGATGAGCGAGGTCATCACGGTGTTGTTCTGCACAAAGTCCTTGCCGAACAGGATTTCGCACATCTCGACACTGTCCTGCGCGCGCGAAGGTTCGGTGACTGCCCCCATGAAGGGCTTGTCCGACAGCGTCATGTGGGCCAGCAGCATATCCAGATGCCGCTTGTTCACGGCGACATCGGTCGGCTCGCAAACGGTGCCGCCGGAATGGTGCAGCCACTTGGACATGTAGCCCAGCTTCACGAATTTCTCGAAGTCGGCCATCGTGGCATAGCGGCGCCCGCCTTCCACGTCGCGCACGAAGGGTGGTCCGTAAACCGGCGCGAGGACAAGGTTCTTTCCGCCGATGACGACGTTCCGTTCGGGGTTGCGGGCGTGCTGCGTGAACTCTGACGGGGCCGTCGCACAAAGCTTGCGGGCCAGACCGCGCGGGATGCGGACCCGTTCGCCGGTGACCTCGGCGCCTGCGTCGCGCCAGCGCTGCAACGCTTCGGGACTGTCCACGAAGTTGACGCCGATCTCGGCCAGCACGGTTTCGGCGTTGGCTTCGATGACGTCCAGCGCCTCTGGCGTGAGAACCTCGTAATTGGGGATGTTCCGCTCGATGTATCTTGCGGTCTCGACGCTGACGGCTGTCCGTTCCGCCCGTTTCGCGGCTCCGCCGCCGCCACGTGCCCGACGTCCGGTGCGTTCTGCTGTCTCGCTCATGGCGCTGTCCTCTGCCCTGCTTGTGCCCTCATTAACACCCCTGACCGTCGTCAGTGGGCAGAACCCGCCATCTGGAACGCGAAAGCGACATCTTGATCCCCCGCGCAGTTGGGCCTAGCAGGAAGCATGGATATCCAGTCTCACGAACGCCTTCTCATCATCGACTTCGGGTCTCAGGTCACGCAGCTGATTGCGCGTCGCCTGCGCGAACTGAACGTCTATTGCGAAATTCATCCGTTTCAGAACGTCACCGACGCCTTTCTGGACGAGTTTGCCCCCAAGGCGGTGATATTTTCGGGCGGTCCCGCCTCGGTCATCGACGAAGGCTCGCCCCGGCCGCCCGAAAAGATCTTCGACCTTGGAGTGCCGATTCTGGGCATCTGCTATGGTCAGCAGGTCATGATGCAGATGCTGGGCGGCAAGGTGCTGCGCGGGCATGGCACCGCTGAATTCGGGCGGGCCTATGTGGCCCCTGCCGAAAAGCTTGACCTGCTGGAGGGCTGGTTCCTGACCGAACGGGAACAGGTCTGGATGAGCCACGGCGATCATGTTGCTGAAATCGCTGATGGTTTCAAGGTTTACGGCACCTCGCCCAACGCACCTTTCGCTGTCACCGCTGACCCGTCCCGTCACTTCTATGCCGTCCAGTTTCACCCCGAGGTGCACCACACCCCGAACGGCGCGAAACTTTACGAGAACTTTGTGCGCATTGCAGGCTTTTCGGGCGACTGGACGATGGGCGTCTACCGCGATCAGGCGATCGAGGCGATCCGCGAACAGGTGGGCGACAGAAATGTCATTTGCGGCCTGTCAGGCGGTGTCGATTCCTCAGTGGCCGCTGTTCTGATTCACGAAGCGATCGGCGATCAGTTGACCTGTGTCTTCGTCGACCACGGTCTTCTGCGTCAGGGTGAGGCCGAAGAGGTCGTGACCATGTTCCGCGATCACTACAACATGCCCTTGATCCACGCAGACGAACAAGAACTGTTTTTAGGTGAACTTGACGGTGTAAGTGATCCGGAAAAAAAGAGAAAAATCATCGGTCGCCTGTCTGCCGCCCAGCTTCATCGGTCGCCACCCCTTTCCCGGGCCCGGCCTTGCGATCCGCTGCCCCGGTGAGATCACGCGCGAAAAGCTCGAGATCCTGCGCAAGGCTGATGCCGTCTACATCGACCAGATCCGCCGTCACAACCTTTACGACGAGATCTGGCAGGCCTTCGTGGCGATCCTGCCCGTCCGCACGGTCGGCGTGATGGGCGATGGACGCACCTACGATTTCGCCTGCGCGCTGCGGGCCGTCACATCCGTCGATGGCATGACTGCGGACTACTATCCGTTCAGCCACGATTTTCTGGGCGAAACCGCGACGCGGATCATCAACGAAGTGCCGGGGATCAACCGCGTGACATACGACATCACGTCCAAGCCTCCCGGAACGATCGAGTGGGAATGATCCGCTTTATCAGCGCGTTGGGTGACGACATGAACCCAAACCGACCCCGTGGTGGCTCTGCGTTCGACCGGTCGCCCGGGGCTTTCGGAAAGGCTGCTGCGTGAGCGATACGATCAAGGCCATGATCTGGATGATCGGCGCAATCACCTCTTTTACCGCGATGGCCATCGCCGGGCGCGAGGTAAGCGGCCCCTTCGATACCTTCGAGATCATGTTCTACCGCAGTTGCGTAGGGATCGTCATTGTCGTCGGTATCGGCTGGATGGCCGGCACGCTGGGCCAGATCCGGACGCAGCGCCCGTGGCTGCATGCGAGGCGCAACCTGACCCATTTCATCGGTCAGAATCTCTGGTTCTTTGCAATTCCGCTGATCCCCCTTGCGCAGTTGTTCGCCTTGGAGTTCACGACGCCCATCTGGGTGATCCTGCTGTCGCCGCTTTTCCTGTCCGAACGTATCACGGCCATCGGGCTGATCTCGGCCGGGATCGGGTTTCTGGGCATCCTGCTGGTCGCCAATCCGGCGGGAGCCAGTATTGGGGTCGGTTTCTTTGCCGCGGCGGGCTGCGCTGTCTTCTTCGCGCTCACCGCGATCTTCACCCGCAAGCTGACGCAGACCGAAAGCATCACCTGCATCCTGTTCTACATCACCACGATGCAGGCGGTCTTTGGCCTGCTGACCGCCGGATGGGATATGCAGATTCGCGTCCCCGTGGGGCCGGAAGTTCTTTTGCTGATTCTGATCGGCTGCGCTGGCCTGATGGCGCATTACTGCATGACCAACGCCCTGTCGCTGGCGTCGGCCTCGGTGGTCATGCCGATCGATTTTGCCCGCCTTCCCATCATCGCCGTCGTCGGCGCGGTTTTCTACAACGAGCTTTTGTCGCCGCTGATTTTCGTCGGTGCAGCTCTGATCTTGGGCGCGAATTACCCGAGACAGGCAACTATGTCGAACTTGGCTACTCGAACGTCAAGCCGGATATCTCGGGCGATTACCCCACGGCCCTCGGCGGCGGCTCGACCGGTGACATGGCCGAAGACTATTCGACTGCCAGCCTTTCCCTAAAATACGATGTGAATGAGCAGATCTCTTTTGGCCTGTTTCTGAACCAGCCTTACGGTGCAAATGCATCTTACGGCCAGGGTGCGTATACAGGTCTCGGTGCAGACTGGGACAGCAAGGGGATTGCGGTAATCCTGAAATATCAGGTAAATCCGAACGTATCTGTCTACGGTGGTGCACGCTCTGTTGAAAGTCAGGCCGATATCACCGTCCCCGGCGCGTTAATTAAGGCATCTGCTGCAGGAAAGCTCGAAGATGGCATCGCAGCACAATCTGCTGCTGGTAACCAGCCTGCGATCGATGCGCTTACCAACGAGTTACTTGCTCTTGATAACATTCCTAGTGCCCGCTTTGACTACTCAGCGAAGACTGAAAAAGACCGTCAGACCAGTTATATCGCGGGTGCAGCTTACGAACTTCCCGAAATTGCTTTGCGCGTGGCTTTGACCTACGAAACAGGTATCACACACTCGTTTGGTACCACTGAAACCCTTGGTGAGAATGTTCTTGCCCCCAGTACAACCGAAATCGAAATGCCACAGTCCGTGACACTGGATTTCCAATCTGGCGTTGCAGCCGACACGCTTGTATTTGGTTCGATCCGCTGGTCCGAGTGGTCGGTCTGGGAAGTGCGTCCAGAAGGGTATGAGGAGTTTACCCAAGGTGAACGCGTCACCGGAATTGACAACGATGTCATGACCTACCGCGTTGGTCTTGGGCGGCAGATCAATGACCAGTTTTCAGTCTTCGGTCGTGTGACCTACGAAGATAGTGATGGCGGACCCGCGTCTCGGCTTTCTCCTGTCGATGGCTCTACTGCCTTCGGATTCGGAGGGACGTTCACGAATGGTCCGATGCAATTGACAGGCGGTGTCGAATTGATCCGCTTTGGCGATGCGACTGACAGATCAGACGTTGAATTCGCCGACAACACGGCCGTCGGCGTCGGGGTCTCTGTCGGCTACTCCTTCTAATCCAATCCGCATCATTGCCCAAAGCCCCGGCGCCATCCCGCGCCGGGGCTTTTTTCGTCACAAATGCGCATGCGGCGATGTTTCCGCCGCTAGAGCCGGGCCAGGACGGCGCGGGCGGCGCGCAGGCCCGGTGCCTCACCGCCCGCGCCCAAACGCTCCATCGTGATGCGCATCGCGTCGTGCTGGGCATCCGGATATTGCAAGGCGTGTAAAAGTGCTTCGGCGATCGGGGCGGGCTTGCAGGCGGCACCGATGAATTCAGGCACCGCGCGGGTTTCGCTGACCAGATTGACGAGAGTCACGGTGTCGATCCTCAGCATGCGCCCGATGATCTGCCGGGACAGCCATGCCATGTCATAGGCCACGACCATCGGTGTGCCATTGGCTGCAAGCTCAAGCGATACGGTGCCCGACGCGGCCAAAGCGGCATCCGCCAGCGCAAAGGCGGCTCTTTTGCGTTCCACGTCCTGC
>JAIVHI010000069.1 GCA_020201155.1 Loktanella sp. | reverse complement strand
CATCGCGACAACGGGCTCGCCGGGGCCGCACTGGCCCATGCGACCTTTGCCGAGATCATTCCGGACCTCGTTCATGTCGCACCCGGTGCAATCCTTGCCGCACGGCGCGCGATCCCCAAGCTTTACGGCGTCACCGATGCGACCGCCGGTGCGGGGATGCCCGACGGGGACTACCGCCTCGGCTCCTTGACGGCACAAAAACGCGACGGCTCCATGCGGCTGCCCGACGGCACCCTTGCCGGCTCTGCCCTGACGATGGACCAGGCGCTGCGCAATCTGGTCGCCATCGGGCTGCCACTGGACGAGGCCGCCCGCCGCCTGTCGACCCTTCCCGCCGATTGGCTGGGCGAGACCGACATCGGGCGGCTCGCGCCCGGCTGTTTCGCCGATTTCACGGTCTTCGACGCCGATCTCGCGCTGCGGGACGTCTGCGTCGCCGGTCTTTCCGTTTCCGATCAAAGGTAGCCCCATGGAAGTCGTCATCTGCCCCGAACGGTCCAAGGCCACGGCCCTGACCGCCCGCCTGATGGCCGACCGCATCGCGGCCGATCCCGGCATCGTGCTGGGCCTCGCCACGGGCCGGACGATGGAAGAGGTCTATGCCCGAGTGGTGGAGGCCGGGGTCGACTTCAGCGCCTGCACGACCTTCAATCTGGACGAATACGTGGGGCTGCCCCCCGACGATCCCCGGTCCTATGCGGCCTATATGCGCAAGCATCTGTTCGACCACGTCACCATCGACCCCGCCCATACGCACCTGCCCGACGGCATGTCGGACGATCTCAAGGCGGCGGCCCTGATCTACGAACGCACCATCGCGGACGCGGGCGGGATCGACCTGCAGCTTCTGGGCATCGGGGTATCGGGGCATATCGGCTTCAACGAACCGCTGTCGGCCCTGCGGTCGCGCACCCGCGACAAAATCCTGACCCCCACCACCCGCGAACAGAACGCGGGCATGTTCGGGGGTGACGCCACTGCCGTGCCGAAACGCGCGCTGACCATGGGCGTGGGCACGATCCTCGACAGTCGGGAACTGGTGCTGCTGGCCTGCGGGACCGCCAAGGCGCAGGTCGTGGCCCGCGCCGTGGAAGGCCCGCTGACCTCGCGGATCAGCGCCTCGGCCATCCAGTTGCACCGGTCCTGCAAGGTCATCCTCGACGAGGAGGCGGCAGCGGCGCTGCAAGACCGCGACTACTACGATTTCGTCTGCCGGAACGAAGAGAAATGGGATCCTTACCGGCGCTATCTGTGACCGATCAGGTTGCCTGCGGGCATAAAGCAATCAAAAGCCAGCCCCATCCTTTGGGTTTCGCGTATTTCCTGTCTGTCGGACCGTCGCGGCATCGTGATACGCCAAGCCATGGATGGCGTGGACGAACAGATGATGGAACGACCCGAGTTCTCGATCGAGGACGCCGACGATGGCGATGGCATAGCCCTTGCGGGCGTTCTGTCGATCAAGGTGGTGTCGCGTCTTGACGCGGCACTTGGCGCTTTGCCCGTGCAGGACACGCGCCTTGATCTGTCCGGCGTGACCCATGTCGACACCGCCGGCGCATGGTCCATCCTTGGTCTGGAGCGGCGGTTGGAAAGCGCGGGCCAGACCCTTGATATCACCGGCGCATCCAAGACCGCGGCCCAACTGATCGAAACGGTGCGCAACGCCCTGCCCGACCCGCAAGAGGCCGAGGACGGCAAGCAGTCAGTTGCGGACAGGCTCGAAGCCTTCGGTCAGGGCGTTGTGGCCTCGGCGGGCTACGGTCTTGCGCTTGTCAATTATCTGGGCCTTTTCGTGGCGCGGCTGGGCCGGGCGATCCGGCATCCCGGCACCTTCCGGATGACGGCCCTTGTCCACCACTGCCAAGAGGTCGGGCTCAAGGCGGTGCCCATCGTATCGCTCATGGCGTTCCTGATCGGCGTCGTGCTGGCGTTTCAGGGCTCGGCGCAGCTGCGGCAGTTCGGGGCCGAGGTCTTTGTGGTCGACCTGATCGCGATTTCGATCCTGCGCGAGTTGGGCATCCTTCTGACTTCGATCATCGTGGCGGGGCGCACGGCCTCGGCCTTTACCGCGGCCATCGGGTCGATGAAGATGCGCGAAGAGATCGACGCCATGCGCACACTCGGACTTGATCCCGCGACGGTGCTTTTCGTGCCACGCATCCTGGCGCTGGTGCTGATGTTGCCGATCCTTGGCCTGATCGCGAATGTCATGGGCCTGCTGGGCGGCGCGATCATGTCATGGGTCGAATTGGGCATCTCGCCCGCCATGTTCCGGACGCGACTGGTCGAAGGCACGGACATCAGCCACGTGATGGTCGGCATGGTCAAGGCGCCGGTCTTCGCGCTGATCATCGGGATCATCGGCTGCCATGCGGGCATGCAGGTGGAAAGCAACGCGGAATCTTTGGGCCGCCAGACGTCGAACGCAGTGGTGGCGGCCATCTTTGCCGTGATCGTGGCCGACGCCGGCTTCTCGATCTTCTTTGCGCAAATGGGGATCTGAGGGATGGACGACGCAAGCGACATCGTTATCCGCGTGAAGGGCCTGCGCAATGCCTTCGGGACGCATGTGGTGCACGATGACCTCGATCTCGAAGTCCGACGGGGCGAGATCATCGGCGTCGTGGGCGGGTCAGGCACCGGAAAATCGGTGCTGCTGCGCACGATTTCGGGCCTGCAACGCCCCTCGGCCGGCAGTGTCGACGTGCTGGGCGTCGACGTTCTCAATGCGGACGAGGATACGCGCAGCGCGCTGGAGGCCCGCTGGGGCGTCATGTTTCAGGACGGAGCACTGTTCTCGTCGCTGACGGTGCGCGAGAATGTCGAAGTACCGATGCGGGCCGTCATCGGGCTTGACCCCGACGTCCGCCGCCATCTGGCCGACCTCAAGATCTCATTGACCGGCCTGCCCTATCTTGCGGGCGACAAGTACCCGTCAGAGCTGTCGGGTGGCATGCGCAAACGCGCAGGACTCGCGCGGGCACTGGCGCTGGACCCGGAAATCGTGTTTCTGGACGAGCCGACCGCCGGTCTCGACCCTATCGGGGCCACCGCCTTCGACAACCTGATCAAGGGTCTGAGCGAAGCGATGGGCCTGACCGTGTTCCTTGTCACCCACGACCTTGATACACTCCATGCAGTCTGCGACAGGATCGCTGTCCTCGCAGAAAAGAAGGTGCTCGTGACCGGAACCATGCAAGAAATGATGAAGGTCGATCACCCGTGGGTGCATGACTATTTCCACGGGCCGCGGGCCCGGGCCGCGCTGGACGCGACCGAACAGGATCAGGGCTGATGGAAACGCGCGCGAACTACATCCTGATCGGGGCCTTCACGCTGGCCGGTCTGCTAGGCATCATCGGGTTCTTCCTGTGGTTTGCCCGGATCGAGCTTGACCGGCAATTCGACTACTATCAGGTCGACTTCAGCTCTGTTTCGGGGCTGAGCAACGCCTCCGACGTGCGTTTTTCGGGTCTGCCGGTCGGTCAGGTCGTCAGTGTCGCGCTGTCGCCCGAGAACGACGGCACGATCCGCGTGCAGGTCGAGGTCAACGCGGAAACCCCCGTACGGACCGATTCAGTCGCCACGATCGAGGCTCAGGGCGTCACCGGCGTGTCCTTCGTCCAGATCAGCCCCGGCAGCCCCGACGCGGATCTGTTGGCCACCGCGTCCGACGCGGACGTGCCGCAGATCCCTTCGGAACGCTCGGCCCTGCAACGGCTGACCGAAGACGCACCCAAGATCCTCGAAGAGACCTTGGACGTGCTCGAAGGGGTGTCCGGCTTGCTGACACAGGAAAACCGCAACCGCATCGACACCACCCTAAGCAATGTCGAAGACGCATCGGGACAATTCGCCGAGGCGTTGGAAGATTTCTCGTCCGTCACGTCGTCCGTGTCGGAATTCGCGGGGCAGATCGACAACTTCAACACGACGCTGGAAGACCTGACCGGATCGGCAAGCACGGTCTTCGGCACCGCGGACGACACGCTGTCGTCCATCGGAACACTGGCCGAAGACGCGCGCGGGACGTTGACCATTCTCAACGAGACGATCACCCGCACCGAAGGCCTTTTGACCGAAGCAGAACGCTTCATCGCCAACGACCTGTCCAGCACGACGCAGGACGTGTCCCGCGTCGTCGGCACGCTCGGCAGCCAGATCGACGTCATCAGCGCGGATACGCAGACCATGCTGGCGGCCGTGACCACGACCGGCAACACCGCGACGCAACGCCTGACCGAAGCGCAGGAGACGCTTGCCGCAGCCGACGCGATGATTGCCCGGTTCGAGACGACCCTTGCCACGCTGGACACAACGGCAGGCAATATCGACACGCTGGTGACCGGGGATGTCTCGGCGCTTGTGACCGACGCGCGCGCCGCCATGACCCAAGCGACCGCCGCGATCGAAGCGATCGGCACCGCCGCAGAAACCGACCTGCCACGAATCGTAGCCGACCTGAGCCAGACCGCCGAGACCGTCGCCCGGGTGACCGAGGAGGTCGGCGGAAACCTGTCCTCTGCCACGGGCCGGATCGACGCGCTGACAGCGGATACCAGCGCGATGGTCAGTCAGGTCACGACTACCTTTGCCGATGCCAACGAAACCCTGACGGCGATCAACGGCGCGCTGGAAACCGGCAGTTCCGCGCTTTCTGCCGCCGAACGCGCCTTTGGCGGCGCGGACGAGCTGATCAATGCGGAAGGTGCCGCTCTTGTCGCGGACCTGCGCGGCACGGTGGCGCAACTGGATGCGGCCATCGCACTGGTCGCAGCCGACATCCCCACCGTCACCGCGAACCTGCAGGCCGCCAGCGTATCGGCGCAGGAAACCTTTGCCAGCTTGGGCCGGATCGTCGCGAATACCGCAGGTCCCGTCGAATCCTTTGCCGAACAGGGCCTTCCAGACTACACACGTCTTGCACAGGAGGCGCGGACCCTGATCGACAATCTCGATGCGCTGACCCAGCAGATCCAACGCGACCCCGCCCGGTTCTTCCTGAACCAGCAACCCCCGGAATTCAGAAGATAGGTTCCCGTCATGAAATTCGCCCTGATCTTCGCCGCCCTTGCCGCACTCAGCGGGTGCAGCGCCGTATCCGCGCTGACCGGCTCCGACGCGCTCGACGTCTACGAGTTGCGCGCCGAGGACCAGCCGCAGATCGCGCGTCAAAGTCCGGACCAGGTCATCATAGAAACGCCCTCGGCGACCGGTGCGCTCAACACCGACCGGATCATGATCAAGCCCAACACCCTGCAGGCGCAATACCTGCCCGGCGCCCGTTGGAGCGATGAAGCCCCCGTCATGCTGCAGACGCTGATGCTGCGCAGTGTGCAAAGCACCGATGCCTTCAGCTATGTCGGGCGGCAGCCCTTGGGCGCAAGGGGCGACTACGCCGTGCTCACGGAACTGGTCGATTTCCAGACCGAGCTTGATGCAACAGGAGAGACGGCAACGGTGCGCCTTGGCATGACGGTGCGCGTCCTGCGCGAAGACGACAACAGGATCATCGCCAGCCGCAATTTTGCAGCCAGCGCCATCGCCCCCACGACCGAAACACTCGCCCTTGTGGCCGTGATCGCGGCAAACTGATCTGCCGGTGCGATCGCACCCTTCTGGCCTGCCTGTCTTTTCGGTCATTCGGGCATGCAGAGTCGTTTTCATGAAACTGGATCGGTCGACACGGGCTACGTAATTGGTTCAGAATGGATTTCAGGCCAGAAATCCATTTTCGCCGCCACGTAAATCACAAGGGACTGGGCTGCCATGTCAGACCGCATCGGGCTTTTGATCCTCGCAATGGGTGGGATCGTGGTGATCGTGTTTGCAACACTGGGTTATATTACCCCCATGAGCGGCATCACGGGAACACCGGGACCGCTTGTCGCAGCGGCAGGCGGCGCGGCCCTGATCATCGGCGCAGGCGTTCTGGCCATGATCGCGCCAAGTGGTTGGCGCTCTTTTCTCCATTTCCTCGTGATCCTCGCCCTGGTCGGCTGCGCCCTTTGCGGCTGGTTCCTGCTGACGCCCGGAATCGTGGTCGGAGCGGTTGTCGGGGCGGTCGGGTTCTTTCTCTATCTTGCAGCGGTCGGTGGACGACATGAAAGGAAGACGACATGATCCGTTCGCTCGCCCTTGTGGCCTTGCTGCCTGCCAGCGCCTTTGCCCAAGGCGCGTCAGACCCTGCGGCGTCCGGTGCCACGACACCCCTGCCATCGACGGAATGGACGACCTACAACGGCGATCTGGCCGCGCAGAAGTATTCGCCCGCAGACCAGATCACGCGCGAAAATGTCACCGATCTTGAATTGGCATGGCAATACCAGACCGGCGACGTCTCGGACGGCAGCGGCGATCTGCCCGCGACCGTGTGGTCCGCAACGCCCCTTTACGTCAACGAAACCGTCTATCTTGGCACGCCGTTCTATCGGATCATCGCGCTCGACCCCGCCACCGGCGAGGAACGCTGGACCTACGATTCCGAATCGACGCTTGAAGCGCTGACTCAGCCCGCGCTCAAGAACCGTGGGGTCACCTATTGGGAAGCCGAAACGCCGGTCGAGGGCGAGCCCTGCCAAAAGCGCGTCTATCTGGGCACGATGGACGCAGAGCTTCATGCGGTCGACGCGGATACCGGCGCGCTTTGCACCGATTTCGGCGATGGCGGCATCGTCAACGTCAACCAGTGGAACAGGATCAACGAAGAGTGGCCGCTGTCGCTGCTGCAACCCCCGACCGCCTTTGGCGACCAGCTTTTCGTGGGCTGGGCCGGGATGGATTGGGAATATTCCGTAGCCTCGCCCGGAACCGTCTTTGCACTGGATGCCCGCACGGGCGAGCTGAACTGGGAAGTCGATTTCATCCCGCGCGAGATCCGCCCCCGCACGGGAACCGCAAACGTCTGGGCCTCGATGAGCGTGGATGAGGAACGCGGTATCGTCTACCTGCCCGTCTCGTCCCCGTCGCCGAACTACTACGGCGGCAACAGGACCGAACCGATCCCGCTGGCCACCTCGGTCACCGCCGTCGACGTTGATACCGGAGAGATCGTCTGGTCGCGCCAGCTCGTCCATCGAGACGGTGCCAGCACTTGTCCAGACATCGAAACAATCGATGCTTTACGTGCTCAACCGCGAAACGGGCGGGCCGATCTTCGGCATGGAAGAACGCCCGGTCCCCGCTTCGGATGTTCCGGGCGAAGTCGCGGCCCCGACGCAGCCCTATTTCGACGTCCCGCCCCCGTCGCACGATCTCGATAACTACCCCCGCATGTCGCAGTTGGCCAATATCGCAAGTCTTGGCGAATGTGCCCGACTGGTCGAGGGCATGCGCTATGAGGGGATGTTCACGCCGCCTTCGCTGGAGGGGACGATCGTCTACCCCGGGACTGCGGGTGGGATGCAATGGGGCGGTGGCGCTCTCGATCCGACGACGAACCGGTTCTACGTCAACACGTCAAAGGTCGTGCAAACCCTGCGCCTGATCCCGCGCGAAGAATACGAAGAGACCGCAGGCGAAAGCGGCAACGAAAGCGGCTTTTATCCCCAGCGCGGCGTGCCCTACGGGTTCGAGCTGGTCAACTGGGTGTCCTCGGCCGGCCTGCCCTGCTGGGTGCCGCCCTATGGCACCATGCTGGCCTATGATCTCAACACCGGCGGGCTTTTGTGGGAAGTGCCTTTCGGTCGGTCGCAGAAATGGGGCTTTTTCGGGCCCGAAAGCTGGGGGTCGCCGAACATCGGCGCACCCGCCGTCACGGCAGGCGGCGTGATCTTCATCGGTGCCACGATGGACGGGATGGTGCGCGCCATCGACCCCGACAATGGCGACGTGTTGTGGTCTGATTTCGTCGAAGCGCCCGCCGTGGCCAATGCTGCGGTCTATGTTCACGAAGGGCGGCAATACGTGGCCTTCGTCGCGGGCGGCAATTCGATTCTCAAGCCTGCGGTGGGCGATCAACTCGCGGTTTATGCCCTGCCCGAGTGACACCGCACGGATCAGAGGCAGGAGGTCGTGACCACCGTCGGGAAAGGCCCCGACAAGCAGGGCCCGCGGCATCGTTTCGATCCCCTGGCCGCAAATGACACCGTGCACGCCGTAGACGGCGCTGAAAGCCGCCAGCCAGACCAGAGGCGCGATCAGGATACGCAGAACGTCGGTCATGCGCTTATCCCCGTCACGTGCGCCATCAGCAGGATGAAAGTCCCGACCAGTGCCATGTAGTCGACCCACAACCTGACGATGGCGAACTCGGCCCGCCGCGCCGCCGATGTGAACCCGCGGGCGATGCGGGCTGCAAGAAATGCGAACATCAGGGCGGTCAGACAGGCATGGAACAGCCCGTAGCCCCCCAGAACCAAAAGCGTCGCCCCGTAGGCATGCTGGTCCGGTGACGGAGCACGCAGCATCAACAGGCCAAGTGCAGCCGCAAGGATCAGCACGGCGACCAGCCCCAAGCCGAGCGCAAACATCGGCTGTGCACCTTGCCGGTTCGTCCGGGTTGCCATTCGGATCGCAACCGCGCTGCCCCCGGCACCCGCGATCCCCAAGCCCAGTTCGACCATCGAAGGGGCGAACCACACGGGCGGCGGCCAACCGGGCGCCACGGTCCACAGAAAGGCGAACCCGAACAGAAGCGAGCCGAAGAAGGTGGCATTCGCCGTCAGCAAGAACAGCGATCCCCACCAACCGGGAGACCGGTCGACGGATGCGGCATTGGGCAGCGCAATTCCGTGTCCAATGTCTTGGGCCGGCAGATCTTCGGCCCGGCCAAGTGCCCAGACCCAGCGCCAGACCAGTGCGGCGACACCGATCACCGCAAGGGGCACGGTCCAGTAGAACTTGAGCAGAAGCGACAGGAAGAACACGCCCGTCACGGCGGCCATCAGGATCGGCAAGCGGGTGTTGCCGGGGTAGATCACGTGAAAATCCGGCTTTCCGCTGGCGATATCGACCGTCAGGGTCTCACGCCATTGACCGGGCGTCGCCAGATACCCTTCGCCCCGCGCCAGCGCATGGGGCAGCTTTGGGTCGTCGGTCAGGGGATCGCGGCCGGTGACATGCGGCAGGCTGGCAAAGTTGTAGGACGGTGCGGGTGTCGGCATCGCCCACTCCAGCGTGCCCGCGCGCCACGGGTTGCGACCGCCACGTCGCGCGCTCACCGTGTTGAGCACGACCTCGAGGATGACGATGGCAAAGCCGATCGCGATGACGAAGCTGCCGACCGACGAGATCAGGTTGATCGTGGTCCAGCCGTCTTCCGGCAGGTAGGTCGAAATGCGGCGGCGCTGTCCCATCAGGCCGACCCAGTGCATCGCAAGAAAGGTGACGTGAAACCCCGTGAAGATCAGCACGAAGGCCAGTTCGCCAAGACGGAAGCTGCGCCTGCGGCCCGTGACATGCGGCAGCCAGTAATAGATGCCCGCAAGCATCGGGAAGACGAAGCCACCGAACAGGACGTAATGCAGATGCGCGGTGATAAAGGCGGTGTCATGGGCCTGCCAGTCAAAGGGCACCACCGCGACCATGACACCGGTCAGCCCCCCGATCACGAAGGTGACGAAAAAGCCCAGCAGGTGCAGCATGGGCAGATGCAGCTCGGGCCGTCCCTTCCACATCGTTCCGATCCAGGCGAAAATCTGGACGCCCGTGGGCACGGCCACAAGCGTGGAGGCCGCCGAAAAGAAGGCCAGCCCCATATGCGGAATGCCCGTGGTGAACATATGGTGAACCCACAGCCCGAACGACAGGAACGCCAGCGCGACTGCGGCGGCCACGATCCAGCCGTAGCCCAGCAGGGTGGTCCGGCACATGACCGGCAGAACGGTCGAGATCACACCGGCGGCGGGCAGGAAGATGATATAGACCTCGGGGTGACCGAAGAGCCAGAACAGATGCTGCCACAGCAGGCTGTCCCCGCCCAGATCGGCCTGGAAGAACGGCAGGCCAAAGGCCCTTTCGAGTTCCAGCAGGATCGACCCCAGGATCAGCGGCGGAAAGCCTGTCAGGATCATCAGGGACGTGACCAGCGCGTACCAGGCGAAAATCGGCATCTTGTCCAGCGACATGCCCGGCGCACGGTATTTCAGGATCGTCACGGTGATTTCGACCGCAGCGGCAATGGCCGAGATTTCGACGAAGGTGATGCCGATCAGCCAAAAGTCCGTGTTGATCCCCGGCGAATAGATCGAGCTGGTCAGCGGCGGATACATGAACCAGCCGCCATCGGGTGCGATGCCCAGCACCATGGAGACCAGCAGCATCGTGCCGCCGAAAACGTAACACCAGTAGCCGTAGGCGGTCAGCCGTGGAAACGCGAGATCGCGGGACCCGAGGATCTTGGGCAGCAGGTAAACCGCCAGACCCTCGAACGTCGGGATGGCGAACAGGAACATCATGATGGTCCCGTGCATCGTGAAGATCTGGTTGTAGATCTCGGGCCCCGCGAAAGCGGACCCCGGTGTCGCCAGCTGCGTGCGGATCAACATCGCAAGCAGACCGCCGATTAGAAAGAAGAAGAAGGCCGTGATAAGGAACAGCCGTCCGAGATCGTTGTGGTTCACGGTTGAAAACCACCCTCTGAAGCCGGGCTGGGATGCCCAGACAAGGTCAAGCTTGCGGTGCCGTTGAAGGGCGTTCATTCGGTCTCACCTGTCAGGAAATTGCTCCAACCTGCGGCATCATGGGCCACCACGTCGAAGGTGAAGTTGTTGTAGCCGCGACCACTGAACTCTGCGGACAGCCCCGCGAAAGTGCCGGGCGCGTCAGCTTCGATGCGCAGAACGTTCACGCGACCCGGCACGGCGTCCATCTTGCCCGCCAAGCGCGGCACCCAGAAGCTGTGCACCACATCGGCACTGGTAATCGCCACATCGACGGGCCGCCCTGCCGGTATGTGAAGCACGCCTTCGGTCGTCTGGTCCGGCAGATCGTCATAGGAAAACCGCCAGTCCCATTGGCGGCCCTCGGCCGCGACCTGCACGACATCCGCACCCTGCCGTGGCAGCAGGCGTTCCCCCACGAACAGCCCATAGCCCAACAAGGCCAGCAAGACGGTCGCGGGAAAGGCAATCCCGAGGATCAGCACCCAGAACCGGTCCTGTATCGTGCCCTTACGTGACCGAAAGCTCGCAGCGACAAGAATGGCAACCAAGGCGAAAATCAGGATCGATCCGGTCAGCATGACCCACCACAAGGTGGCTATGGTGCGTGCCGCAGGTCCCGCGGGATCGACGGTCGACAGCGCACCGACGCAACCATTCAGCGTCAGAACAGTTGTGCCAAGGACGAAGACACGAGGTGCGACATGGCGGACGACAGCGAAGACAGATCGCGAGACCTGACTGACCCGATCAGCCAGAGGCTGGGCTACGACGACACCGAATCCCTCGTGGCGGTCAAGGGTCACCCCATTCACGCCATGAGCGTCGCCTTTCCCGTGGCCCTGACCTTCTGCCTTTTCGGGGCGGATGTTCTTTACTGGTGGACCGGAGATGCGTTCTGGGCGCGCGCGGCCATATGGGCCGCCGGGACGGGCTTCCTGTTCGGCATGCTCGCGGGATTTTCGGGCACCGCCGAATTGTTGCTGGTGTCGGGTATCCGGTCGCGCGCACCGGCTTGGACGCACTTCATCATCGCGGTGACGCTTCTGGCGCTTTTGGGGGCGAACTGGGGCCACAGGCTGTCGGGTTACGAACAGGCAGTGCTGCCCTATGGCATCCTGTTGTCCGCGCTTTGCGTGATCGTCGTCAGTTTCACCGGTTGGCATGGGGGCAAGCTCGTCTTTGATTACCGTCTGGGAACTTCGAAAGGCAAATGACCGCCGCGCGGTTCATGAAGCCAGTCGGGGATCACCGCCCAAGGCAAAGGCGGCTTTGAAAGGACAAGCAGCAGGATCGCCAGCGCGGGTAGGCCCACGGCCACCAGCATGGGTATGGACCGGGGCGATTTGCTGACCCCCGGCTCTTCCGCGATCTTGACAAGCACATGGCCGATCCACCCGTGTGCCGCGACAAGCAGCGCCACGAAAGCAAGCTTTGCATAGAGCCACGGCATGAAGACGCCCTGCATGAAGATCAGCCACGTCCCTGCAATGACAGTGATCACGGCCGCCCCCGTGGTTCCGGTGTAGATCAGATGGACCGCGCGTCGCATCAGTTTGTATTCATGCGCCACCACAGCCGGCTGGTGTCGCGACAGGATCAGCGGCAGCGTCAGCAGGCCACCCACCCAGATCGACAGACCGGCGATATGCAGGGCCTTGAAGATCGGAACCAGCGACTGGATCCACGCGATCATGCCGCATCGCCTGACAGCTGCGACCAGCGGCGACGCGCGATCATCGCGGCGGCAATGGCATAAGGCACAGCCGATGGCACCCACATGATCAGGCCACCAAGCTGCTGGTCGGACAGGGGTGTCATCCCCCAGTCGAAGGGCGCCATTGCGTGAGCCGCGTAAAGAGACGTAGATGCGAATGTCAGGATCGCCCCCAGCATCCCCATCTGCGCGAAACTCGCCACGACATAAAGGATCTGGTCCACCGGAGAGATGCCAGCCGAGAAGACTGACCGCCAGAACCAGATGGCGCTGAGAAGCAGCGACAGTTGCATGACCCAATAGACGATCATGTTCGCCAAGGCCAAATCATAGGCGCCGGGGGCGTGCCACGCCCAAAGCACCACGGTCGACACCGCGAAGGGCACGGCGGGACCCGACGACCGGCGCGCGGGAAAGGCGATGGCAATCAAGGGGGCCGCCAAAGCCACCAGCAGCACATGATGGACGGTGCGCGCCGAGAAAAGAGCCGCCGACAAGGCACAGAGCGGCGAGACGAAAGCGATGAACAGAACCCCGACCGCCAGCAGACCGGCAGGACGGTGTCGCGTCACGAAACCAAGCAGGCCCAAGGCAAGCAGCAATGGCACATCGAAGTTCCAGCTGGCCCACAGCTCGTCCGGCAAGGGGGGAGGTCCGCAATAAATTCCGTCCATTTCAGCAAAAACC
The DNA here is from genome assembly GCA_020201155.1 of Loktanella sp. Classification (GTDB taxonomy): domain Bacteria; phylum Pseudomonadota; class Alphaproteobacteria; order Rhodobacterales; family Rhodobacteraceae; genus JAIVHI01. The sequence continues at coordinate 40 of JAIVHI010000069.1, read as the reverse complement.
TCCCTTCAGGCTTCGGCGCGAAGCAGCGCCACTTTTTCCG
>JAIVHI010000068.1 GCA_020201155.1 Loktanella sp. | reverse complement strand
TCGGGGGTGTTGTCGTCGCCAAAGCGCTTGTCGTCAGACATCACATCTTCGCCTTTCGGCACGTTCTGGGCGGAATCCATGATGCGCTCGTTATCGCGGGCCTCGTCCATCTTCACGTCGGCGGGCTCTTCGCCCATCAGCCAGTCGGCCAATTCCATTTGGGCGGCGACCTGGTCTTCGCCCTTGGATTTCGAAAGATATTCAAGGAAGGCATCCTGGTCGCCGTCGATGGACTGCACCTCGGCTTCGTTCAACTCGGGCCAACGGGTCAAAATCCGGGCCACGTAGGCATTCCAGTTCTGGGATACGTCTTTCCACTGCATCTGCTGTCTCCTTTTTCTTGCACTTGGAGGACCAACGGACGGCTGCAAGACAAAGTTCCGTTGGTTTCCGAAAAGAATCGAAAAGATCACATCGGCAAGGGGCCGCGCAGCGCGGGGCTGCGGGGCCGGTTTTCAGATCACCATATCGGCGGTCCCAAGGACCACCTGACCTGCGCCGATGGCCGTGTTTCCCACCACGCGCGCCGGTGTGCAAGCCGTAGCAGTCAAAAGGGCTGCAATGAGCGCAATTCGCTTCATTCCTCCCACCACCAGACATCGGGCTGCCATCCGGGCCAGTCGCCCATCACCGGGATGGTTTCGGGGAACGTCAGCCGTGCATCATGGGCCAACCGGCTGATGTTCCACTGATAGATCGGGATGAAATAGCGGCCCGAGGTCAGGATGCGGTCAAGGGACTTCACGGCAGCCACAAAGTCGTCCTGGCTTTCCGAGGTCAGCATCCGCACGATCATCGCATCGGCGGCGGGGCTTTGGATACCCATCAGGTTGCGCCCACCGGGTTCATCGGCAGAGGCCGAGCCGAAATAGAAGTTCTGCTCGTTGCCCGGCGATAGTGACAGTCCCAGACGCTGATATGTCATGTCGAAGTCGTAGACGTCCGTGCGTTCCTTGAACTGCGCCGAATCGACGGTCGAGATTTGGGGGGACACGCCCATCCGGTTCAGGCCTTCGACGAACATGTCGATGATGGCCTGATTTTCCGACGAGCCCTGTTCAAGCAGGATTTCAAAGGTGAACGGCTGGCCGTCGGGTCCGGTCATCACGCCGTCCTGCACGCTGTAACCGGCCTCTTCCATCAGCGCCAATGCGGCGGCGGTGCCGGCGCGGTTGCGTTCGGTGCCGTCGGCCACGGGCAGGCTGTAGCCTTCGATCGCTCCGGGCAGCAGGTCATCCGCGAAAGGTTCGAGAAACTCCAGCACGCGCCCCTCGGCGGGGCCGTTCGACATGCCCAGCGGCGAATTGGACCAGTAAGACGTGATCCGCTCCTGCTCGCTTCCGGTCATCGCTTCGTTGATGAACTCGAAGTTGAAGGCGCTCAGCATCGCTTCGCGCACGCGCCAGTCCTGAAAGACGGGCTCGCGCGAGTTCATGACGAAACCCGTCATGCCGGATGGCCGCCCGTGCGGCACGATTTCCTGCGTGTAGGTGCCGTCCTGCATCAAGGGAAAGTCGTACTGGCTTTCCCAGACGGCCACATTGAATTCCCGGGTCGAATTGACCTCGCCGGTCTTGAACGCCTCGAAGGCGGCGGTTTCGTCGCCGAAAAATTCCAGCCGGATTTCGTCAAGGTTGCCCACGCCGCGCATAAAGGGGATGTCCGCCCCCCAGTAGTCCGGATTGCGCTTAAGGCTGATGAACCGCCCAGCGTCGAAATCGTCGATGACGTATTCCGAGCTGGTGATGGGGATCACGTCCAGACCTGATTCGCCAAATTCGGTGTCGTCCCACTGGGATTTCTTGAGAATCGGGCGCAAACCGGCCAGCAGCGCCAGTTCGCTGTCGTCCGTGTTGAAGGTAAAACGCACGGTTTCGTCATCCACCGCTTCAAGGCTTTCGACCTTTTCCCAGAACCCGCGGTAGCGTCCGTGACCTTCGGTGCCCAGCGTTTCGAAGGACCAGATCACGTCATCGACCGTCACCGGAGAGCCGTCCGAGAACTCCGCTGCCGGGTTGATGTCGAACTCGACCCATGACCGGTCGTCGGCGGTGCGGACCGCAGAGGCCAGCACACCGTAGAGCGTGAAGGGTTCGTCGAGCGAGCGGCCCATCAGGCTTTCGCCCGTCAGATAGCGCAACTGCCAGTGAACATTGCCCTTTTGTATATAGGGATTGAGGCTGTCGAAGCCGCCGACCGCTGCCGTCACGATCCGCCCGCCGGTGGGGGCGTCGGGATTGGCATAGGGCATGTGTTCGAAGTCCGCCGGAAGGGCAGGGTCGCCATACATCGAGATTCCGTGGCTGTCGGCCTGCGCCGTGCCAGCCGCGATGACGCCGGCCGCGGCCAAGCCTGCGATGCGGCAGCCTGTGCGGTGGAAAAAGACTGTTTTCATTTTTGCTTTTGTTCCCTGTGCTCAACCATGTTGATCGCAAGCCTATGCAGCCGCACAGGCGCTTGCAAACTTTTCACTTGGAACCACGCAAGTCATTGCTTATAAAGAGGGCACTGCTCGATAGGTTTCTTGCCTGTATGAAACCTGCCTCAATAACTTAGCCCCGGCCTTGTGCCGGGGTTTTTTTTATGGGCTTTGCCCCGCCCCTTGATCGATCAACGACCCGTTCCGAATCGAGGGCCAAGGCCACACAACGGGGTGGTGCTTTTTGCAGATGCAGCATTATATCTGTGCAGAACACAGCAAACGGAGCAGAGCCATGTCATTGCAGGGCAAGACCGCGATCATCACGGGATCGAATTCGGGCATCGGGTTGGGGGTCGCCCACGCGCTGGCGGGGGCAGGGGCGGATGTCGTTCTCAACTCCTTTACCGACAATCCAGAGGATCACAAGCTGGCCGAGGATATGGCGGCAGAGCACGGCGTGACCGTCCGCTACATCAAGGCCGACATGTCCAAGGGCGACGAATGCCGGATGCTGGTCGAAAAATCCGGCGCCTGCGACATCCTCGTGAACAACGCGGGTATCCAGCACGTCGCCCCGGTCGACGAGTTCCCGGTCGAGAAGTGGGACGCGATCATCGCAATCAACATGTCCTCGGCGTTTCACACGACCGCAGCCGCCTTGCCGATGATGCGCAAGGCGGGGTGGGGCAGGGTGATCAACATCGCATCGGCCCATGGGCTGACCGCCTCGCCCTACAAAAGCGCTTATGTGACCGCCAAGCACGGCGTCGTCGGCATGACCAAGACGGTGGCGCTGGAAACGGCGAAAGAACCCATAACCGCCAATGCCATCTGCCCCGGTTACGTGCTGACCCCGCTGGTCGAGGACCAAATCCCCGACACGGCCAAGAAATACGACATGACCGAAGAGGAAGCGAAAGAGAAAGTCATCCTTGAACGTCAGCCGTCCAAAGAGTTCGCGACGGTCGAGCAGATCGGCGGCACGGCTGTGTTCCTGTGCTCGGCTTCGGCGGACCAGATCACCGGCACGACGATCAGCGTCGATGGCGGCTGGACCGCGCTGTAACCGGTGGCTTCCCCCAAACGCATCAATCTGGCCCTTCAGGGCGGCGGCGCGCATGGTGCCTTTACCTGGGGCGTGCTTGACCGGCTGCTCGAATGTCCCGACATCGAGATCGCGGGGATATCGGGGACCTCTGCGGGGGCGCTGAACGGTGCCGCGTTGAAGGCCGGGATGGTGCAGGGCGGACCCGAGGAAGCCCGCGCCAACCTTGACTGGCTGTGGACCGAAGTCGGCGGCATCCGCGACAGCAGCGTGAACGACTGGATCGTCGCGTCCTCACCCGCCGCGGCGGTCTGGGCCAAGCTGCTGGAAGTCTCGCCCGCCTACAAGGCCTTCGACATGACGTCGCGGATGCTGTCGCCTTACGTCTTCGGGGAGGCGATCAAGAACCCGCTGGAGCGGATCGTGCGTCATATCCGGTTCGAGGATGTCTGCAGCGATGCGGCCCCCGCGCTTTACATCGGGGCGACCAATGTGCGGTCGGGCAAGATCAAGGTGTTTTCAGGCGACGAGATCGGACCAGAGGCGATCATGGCCTCGGCCTGCCTGCCGACCCTGTTTCAGGCAGTCGAGATCGACGATCCGGCCACCGGCAGGCGCGAAGCCTATTGGGACGGGGGCTACAGCGGCAATCCGGCATTGTTCCCGCTGTTCGAACCGGACCTGCCCGATGACATTCTGGTCGTGAACATCAACCCGCTTTACCGTGACGCCGTGCCCGACGATGTGCAGTCGATCCAGAACAGGATCAATGAAATCAGCTTTAATTCATCCTTGCTGCGGGAACTGCGGGCGATCGATTTCGTGCAACGCCTGATCGTGGACGGCACCGTGCCCAAGGGGGCGATGAAGCAGGTGCTGGTGCATATGATCGCGGATGACGACCTGATGAACACGCTGAACGTGGCGACCAAGACGATCCCGACGCCGGTGATCCTTGCCAAGCTCAAGACGGCAGGTCGTGACCGTGCCGATGCCTTTCTCGACGCACATCTTGGTGATGTGAACACACGCAGCACCGTTGATCTGCGGGCCATGTTTGCCTAGCGTCGACAGCAGTTTCATCCGAAGGGTCATCATGAAATATCCCATTCTTGCCTGCCTTGCCGTCGGGCTTGCCGCCTGTCAGCAGCCCGACCCGCAGCCCGGTCAGGTTTCGGTCCCACAGAGGCCCGTTGGTGTGCCCGCCGATTGGTGTCTGTCGACCGGTCCGAACGGCACGGCCCTGATCCTGACCGAAACCCAGATCATCCCGGCCGAGCGTGTCACACCCGCAGAGGTTGCAGCGACCCCGCCGTGTACGACCGAACTGGCAGGAGAACCGCTCTAGCGGAATATTGACCTCGCCCCGCATCTTCCGCATGGTGAATCGACTGAATTGACCAAAGGAGCGTTTGAATGCGCCACCTCGTGTTTGCCCTTGCGGCAACTGGCCTTGTCGCCTGCGTCGACACCGGCCCCACTGTGCAGGATATCGTCGTGCAAGAGCCCGAGCCTCTGCCGCTGACCGATCTTGTGTTGCCCTCCGCACCCGAGGTGCAGTCGTCCACCTTGCCACCGTCGGGCGACCCGATCCCGACAAGCCCGGTCATCAACTCGTCCGCAGCCACATCCAGCGCGCCTGACCGGTCGGGCTGCATCATCACCTACGACGACGGGACGCGCGCGGTTCAGCGGCGCACCGCGAATGGTATGCAGCAGACGCCTGCCGATTTCCTCGATGCCGCACTCGTCGATGGTTTGGAGCCCTGCTAAAGCAATAGCTTTGCAGCCAGACCCCACATGACGGCCCCGATCAGCACATCCAGCCTGCGCCATGCGCGGGCTGATTGCATTGCCGGGGCCAGCAGCCGGGCGCCGTAGCCCAGCGAAAAGAAGAAGACGAAGGACGACGTGACCGCGCCCAGGGCATAGGCCGTGCGGGGCAGGCCCGCCGCGAACTCAGTCGAGATCGCCCCGATCAGGCCCAGTGTGTCCAGATAGACATGCGGATTGAGCCATGTGAACGCCGCGGCCGTGGCCAGCGTGGGCCACAAAGCGAGCGTTCTGCCGGACAACTGGATCGCGTAGTCCCCCTGCCACGCGGCGTGAAATCGCATCGCGCCATAGGCGATCAGGAACAGCGCCCCGCCGACGGCCATGACGCGCGGCAACCACGGCGCCGCTTCGACCATGGCGCCGAACCCCAGCACACCCGCGGTGATCAAAAGCGCATCCGATGTCGCGCAGAACAGACACAGCCAGAAGACATGCGCGCGGGCCAGCCCTTGCCGCAGGACGAATGCG
>JAIVHI010000252.1 GCA_020201155.1 Loktanella sp. | reverse complement strand
GCGCGCCCGGTTCCACGACACGGACCATGCAGACCTGTCGCGTCCAGCCGGCCAAGCGCCTGTCCGAAACGGCATTCTCTTTTTCGCAAGGTTGGAGTGGTGCGGGTGAAGGGATTTGAACCCCCACGCCTTGCGGCGCCAGAACCTAAATTCAGCGAATATCACGACACCTCAATGCGGTAGCGAACAAGTTTCGCAGGACAAAGCGAAAACGGATCGTGAAACCGCGAAAGCGAATGCGACCGATCCGCCCATAGAAAAAGCCGCCGCAGGGGGCACCAGCGGCGGCTTTCAAAACTTCGCTAAGGTTGATCGCCTTGAAGCAGAAAGTACCCCAACCGGCCCGGCGTGTCACCCTCAAAATGCGCAAATCTGCGACATTCTGTGTAAAAATACCGAGCTGACCTTCGCGGCGCTGCACGTCGAGGGCATCAGCCCGGCGTCGCGGCTGGTGCTGTTTTGTCTGGCCGATCACTGCCCCGCAGATCGCGCGAGCTGCACCGTCAGCATCAAGCGGCTGGCGCGGGATGCCCGGCTGGGCAAGACAACCGTCATTCGGCACCTCGGGCATCTACAAGCCGCAGGGCTGGTCACGCGCACGCGCCGCGAGACCTTCGCAGGCAGCTACGTCGCAAACGGCTACACGCTGCACCTGCCGACCCTGTCGCAGAGCATCGAGGGGGGCCGGGCATGAGCTATCCAATGCAGGATGCCGCGTGGAAGGTGAAGGGCCTTAGCAAGGGCGCAAAGATGGTCCTTCTGGCGCTGGCGGATTTCCACAACGGCAAGACAGGGCAGTGCAACCCTGGCTTGAGCACGCTGGCCGAAAAGTGCGAGGCGAGCAAATCGTCTATCGCACGACACCTAATCGAGCTTGAAGGCAAAGGGCGTGTCACGCGGCGAAAGACGTTCACCGCTGAAGGAAAGCCGACGAGCACGCAATACGAGCTGCACCTGTCGCAGGATGATGTCGCAACATCGGACACCTATCAGTCGCAAAATGAGACAGTAGCTGTCCCACCATCGGACAGTAGCTGTCCCACCATAGGACAGATAGCTGTCCCACCATCGGACCCTAACCTGGAATCTATTAATCAGGAAAAGAACCATATTGGTCATCCAGAGGCTGACCGTCTGGATTTTCCTTTCGATGAATTCTGGAAAGTGTCGCCACCTGGCAAGCGAGTGCAAAAGGCGCGCAGCCGTGTCGAGTTTGCCAAAGCCGCGCAAAAGGTCGCGCCTGAAATCCTGATCGAGCGCATGGCGATCTATGCCGCTGCGACCGCGCAAGATGACCGGACCTACGTCAAAGAGCCCGCGAACTGGCTTCGTGACGAATACTGGACCAAGGATGTAAGGCAACCGAAGGCGAAGCCCGGCAAGGGCGCAGCGACCGCGCAGAGCACCGAGGCATTCCACGATCGCAATGACCGCGAGCTGCAAGCCGAGGCGCAACAGACTCCAACGCAGCCGCCTGTAGCACCTGTCGAGAGTGCCGAGAAACGGGCAGCGGCTGCGCACGACAGCGCATCAGAGCCGGAGCCTGCACCAGCGGCACCGCCCGAGGCCAAGCGCCCTGCACCGGATCCCGAGGCGCATGCAGCGTTCATGCGGCGCATGGGCTGGGGCCATCTGTCGAGCTTGCAGCGATTGTACCAGCCCGCCGCAGATCAACCCGCCTACGCCACTGGCGCACCGTGCTGATCGACGGGCTGGCCGAATGGGACGCGGGCCGATGGGTATACACTCGCGGGTTTTTCGACGTGTGCCACTTGGCCGACGTCGATCCAATCGCCGTGAGACACGCCTTTGCAAGATGAATGGACCGTCGTCGATGGCGTGCCATATCTGGCGCGCGAGTCCTTCCTGAAAGATCGCTTCATCGTTTTCGGGCGCGATCCTGACGGAAACCTGACCTTTGATCTTGCCGAGGATGAGGCCGAATTCGAGGCCGCAACCAGTGGCGTGACTCATGCTTCGTACGACCATGCGCTGGTGTTTACGGTCTGCAACCTTGGCACGACGCTCTTGCGGATCATCAACGATATGACGGCGCTTGAGCTTGAAATCCTCCAGAAAGCCGAGGCGAAGCGGCGATGAGCGCCGTGGGCACCCTGTCACGGCAGGTCCGCCGGCAGATCGCGCGCGGCTTGTCCCGACTGACACGCTCGATCGAGGCCGGGGGCGGTGGGTATCGCTGGCAAGGGTGGCAGGGCGTTGCATCGCCCGAGGCCAGCACGCTTGCAGCTCGCCGCCCGGCACGTGAGCGCGCCGCCGCCGCAGCACTCAACACGCCCGCAGGCTCGCGGATCGTGGAAATCTGGACCGCCAACCTTGTCGGGAAAGGCTATCAGGCCCGGAGCCAGCACCCTGACCGCGACACCGCGCGCCGCCTGAATGCCGAATTCGAGGCGCTGGCAAACCCCGCCCTGCCCTGCATGGCGCGGGCACTGTGCCGCGATGGTGAGGCTTTCGTGCGGATCGTGACGGAGCCTGACGGATCTGTGGCCCTGAACCATCTGCCCGCCGAGCAGATCGACGCGAGCCTGACCCGAGACCTTGGCGACGGACGGCGCATAATTGCAGGGATCGAGCACGACGCCGACGACCGCGTGGTGGCCTATCACGTCATGCGAGACGCCCCCGGCGCGACGTTCCACACCTTTTCCGAAGCGGTGAGAGTGCCCGCGAGCGATATTCTGCACGTATATGACCAGCTATTTCCGGGGCAAGTGCGCGGGCTGTCGTGGCTTTCCCCGGTCCTGTTGAAGATCCGCGACCGCGACGAGGCGTCCGACGCGCTGCTGATGCAGACCAAGACCGCCAGCCTGATGACGGGTTTCGTCACCGACCTTGAGGGCGGCACCGCAGGCTTTACCGGCCCGCAGGATGGCGGCGCGGTGAATGTGTCGCTTGAGCCGGGCGCGATGCGCATTCTGCCCCCCGGATCTGACGTGAAGTTTTCCGCGCCCCCGAATGGGCTGTCGCAGGCCGTCGAGTTTCTGCGATCGCAGGATCGCGAGATTGCAAGCGGGGCGGGGCTGACTTTCGAGCAACTGACGGGCGATCTATCGGGCGCGAATTTTTCATCGGCGCGCATGGGCGCGATCGAGTTTCGCCGCAGGGCTGAAATGCTTCAAAAGCAGCTGATCGAGCAGAAATTCCTTCGCCCGCTTTGGCGTCAATGGATCGCTGTCAAGGTGCTGGCCGGGCGCATCCCCTCGATCGAGGCCGAGGATTATGGCGACGTGCGCTTCATCGGGCCGGGCTGGCAGCACGTCGAGCCGCTGAAGGATGCAAACGCCGAGATTGCGCTGATCGGCGCGGGGCTGAAATCCCGCGAAGAAGCTGTCGCCAACCGGGGCCGCGACATTGACGAGCTCGACGAAGAGATCGCCCGCGACACCCGCGCGGCACAACCGGAGGCCACCGCATGACCATTCATTTCCGCGCCGTCACGCCGCGCCCCTCGACGCTCGACGCGCAGGCGCGCACCGTCGAGGCCATTGTCAGCACCGGCGCAGACGCGCCCCGCGCGGGCTTTTTCGAGCGGCTAGACCTGTCGGGCGCTGACCTTTCCCGGCTGATCGGCGGGCCTGTCCTGGACGGGCACCGCGCGCAGACAACCCGAGATCAGCTGGGCATCATCGAGGCTGCGGAGATCCGGCCCGAGGGGCTTTGGGTCCGAATTCGCATGCGGTCCAACGAGGCCGCGCAAGCCGTGCTCGCAGACATTGGCGACGGCACGATCGGCGGGCTGTCGATCGGCTACACCATCCAGAAATTCAGAGACACGCGCGAGGCCGGAAACCGCGTGCGAGTCGCAACCGAATGGACGCCCGTCGAGGTGTCTATCGTGCCGATCCCGGCAGATCCGGGGGCTTTTTTCCGAAACGCGCAAGGCGCACAAACTGGAGGGCAGATCATGCCTGACGATCAAATCGAAACCGGCGCGCCTGAGGCGGTCGAAACCACGCAAACGGTGCAAACCCGCGCCGAGACAAACCGCGAAATCCGCTCGATCGCATCGCTTGCCGGGCTGGATGCAGCATGGACCGACGCGCAGATCGACGCCGAGGCCAGCGTGGAAGATGCCCGCGCCGCAGCCTTTGCGGAAATGGGCACGCGCCAAGCGCAGACCCGCACCCGCACCACGCGCGCGCACATCACCGCAGATCACACCGACCCGGCAGTGATCGCCACGCGCGCCGGTGAGGCGCTTTTCGCCCGCTCGCATCCCGAGCACCAGCTGAGCGATCAGGCGCGCGCCCATGCCGGGCACACCGTCCCTGACATTGCCCGCGAGTGCCTGCGGCGGTCTGGCGTGTCTGTGACCGGGCTTGCGACGGAAACGCTTGTGACCCGCGCCCTGCACACGACCAGCGACTTTCCGTTGATCCTGGGCGATGCCGTGAACCGCGAGCTGCGCCGCAGCTATCAATCGCCCGCGAGCGGCGCGCGCACGCTGGCACGCCAGACAACGGCGCGAGACTTCCGCGCCAAGCGCCGGATCATCATGGGCGAAGGCCCCGAGCTGGCGCAGGTCAACGAGGGCGGCGAATTCACGCACGGCACCATCGACGAGAGCGCCGAGACCTACGCCGTCGCGACTTTCGGCAAGATCATCGCCGTGTCGCGTCAAGCGATGGTGAACGATGACCTCGGAGCTTTCACCAGCGTTCCGGCCGCAATGGGCACCGCCGCGCTGAACTTCGAGGCGCAGCAGCTGGTCGACAAGATCGAGGCCAACCCGAATATGTCGGACGGTATCGCGGTTTTCGACGCCGCGCACGGCAACGCCACCGGCGCGGGCTCCACGCTGGCCGACGATCTGGGCACCGCCCGCACCGCAATGCGGCGCAAGACCGGGCTTTCCGGCGCGCCGATCGACGTGGCACCGCGGTTCGTGCTGGTGCCGCCCGAGCTGGAAACTTCGATGCAGCAGGCGCTTGCGGACGTGCAGGCGACAACCACCGATGAATTCAACCCGTTCTCGATGCTGACTCTTGTGGTCGAGCCGCGCCTGTCGAGCGCGACTCAGTGGTTCGTCGTGGCAGATCCGGCAACCGTGGACGGGCTTGAGTACGCCTATCTTGAAGGCGCGCCCGGGCCGCAGATCGAGACCCGGCAGGGCTTCGAGGTGGACGGCGTGCAGATTAAGGTCCGGCTCGACTTCGGATCCGGCTGGGTCGATCACCGCGGCTGGTATCGGGTCGGCTGATGCCTATCGACGCATCCGAGCTGGCAACCCTGCGCGACGCCCTGATCCGGGCGCGCGCGCAGGGCGTGCGCGTCGTCAGCGTGGACGGCAGGCGCGTCGAGTACCAGACCGACGCCGAAATGGCGACCGCGCTCGCGGATCTGGAGCGGCGGCTGCGCGGGGCGTCCAGCACGCCGAACACCATCCGAATCAACGCATCGAAAGGGCTGTGATGTTCTATGATTATCGAGTGAAACGCGGCGACTAATGGCGCTTCGAGGGGCAGCGTATCGCCAAAGATGGCACGACGCCCAAGCCGATCACGGGCGCGATCGCCGCTGAAATGCTGTCACCCGAGGGCGTCAAGCTGGCGCTGTCCACCGTGATCGTGGACGCGGCGGCAGGTCTTTTCGCTTTGCAGCTCGACCCGGTGAACACCGAGCAAGCGCAGCCCGGTATCTGGCGCGCTGACGTGGAATTCACCGACGCGGGCGGGGCCGTGGATAGCAGCTCGACCTTCACGATCACCGTTTTGGAGGACGTGACAAATGCCGGTTAAACTTGGCGACCACCTGCTGCCGATGCGGCACGAGACACAGCCGCCGCAACTCATTCCGGGCACTGGCGATTATATCAGGCTGGCGCTGGTTGATCCGGGCAAATGACGCCGAGGTTTTGAGGAACACGACATGGCCAATCGCCCCTCACCCATACTCGCCAGCGAAAAGACGGCTGCGGCGCTTCTTGACATGAAGCCCGCCGAATTCCGGTCGCTGGTGCAGGCCGGGGCACTTCCCCAGCCCGAGAACATTCACGGCTTTCAGCGGTGGAGGGTGAGAGAATTGGAGGCAATCGCCAGCGGTGATCCTCTGGACGGGGAGTTTGAGGCATGAAGAAAACCGAACTGCCGTATCTCGAATTCAAGATCGTCAAGGGACGGCAATACATCTATTTCCGTCTCGACCGTGGCGGCAAAGTCACGCGGGTTAGACTGCCGAGCAACCCGGAATCCGAGGAATTCGCGCGGGAATATTGGGCGATCCGCTCCGGGCGGTCGAGGCGCACATGCAAAACGACATGGGAAAACCTGATAGTCGCATATTACCAGTCGCCAGCCTTTCGCAACAAGGCGAAGGGCACTCAACAGAATTATCGCCGTCACTGCGAGGTTATCCGCGAGAAGAACGGCGACAAGGACATGACACGGTTTCGCCGCAAGGACGCGCTCAAGGTTCAAGATGCATTGCAAGACACCTGGTCGAAGGCAAACGAGCGTCTCGCCGTCCTGTCCATCCTCTGCAAATTCGCCGTCGATCTGGAATGGATCGACCGCAACCCGGTGGTCGATATTCCCAAGCTGACGGGCGGTGAATACGAGCCTTGGCCCGATGACAAGCTGGCTGCGTATGAGCGTTACTGTGATCGGAACAACCTCACCACGGCCCGCACGATTTACGAACTCTGCGTCGGGACCGGCCAGCGGATCGGAGATTGCGTCAACATGGAATGGTCCGACTTCGACGGAGAATTCATGGACGTGGTGCAAGACAAGACCGGCACAAAGCTGTCGATCTACTGCCCTGCCCGGCTGCAAGCCTATCTCGCAAGCCTGCCCAAGGCTGGGCGGCATATCCTCGCAAAGAACTTGACCGCGCCTATTGCCAAGAGGGCCGCACAGAAGGCCGTGGAGGACGTTCGGCGGGTGCTTGGGCTCATGGACGGCCCCAACCGGCTGGTGCCGCATGGGTGGCGCTACACGGCGGCGGTGCAGTTGTCCGATGCCGGATGCAGCGATGACGAGGTGCAGGCCGTGACCGGGCATAAAACTACGGAGATGGTCAGGAAGTATCGCGCCAAGCGCGATCAACGGGCCGCGTCAAAACGCGCTCAGGAAAAAAGGAGTCGATGAGAACGGAACAGGACTGGAACAGAAACCTGCGAAACAAACTGCGAAACCCAAGGTTAAGCACTAGGAGGCCAGAGCGGCAAAATGCAAGAAAACAGTTTAAAATCAATATGGTGCGGGTGGAGGGACTTGAACCCCCACGGATTGCTCCGCCAGAACCTAAATCTGGTGCGTCTACCGATTCCGCCACACCCGCACGGGCTTGCGCTATGTGTCACCCCGCAAATAGCAAAACACCCGTGCCGATGCGAGAGGAAAACGTCGGTGCCACTGCAAGAACCGCACCTGCGAATGAGGGCTCAGGTGCCTTGTCGCCGGTCGCCCGGCATGCCCGACAGTACCAGACCGTGCGCCGCCATCGCAAGCGCCTTGCGGTCGCTGAATTCCGCCACGTCGAGCGGC
>JAIVHI010000251.1 GCA_020201155.1 Loktanella sp. | reverse complement strand
CTGACTGTGCCGTCCGCGCTGGCGATGCCTGCCACGATGGCGTTGCTGACGAGATTGACGACCCTCACGTCCTGCCCGCGATGGGCGTCGGCAAGGGAACGGCCGGGCGCCGAAAGTTTGAGCGCCCCGTCGGAATAATGAATGGAAACAAGATCGCCGCGGCCAATGACGAGCGGCTGCATGACCGCCTGAACCATGACCGGGCGACCCTCGGGCAAGAGGCTTCGCACTTGCTGACCCACGAGATCTTCGAGGTTGGTGATCGTGAAGGCTCCGACCCGGGCGGCGGGCAGGTCGATTGTGCCAAGATCGTTTTCAGCGATGATATCGCCGGGCATCAACCGTCGCAGCGGCACCGGGGCGGGAAGGATCATGGTCGCCAGACCACTGATGCGGCGCACGTCCCCTGTGTCGGTCACGGCGTTGGCGACGAAGCGCCCCGTGCCAGGGTCGATCCACCAAGCCGAGATCAGAACGGCGTCTTCCGGTGCGCCTGCATTTATCAGGATGTCGAACCGACCATGATCCGGCATCGTCGAACCGGCACTCTCGCGGGCTTTGTCGTCGATCAGTTCGGCCAACGGAACGGCGGCGGCGACCCCTGTCGTCAGGATGAAAAACAGAATCCCTGCGACACTGTACATGGACCGCGAAATGCGCATTCCGAGACGAAGGACACGATAGAGTCCGCGCTTTAATGAAGTGGTGGTGATCGACATAGGTCTAGCGGATCTGGTTCACGGTGGACATCATCTGGTCGGCAGTCGAAACCGCCTTCGAATTCATCTCGTAAGCGCGTTGGGCCGAGATCAGATCGGTGATCTGTTGGATGATGTTGACGTTGGAGTTCTCGAGATAGCCCTGCCGGATGATCCCGACCCCTGGGTCGCCCGGATTGGCCTGAAGCGGGTCGCCCGAAGCCGTCGTCGCCTGCAAGAGATTGTTGCCCAATGCCCGCATGCCGGCCTCGTTCACGAAGGTCGCCATCGTGACGCGCCCCAGTTCAATCGGCTCGGGATCGTTTTCCACATAGGCCATGACGACACCTGTCTCGCTGACTGCAACGTTGACCGTGTTCTCTGGCAGCACGACACCGGGGTCGAGTTCGTAGCCCTGCATCGTGACGATGTTGCCTTCGGGGGAGAGCTGAAATGCACCGTCGCGGGTATAGGCCTGACCGCCGTCGGGAAGGTTCACCGTGAAAAAGCCGCGTCCGTCGATTGCCAGATCAAGCTGGTTCTCGGTGGCGGCCAAGCCGCCTTGGGTGTTCAGCCGGATCGTGCCTGCCGTCTGTACGCCAAGCCCCACATCGACGCCTGTTGGCCGCATCGTGCCCGCGCCAGAGGTCTGAGACCCTTCGCGACGCTGCGAGTCGTAGATCAGATCCTGAAACGCGGCACGACTGCTTTTGAAGCCGGTCGTATTGGCGTTCGCGATGTTGTTCGAAATGACATCGACATTGGTCTGCTGTGCCAGCATGCCCGTCGCCGCGATTCCCAGTGCTTTCATTTCCTGTCACTCCTTGTTTCCTGCCGCGCCGCAAGGCGTCCCTGCAGGTGTTGGTCGGCCACCGCTGCATGCATGGGGACAAAGCCCGTCATCAATTCTGCCCGCCGATCCGGCGCAGGACATCGCGGCGCAATTCGTCTTCGCCATTCATCAACTGCACCGCCCTTTCGTAGGCTTTCTGGATCGACATCATGCGCGTCATCTCGACGATGGGCTGGATGTTGCTGCCTTCGACGGCGCCTTGAACGACCTCGGTTTCCTCATCCGGAACGGGCGGGAGGACTCCTTCGACATCGGGCTGAACGAACATCCCGTTGCCGATCCGCTCATAGGCCTGAAGATCCGGGAGGTCGAAGACGCCGATTTGGGCAATCACGCCGTTCGCCTGGCTGGACATCGTGCCGTTTCGCGAGATTGAAAGATCGCTTGTCGCGTCAGGCGGCACCGCGATTGGATTGCCGCCAAGATCAAGAACGCGTGCGCCGGACATCGTCACCAGCCCGCCTTGCGCGTCGATGGTAAAATGTCCGTCCCGTCCATAGGCCTGTTGGCCTTCTGGCGTCTCATAGGCAAACCAGCCGGTGCCCTTCAGCGCCATATCCAGAGGGTTCCCGGTGTATGACAGGGCACCCTGCTGCGAATCGACGTAAGACCCGCCATCGATGACAAAGTTTGTGTCACCGGTCACCGCCGTATCGTCACGATGCATAAAGGACGAAAAGACCACCCGTTCGCCTTTGAAACCAGCGGTGTTTGCGTTCGCCATGTTGTTTGCGGACACGTCCAAACCGCGGTTGAGCCCGGTGGCAAGCGACAAAGAGATGTAGGTCGAGTTGTCCATAACAATGCCTTATCATGCTATATTTGAAGTCTTACGAGCGCTGTAAGTATAAATCAACCTCTGTTCTTGATTTTGTTTATTTATGCATGGTAATGCTTACTGAGCTTATGGAGCTTATCTTGAATCTGATCTTGCGCTTCTTCACGCGACCTGCCGCCATCGGCACCCTGTGTGCACGGGTCCTGACGGGTCTGGAATCTGCCGTGTCGGTGGTTGGTCGTGTCGTTGTGGTGATCGCCGGTCTGACCTTTCCTTCGATGGCTGGCGCCGACCGGTTGGCGCTGAATCCACCGCCTCTGCCTCTTGGTCCTGAACTGTCGAGGTTCGATCCGGCGCGCTTTTTCGAGGACCGCCAGGACCTGACCAAGGCGCTCTACGATGTGAGAAGCGAGTTGGTCAGCCCGGTCCGACCGACGCAGCAGGAGATCGGGCTGCTACTTGACCTTGCATCCTTGCATCTGTCCCACCGGATGATCCCCGAGGCGCAGTCGTTTCTTGACGCCGTGCCCGAGATCTCTGTGTTAACGGATGCAGAGCCCCTGCAAATCCGCCCGCGGGACATCGGTCGACGCGCGGGGTTGAGCGCTGCTGTTCTGGGCCTGAGAGATGACCCGGAAACTGCACCGCCGGATTGGGCCGATGCCGCCCTTTTCGATGCGCTACATCATATTGCGCAAGGTCAGCCGGAACTGGCCCGCCCGCTTCTTGGTCGTGCGGAAACCATACTGGATGGATATCCCCCCGCCTTTTCCGATCTGGCTTTGCCACAGCTTCTTTCAGCGGCGATCGAGACGGAATCCTGGAATATGGCGCAGAGCTTTGCCAGCCGACTTGAGCAAGAGGTGGGTGGCAAGCCACGCGCAGACTATCTTTATCTTCTGGGGCGCGCCGCCGAGGCAGGGGGTGACCATGTGGCGGCCTTCGACAATTACGCGGCAGCGGCAGCGAAAAGCGACGCATGGGCTCATCGGGCAAGGCTTGCGCTGATCGAACTTGGGCTTGCGACACGGACGTTGCCCAACGAAGATGCGCGGCTCTTGCTGTTGCAGGCGCGCAGGCTCTGGTCCGGAGGTGTGCTTGGACTGGTGACGTTGCAGCAACTTGCCAGTCTCGATCTTGCGACGGATCACGACATTTCGGCCTTGGACGTTTTGGCAGAGATCGTGCGGCTGTATCCCGAAACGCCCGAGGCTGGAACGGCGCTGGCGCAGGCCGATGAACTGATCGAGAAGATCTATCGCAGCGGCCTTGCGGGCGATATGTCGCTTTCCGATCTGGTCGCGTCACACCGAGCCATTTCAAGGGATTATCAGGTCCGACCGGTCTATGATGTCTTTGCAGAACCCTATGCAGACTATCTGCTGGCCAATTCCGCCAGTGCTCTTGCTGCGGCAGAATACGGGGCGATCAGATCGCGGATCGAGGCCCGTGATACATCGGGGGCGATCGACCCGGAAGAGACCGACCGGATCGCGTCCGAGCATGTTCTGGCGCGCGACCGCTTGCGACTGAAGCACGCCACGGCGCTTATGCAGGGCCAGAGTTGGGCGGATGCCGAAGACCTGCTTGATGTCGCCGTGTCCGCGCCAGACGACGCACTGCGCGACAATCACCAGCTTTTGCGGGCGAAGCTTTTTGCCGCGACCGAAAGACCGGCCGAAGTGCTTGGCACGCGCATGGAGACGCCGACCGCTGACTATCTGAGAATGCGCGCCGAGGCCGCATTTGGGCTGTCGCATTGGGCCGAGGCGCAGGAGGCCTACGAGTTGTTGCTGCGCCGTCTTGGCCCTGACCTGCAGACGCGGGACCGGATCAACCTGTTGCTGTCGGCGCATCGCAGCGGCGATCTGGACCGCGTGCGCGACCTCACCCGCGACTTTCCCAGTCTGGGCGACGACCTTGCCGCACTGGCAACCGAGATGACCGCGACATTGCCAGAGGTTCTGCCTCTGCGCGACGACACCGCCCGGCAAAGGGTCGCGAACGCTGACAACGCGCTTCGGCAGCTTCGGACTGCAGAGGAAGGAGCCGACCCCTGATCCAAACTCACCAATCGAGACGTAAACCTTAACCGCCCCTAAATCGCCGCAGACCATCTTTGACAAACCCGATCTGTCCGGACCTCGCGGCAATCAAAAATAAGGACGCTTTATCATGAGCATATCCAGCGCAATGCAAACCGGGGTCAGTGGCCTGCGTGCCAACTCGACCGCCGTTGGCCGAATTTCCGACAATATCGCCAACGCCAACACCGACGGCTATCGCCGCAGTTTCGCGCAGATGGTCACGACAACGACGAACGGCAACGCGACAGGGCTTGCGCCCGCTGGTGTCCGTGCCGTCGAAGGGACGAATGTGTCGCTGGACGGCGCGCTTCGCCCGACGGGACGCCCGACGGACCTTGCGATCGGAGGGTCCGGGTTCTTCGTCGTGTCGCCGACACCCGACGAGCTGGTCGAGTCCAACTACCGCCTGACGCGCGCGGGATCGTTCCTGCCGGATGAAAACGGATACCTGCGCAATGCCGCCGGTTATTACCTTTCCGGTTTTCCTTATTCGGAAGAGGGCGCGTTGGGAGCAGTGGACCGCAACCAGTTCGGCGAGCTTGAAACCATCAAGATCGGCGATGTGCAGATGATGGGTTCGGAAACGACCGCTATCACCATCGGCGGCAACGTGCCCGCCCAGCAAACCGGAACTGCCACGCCAGGTGATCCTTTTGTGTCTTCGGCAGAGTATTTTACGCCGCTTGGCGTTGCCCAGAGGCTCCAATTTTCGTGGCAGCCGACCGGGGATGCAAACTCGTGGGCTGTAACCGTGAACGGTCCTGACGGAGGAGACCTTGGCACATTCGGTGTCGCTTTCAACGCAAATGGAGAGAACGCCGGCTCGCCGGAGACATATGACTTTGGAGCTTTGGATGGAGCCGATGCATTAACGGGTCAACTCACAATCGAAGTCGGCGACGACAACCAGGAAATCACGCTGGACTTCGGCGCGCCGAACACCTTCACCGGCATGACGCAATTCGCCGGCGATTATGCACCGCTCAAGATCGCGGCTGACGGATCGGGCACCGGGTCATTGGTTCGCACGGAAATCGACGAACGTGGCGATGTCTATGGCGTCTTCGATAACGGCAAGCGCAAGGCGCTTTACAACATTCCCCTGGCCGAAGTCGCCAACCCGGACGGCCTGACGACGACCGACGGCAACGCCTTCATGCTGTCGCGTGCGTCGGGTCCGGTCCGCTTGAGCGAGGCAGGTTCAGGGGCGACCGGAACGCTGACGCCGGGCGCATTGGAAAGCTCGAACGTCGAGGTGGCGACGGAACTGACGGACCTGATCCAGACGCAGCGCGCCTATTCTTCCAATGCCAAGATCGTCACCACGGTTGACGAGATGCTGGACGAAACCATGCGTCTCAAGCGCTGACGGGGTCTAGGGGGCAGCTATCATGAGCATCACGAACGCTTTCGTC
>JAIVHI010000177.1 GCA_020201155.1 Loktanella sp. | reverse complement strand
GGGGGCGATCGGCGCACAGATGGCGATGCCGCCATTCTTGGTGATCTCGCTTGCGACATAGCCGATGCGGCGGATGTTCAGGTCGCGGTGCTCTTTCGAAAAGCCCAGCTCCGAGCTGAGGTTCTTGCGCACGATGTCACCATCCAGCAGCGTCACCGGGCGGCCGCCCATTTCCATCAGCTTGACCATCAGCGCGTTGGCGATGGTCGATTTGCCCGACCCCGAAAAACCGGTGAAAAAGACGGTAAAGCCCTGCTGCGCCCGAGGCGGACGGGTCTTGCGCAACTCCTCGACGACGGCGGGGAAAGAGAACCACTCGGGGATCTCGATGCCTTCCTGCAGTCGGCGGCGCAATTCGGTGCCCGAGATGTTCAGGATCGTCACGTCGTCCTTGTCCTCGATCTCGTCGGCGGGCTCGTATTGCGCGCGGTCCTGCACGTAGACCATGTGTTTGAAATCGACCATCTCGATTCCCATCTCTTCCTGATGCTCGCGGAACAGGTCCTGCGCGTCATAGGGGCCGTAGAAGTCTTCACCGGCGCTGTTCTTGCCGGGGCCTGCGTGGTCGCGGCCCACGATGAAATGGGTGCAGCCGTGGTTCTTGCGGATCAGCCCGTGCCAGACCGCCTCGCGCGGGCCGCCCATGCGCATGGCCAGCGGCAGAAGGCTCATGGTCGTGGTGGACGACGGGTACTGGTCCAGCACGGCCTCGTAGCAGCGCACGCGGGTGAAATGGTCGATGTCGCCCGGCTTGGTCAGGCCCACGACGGGGTGGATCAGCAGGTTGGCCTGCGCCTCTTTCGCGGCGCGGAAGGTCAGTTCCTGATGCGCGCGATGCAGCGGGTTGCGGGTCTGAAAGGCGACGACGCGGCGCCAGCCCATCTTGCGGAAATAGGCGCGCAGCTCGTTCGGCGTATCGCGACGGGCGCGGAAATCGTAGTGCACCGGCTGCTGGATGCCGGTGACCGGACCGCCCAGATAGACTGCGCCGGCCTGGTTGTGCAGGTAGTTGACCGCAGGATGCGCGGAATCGTCCGCGCCATAGACCTTTTCGGCCTCGCGTGCCTTGTTCGGGACCCACCTGTCGGTGACCGTCATGGTGCCAAGAATCACACCTTCCTGATCGCGCAGGGCGATGTCCTGCCCCAGCTCGATACTGTCTGCAAAGGCCTCGGACACGTCCAGCGTCACCGGCATCGGCCAGAGCGCGCCGTCGGCCAGACGCATGTTCTCGACCACGCCGTCATAGTCCGCCTCGGTCAGGAAGCCCTTGAGCGGGTTGAAGCCCCCGTTCATCAGCAGTTCCAGATCGCAGATCTGCCGCGGGGTCAGGTCGAGGCTGGTCAGATCAGCCGCTTCCATCTTCATCTTCTGCGCGCTGTCGTAAGACACGTAGAGTTCCGGAATCGGAGCGAGGTTGTTTTGCATCGGGTGGGTCCTGTTGCTAGAGGGGACATAGGCACTGGCGGAACCGGTCAGTTCCGCGTGAAGGGCATCGTATTCAGCGAATTTGCGGGCAAGAAAGCGGTCGGTCAGCCGGGATTTTTCAGCCGCGCCGCGGGCGGTCAGCCCGTAGGCCACGCGTTTCCGGCGGTCGGGGCTGTCGCGGTCGCCGATCTTGATCAGACCCGCGGCGACGGCGTCCTTCAGTTGCGCGTTCAGCCGCCCCAGCGATACACCCAGCGCCGCCGCGATGTCGCGCTGCGACGAGGCGGGCGCAAGATCCAGTTGACGCAGGAGGCGAAACAGCGCCTCCTCTTCGTCGGTCATGCGGATGGGTTTCGGGACGGGCACGGCAACGACTCATTATCTGTTCACGCGTGAACGCATCGCATATGAACTGTGTTCAGCAAAGAACAAACTTTGGGTCGAACCTGATCTGTTGCAAATTAATCAGGGCCGGCCGGTTTGAAAAGACAAGCCCCGCAACACGCTGTGCTGCGGGGCTTGGTCAATACAACGCCGTCGTGGCTGCGCGTGCCTATTATTCGGCCGCGTCCTGCGGTGCGCCATAGCCCAGGGGCAGTTCTGTGCTGACATCCGTTTCGCCCAGTTCGGCCAGATAGCGTTCGGCATCCAAGGCCGCCATGCAGCCCATGCCCGCGCTGGTCACGGCCTGCCGGTAGACATGGTCGGTCAGATCGCCTGCCGCAAAGACGCCGGGGATCGCCGTATGCGTGGTGCCCGGTTCGACCTTCACATAGCCGCCGTTGTGCGTTTCCAGCTGATCCTTGACCAGTTCGGTTGCCGGCGCGTGGCCGATGGCGATGAACACGCCCTTGCAGGGCAGGTCCGTGATCTCGCCGGTCTGGACGTTCTTTACCTTCACGCCTTCGACGCCAAGCGGGTTTTCAGAGCCGTAGACCTCTTCGATCTGGTGGAACCACAATGTCTCGATCTTGGGGTTCTTCATCAGCCGGTTCTGCAGGATCTTTTCCGCCCGCAATTCATCGCGGCGGTGGATCAGCGTGACCTTGCTGGCGAAGTTCGTCAGGAACAGCGCCTCTTCCACGGCGGTGTTGCCGCCGCCCACGACCACGATCTCCTGTCCGCGATAGAAGAACCCGTCGCATGTGGCGCAGGCGCTGACGCCGAAGCCCTTGAACTTGTCCTCTGTCGGCAGGCCCAGCCACTTGGCGCGCGCACCGGTGGCCAGAATGATCGCATCGGCTGTGACCGCCTGACCGCTGTCCAGCGTCGCGGTAAACGGCCGCTGGGACAGGTCCAGATCGGTGACGATGTCGTGGACGATGTTGCAGCCCATCGCGCGGGCGTGGGCCTCCATCCGGACCATCAGGTCGGGACCCTGCACCTCGGTGTCGCCGGGCCAATTCTCGACCTCGGTCGTGGTGGTCAGCTGGCCACCCGGCTCGATGCCCTGCACAAGCATCGGCTCAAGCATCGCGCGGCTGGCATAGACACCGGCGGTATACCCGGCAGGGCCGGACCCGACGATCAGAACTTTGGTGTGTGTCGTGGACATGGTGGGCTCCTGTCGCAGAATTCAGGCCCGATATAGGATGGCGTGTGCCAAAGGGGAAGGGTCGCCCTGCCCGAAGGTCCAACAGAATGTTGCGCAAACTTGAAACTTTATTGCGCTTGCTTCGTTGTGTCGGTATGAATCGGAAATCGTGGCCGAATAATTAGGGATTCTCATGCCGGGCAGCAAGTTGGATGAAATTGATCGGATGATCCTGTCCGAATTGCAGGCCGACGGCCGGATGACGAACGTCGAGCTGGCCAAGCGCGTCGGGATCTCGGCGCCACCCTGCCTGCGGCGCGTCCGCACGCTCGAGGAGCAGGGCTTCATCCGTGGCTATCACGCAGACGTCGACCCGCGCGAGCTGGGCTTCGAGGTGCAGGTCTTCGCCATGGTCGGTCTGGTCAGCCAGGCCGAGGCCGATCTGTCCGCTTTCGAGGCGCGGTGCCAGTCCTGGCCGCTGGTCCGCGAATGCCACATGCTGAATGGCGAGGTCGACTTTGTCCTCAAGTGCGTCGCCCCCGATCTGCGCAGTTTTCAGCGCTTTCTGACCGAGGAACTGACAAGCGCAGAGAACGTGGCCAGCGTGAAGACATCACTGGTGATTCGCGGCGCCAAGGACGAACCCGGCGTGCCGTTCGACGTTCTCGAGGCACGATTGGCCCAAGACGCTTAACCAGTTAAATCACAAGCTCTTGAAACGGCAAAACCCCTTGTTGCCGTTTCGGACCCCTCTATATGTCGGATGACATAGCCATTGGTGCGAGAGGGCAGGCGTTTGAACACGCAAAACGATATTCTGGATCCAGAGGATTACGCCATGCGTGCGCTGACGCGGGCGCCGATGTCCGTGGTGTTGACCAACCCCCGGCTCGAAGACAACCCGGTCGTCTACGTCAACGCAGCCTTCGAAGCCGTGACCGGATACAGCCGGGACTCTGCGATCGGTCGCAATTGCCGTTTCCTGCAGGGTGAGGAGACCGATCCCAACGAACTCGCACGGTTGAGAACCGCCATCATCGAAGAGCGCGAGATTTCGGTCGATCTGATGAATTATCGCGCTGACGGGTCGTCGTTCATCAATCGCCTCATGATCTCACCGCTCAAGAACGACGCGGGCGAGGTCGAGTTCTTCATGGGTGTCCAGCTGGCCATCGACGCCGACGGCAAGATCGACGGTGAGCGTCTGCGCCGCGAAGCAACCGAAGTCGTGCTGAGCGAACTGCAGCATCGCGTCAAAAATCACCTGTCGCTGATCGTCGGCATGATCCGGCTTCAGGCGCGCGGGTCCAAGGCGGCGTCCGACGATTTCAGCACCCTGTCCCGCAGGATCGAGGCCTTGCAGCTTCTCTATGAGGAAATGGGCGATACACGGGCCGGCAAATCGAACGATGCCGCCATCGGCGTCGGGGCCTACGTCAGCCGGATCGCCAATGCGATCGCCTATATCGACGGGCGCAGCGGCGTGCGTGTCAATATCGACGCCGACGCGGTTTCTGTCCCTTTCGAGACGGCGACGCGCATCGGGCTGGTCGTCTCCGAGATTCTGACGAACGCCCTGCAACATGCCTTCGTGGGGCGCGACGCGGGCATCGTAGAGTTGCGCCTGAAGATGCTCAGCCAGGGCGTCATGCGGATCAGCATCACCGATGACGGGGTCGGGATGCCCGAAGATTCGCAGTGGCCCGAGAACGGAAATCTCGGCAGCCGGATCGTGCGCGACCTGTTGTCGGAACTGGAAGCCACCCTGTCCGTCCAAAAGGAAAATCAGGGCACGACGATCGCCTTCGACATCCCGCACAGGATGAACGAATAGACTGCTTCAGGCGTAGTCGAAGATATCCAGATCGCGCAGGTTCAGCCGCGGCAGCCGCATCGGTCCGAAGTCCCCGAATGCGGATTTATGCGGAAACAGCGACAGGAACAGGTCTTTCATATCCGGCCTCAGCTTCAGCGTGTGAATGGCGCCGGGATGCAGCGACTCGAGCTCGATTCCATTGATCGTCAGGATTTCGTGCTCCTCGAACCCAAGCTGGTAGCAGTGGACGGGTGCGACGGGCGTCAGTTCGATGATGCTGGTCTGATCGATGAAATCGCGCACCGGAAGCAAGGCCGCGTCGGATCCGGTGATGCGGTTCACGCCGCGCCCGCGATGCACCAGCCGTGCCGCCGGCCCCAGCACAAGGTCAAGCGATGGACGCGTGCGCCCAAGCGCTTCGGCGGTCATGCGCGTCATGGTGCCCATCTCGGGGCGTTCGTTCTGGGCGCCGGGCACGATGGTCATGCTGCCGTGCCACATCAAGGTGACGGCGCGACCGTCAGCCGTCAGGACCTGATCGCCGGGCAGCAGGTCTTCGACTGCGACGGGGCCGGTCACGGTCTGCACCATCGCGCCGCGCCCCAGTGCTGCGAAAGCCTGCTCGAAGGCGGGTAGGGCGGG
This sequence comes from Loktanella sp., assembly GCA_020201155.1. Lineage (GTDB taxonomy): Bacteria > Pseudomonadota > Alphaproteobacteria > Rhodobacterales > Rhodobacteraceae > JAIVHI01. The sequence goes on along the minus strand of JAIVHI010000177.1, from coordinate 45,483 downwards.
CGCGAGCCGCGAGGTTTGATGAATGTCATGCGACGATGTCAGATGGGCGATCTCGTATTTGCGCAACAGAGGCCTTGTGCGCAGAGATCGCCCGTCTGAACCAGCGTTCCGATCCAACCGGGCCGGAGAGGAAAAAGCGTCCGCCGCGAGGCGTGCGGCGGTGGTGGGGGTCGATTTATACATGTGGCCTACCCTTCGGGTTTGTCACATCATCTGCCGGCCCCACCGACAACATCTGAGGAACGTTGCGTTGATTTGAAAATGGCAAAAGCGGGGTGCGGCGTCAAAGTTTTGCACAAAGATCGTCATGATCGGGTCCAATGCTGGCGCAATCGGCGCGATTGTTCCGCATCGGTAAACCAAGCTGCCATAATTTGGGGATATTCGCGCGAATCGCGGCAGAGCGGACGCAAAAAAACCGCGTGGGGAGGACCACGCGGTTTCAGACAGCCTCTGGGGAAAGCTGTGGGGGGTAATCCGGTGTCGGCGTCACCCGTTGGCGGGGATCACCATGCCTGCGGGAAGCGGCGGAAGGGTGATGCGCGCGGTCTCGTCACGGTCGGCCATGCGGCGGGCGATCATGGCCTGCCTGCGTAACCCGCGTTCCCACGGCATCTTGGTGGTGCAAGTCTCGGCTTCTGAGATCCTGCGCATGGGTCGCGCGCCGGTACGAGAAGAATCGCGCCCGATCCGCGTAGGTGCAGTGGCGCGTCCAGTCGACTTGGCCCAAGCCTGCCTCTTTCAGCTTGGCCAGTCCGAAAGCGGGAAGGTCGAACTTCAACCTGTCTCCCGCGCCCTGCACGAAAAAGCGGCCGGCCCTCGGGTCTGCCTGCAGGACGCTGTCGTAGAACTCCGGCCCGACCTCGTAGGCTTTCTGGCTGATGCTGGGGCCGATGACGGCGCGGATGGCATCCCGGCTCGCCCCCAGTGTCTCCATCGCGGTGACCGTGTTCGACAGGATGCCCGCGATCGCGCCTTTCCAGCCGGCATGGGCCGCACCGATCACACCTGCTTGGCTGTCGGCGAAAAGGACGGGCAGGCAATCCGCCGTCAGCACGGACAGGGCCACGCCGGGTGTTGCGGTCACGATCCCGTCCGCCTGCGGTTTGGCGTCGGTGACACTGTCGACCGTGACCACTTCTGCCGAATGGACCTGATGCACGCTGGCCAAAGTCACGGCACCCATCGCCGCTGCAACCCGGCCACGGTTGATCGCCACGATCTCGTGCTGGTCGGAACTGCCGAAGCCGCAGTTTAGCCCGCCGAAGACACCGGACGAAGCACCGCCCTGACGGCCGAAAAAGCCGTGCGTTACCCCGTCGAGCAGCGGATGCGTAATGATGTCGAGCGTCATAGATCGAGCCCCGGTGGCACTGGTCCGGCGGCGGGATAAAGGCCGATGACCTGAAAGAGCCCGCCCATCTCGTCAGGATGCACCAGTCGTCGGTGCGCTGCAACATGGGCCGCAAGCGCGTCGCCCTGCAAGCTGTCCGCCAGCGCCTGCGCCCGTTGTGTGATCCCCAAGCGTTCCAGAAATACGCCCTGCGCGGTCATCGCCGTCGCGCCGCAGGGGACGGCGGCGGCGATGGCGGCGAAATCCACATGCGCGGTCAGGTCCGCTTCACCGGGGGCGGCCAGCGGATCGGCGCGGCTATGGCGCTGAACGGCCTGAAAGGTATCCCCCGTCGCGTTCCAGTGGCCGTAGTCGATCACCAGCGCGGCACCGCCCTTGTCCGCGATGCGCCGTCCGATTTCTTCGGCCAGACCGGGCAGGGCAGGGCAATGTTCGATCATCTCACCCTCGGCGGTCGTCTTCCAGCGATGTTCGAGCATGTTCAGCCGGGTGGGGGCGGTCAGGCCGAAGGACAGGTGCCCGTCCGTTAGCCCGACCACGCGCTCGGACCAGCCATCACCGCTGCGGATGAACTGGCGGATGGGCAGGGCGTCGAAGAACTCGTTCGCGATCAGGAACAACGGGGCCTCGGGCACTTCGTCCAGACTGCGCACATGGTGCGCCTGCGGCACGGCCTTGGCCTGCAGGGTCCGCAGCGCGGGCGATGCTTCGACCAGATAGACGTCAAGCGCTGCGTGAAACCCGGGCACAGCCTTGGTCGCGCGCAGGATATCGGCCATCAGCGTGCCGCGTCCCGGCCCCAGCTCGACCAGAACGCCTGTGGGCTGCCCCTGATCCATCCAGCTTTGGGCCAATGCCAGCCCGACCATCTCGCCGAACATCTGGCTGATCTCGGGGGCGGTGGTGAAATCGCCAGCGACGCCCAGTGGATCGCGCGTGGCGTAATAGCCGTGGTCGGGATGCAGCAGGCAGGCGCTCATGTAGTCGGCCAGTGTCATCGGCCCGGTGCGGGCGATCTGCCGCGACAGGATATCGCCCAGCGGCGTCATCGCCGCCGGGCCATCACGATCAGGGCCACACCCACAAGGATCATCGGCAGCGACAGGATCTGCCCCATCGTCAGACCGTAGTCTCCGACCATGAAAGCCCAGCCCAACGGGTTGCCGGGCTCTTGGAACTGGGCGTCGGGCTGGCGCACGAATTCCACGATGAACCGCGCGATCCCGTAGCCGGCAAAGAAGGTGCCGGTGGCCAGCCACGGCTTCTTCAACCCACCCCAAGCGAAGGCCAGCAAAATCAGAACCGATCCGAGCAACAGCCCCTCGAGCCCTGCCTCGTAAAGCTGGGACGGGTGGCGCGCGCAGGCACCCGCGACGCCCGGACAGGTCTGCGCTGCCTCGCCGGGAAAGATCACGCCCCATGGCAGATCGGTGGGGCGGCCCCACAGTTCGGCGTTCACGAAGTTCGCAAGCCGCACCAGCAGCACGGCAGGCGGGGCGGCAATGGCGATGGCGTCGCTCAGCTGCCCCAATGGCACCGCATTGCGCCGCGAGAACAGCCAGACACCGGCGACGACCCCCAGAAAGCCACCATGGAAGGAGAGCCCGCCGGTCCAGATCATCGGAATCTCGATTGGATTCGCGAGGTAATAGCCCGGCTGGTAGAACAGCACATAGCCCAGACGCCCCCCCGCGATGACGCCGATCACCACGTAGGTCAGCAGGTCTTCCATCCGTGCGGTGGGCATCGGCGCGATATCGTCAGGCCACAACCGGTCCCGCCGCAGGGCGCCCCGCATGACGAACCAGCCCAGCGTGATCCCCACGATATAGGCCAGCGCATACCAGCGCAGTGCGAGGTTGAAACCGAAAAGCTCGATTTCGAAAATGATGGGACTGATGTCGGGAAAGGCGATGGCGCTGATCATGCGCCTTTCCTTCCCGTGCGCGCCCCCGGTGTCAAGCCGCCGCCTTGCGGTAAGGGGGTATCGGCACCATATTGATGCCAATGCCGGATCAGGAGACGACGATGGACAACCGCAACAAGATTTTCGACGACATCAGCCAGTTGATGACCAACGCCATGGGCGTGGCACAGGGCGCGCGCGACGAAGCCAACACCGCCCTCAAGGGGATGATGGACCGCTGGCTCGCCGACCGTGACCTTGTCACCCGTGAAGAGTTCGACGCCGTGCGCGCCATGGCCCAGAAAGCACGCGAGGAAAATGCAGCGCTCGAGGCGCGCATCACCGCGCTGGAAGCCAAGCACAACAATTAAGATACCGTGACGGCTACGCGCGTTTTCCCCGTGGGGAAGGCGCGCGCAGCCGGCGCTGTGCGATGATGACGCATATTCCGCCCAGCACCGCCATGATGGCCGAGCCTGTATAGGTCAGCGCGCCGAAATACCCCGCCAGCCAGCCGAAGGCGACCAGCATCGGCACCTGCAGCGCCAGTTCCAACGTGACCAGAAAGCTTTGCGCCTCGGCGGCGTTGTCCTCGGACGTGCTGTCCGCGATGAAGGTGGTGATCGCAAGAAAGCCCATGGCATAGGTCAGCGCGTGCATCAGTTGCAGCACGACCAGCCAAGCGATACCCGGCTCAAGCGCCATTCCGACCCAGCGGATCACGCCGAAGATCGCGGCGGCCCCCAGAACGGCCAGCGGGCTGAACCGGCGGGCGACCCTGCGGAACGAAAAGAACATCACCGTTTCGGCCACGGCCCCCAGCGCGATCAGCGCCCCGATGGTGCCGGTGGCGATGCCCTGCTGGCTCCAAAGCAGCCCCTGAAACGAATTCAGCACGATGTGGCTGGTGTCCATCAGCGCCCAGGCCAGAATCGGCAAAAGGAACCACGGCTGCCAGCGGATCGTCAGGCGCGCACGCTCGGCGCCCACATCGGTCTTGGCCCGCAGGGTCGGCAGGCCAAAGGCGAAGACCGCACGGATCAATCCGAACAGGATGAACAGCGGCAGGAATAGCGCCACACCATCCGCGCCCATCAGCCAGCCCGCGCCAAGGATCACGGCCAGATAGCCCACGGTGGCCAGCGCGCGCAGCGATCCGAAATCCATCCCCTCGCGTCGGGCCAGCCGCATCGCGGCGGCGTCCGCGACAGGCACGCTGACCCTTTGCGCGGTCGCCAGCACCGCCCAGACGATCAGGATGCCGACAAAGCCCGTGGTCCAGATCAGCGCAATTGGCGCCAGTCCGGCCACGACCATCCCGCCGATGATGACCTGTCGCCAATCGCTCGCCCGGTCGGCCAGACGCCCGACAAAGAGTGTCAGCGCCAGCATCAGCGCGACGGGCGCCGCGCCGATCACGCCGATCTGCATCTCCGACAGGCCACGCTCGGCAAACCAGATGCCCGCATAGGCATTGATCATGCCCACGCTCATGAACATGACCGAAAAGAACAGCCTGACGCGAAGGGCGGCGCTCACCTTGGATCAGTCGGCGCGACGGGTCACTCGAACCCGCTCAGGTAAGCGACCAGCACGTCGCGCGCCGCTTCCAGATCGCCGCGGTGGATCATCTCGGTCACCGTATGGACATAGCGCGTGCCCACCGTGATCCCGATGGCGCGCGCACCTGCCGCCGCCTGCTGTGCCGCCGCTCCGTCCTGGCCGCCCGCGGCCAGCATCGTGCGCTGGTAGGGGATGTCGTTGTCCTGCGCGATCTTCTCGAACTCGGCCACCAGCGCGCGGTCCGCGATGAAGGAGCTGTCGCGCACGTGCAGGCCAAAGCCCTTGCCCTGCCGGGTCGTTGCTTCGCGATCGGGCACGCCGGGCGTGTCGCAGGCCAGCGTCACGTCGATGCCCAGACCGATATCGGGGCGAATCTTGTAGGCCGCCGTCCGCGCGCCGCGCAGGCCGACCTCTTCCTGACAGGTAAAGGCCACGTGGATTTCGGCCCCGCGTCCTGCATCCTTCAGGCCGCGCATCGCCTCGATCCCCAGCCAGCAGGCCACCCGGTTGTCCAGCGCCTTGGACACGATCTTGTCGCCCATCTCGAGCAGCGGTTCGTCCATGACCACGAAGTCCCCGATCCTGACCTTGTCGTGAACCGCCTCGCCCAGCCCCGTGTCGACGAAGAACTCGCCGATGTCGGGCACCTTCTTGCGGTCCTCGGGCTTGGAGATATGCACGGGCTTGCCGCCGGGGTTCATCACGCCCTTGATGTCGCCATCGTCGGTGCAGACCAGCACGCGGCGCGAAAAGAGATTGCGCGGATCGAAGCCGCCGACCGGCTGGACGAAGATGAAGCCCTTGTCGTCGATATGGCTGACCAGAAACCCGATCTCGTCCATATGGCAGAGCAGCATGACCTTGGGCGCGCCTTCGGTGGCGGCATCGCGGCGGCACAGCAGGCTGCCCATCACATCGACCTCCGTGTGGTCGAAAAGCCCCTCGATTTCCTTTTCGATCAACGCCCGCACACGGTGTTCGTTGCCCGGCACGCCGGGGGTTTCGCAAAGGGCGCGGAGGAGGTCGATATTCATGTCTGGGCCTTTCTGAGGGTTCGGCGTGATCCTAAACCTGCCCAAAGGAAAGGCAATCGCTCCTGACCCTCGGTTATCCCCAAGAAATGCTTTGACAGGACAAGCACCAGACCCCACCATATATCGTAGGAGCGGCACGATAAGAATACCGCTCCTTGAGCAGAGCACAGCGGTTAGGGGCACTTCCCGTCTTGGCCGCTACACACAAAGGGGCACAGGCATGGCACTCTCCGAAGCGTATCTGGACAATTCCGACATTCATCCCATCGACATGGTCGAGCACGTGGCCGAACACCACGCTTGGGAATTCGACCGTATCCACGACGACCAGATCGCCATGGCCGTCGAAGGTCAGTGGAAGACCTATTCGGTCACGCTGGCCTGGAGCCCGTTCGACGAGACGCTGCGCCTGATCTGCACCTTCGAGATGGAGCCCCCCGCGCACCGTCTGCCCGCGCTTTACGAAGCGCTCAATGTCATCAACGACCAGTGCTGGGCCGGTGGCTTCACGTGGTGGGCGGATCAGAACATGATGGTCTACCGCTACGGGCTGGTGCTGTCGGGCGATCAGGCCCCGACGCCCGACCAGATCGACACGATGATCAATTGCGCGGTGATGAGCGCGGAACGCTACTACCCCGCGATCCAGCTTGTCACATGGGCCGAACGCAGCGCCGAAGACGCCGTGCAGATCGCCATCGGCGAAGCTTACGGTCGCGCCTGACTAAAGCGTTTCGCGAAAAACCTGACTCACAGATTTTCGCGAAACGCAGTGCTCCGCTCAATCGTTGCACGCGTTCCGCCTTTCGCTGATGCCTCAGGTTAAAGGCGGAACGCTTTAGCAGCCTGAAAACACGGTTGGACCTTGCGCCGGAGGGTGGCATGTTGCCACCCGAAAGCGAGGTATTCACATGATGGACGATGTAGCAAAACGCGGTCTGGTTCTGCTGGGCTGCGGCAAGATGGGGTCGGCGATGCTGGCGGGCTGGCTGCAGGGCGGTTTGCCGCCCGCGTCGGTCACGGTGCTGGACCCCAAGCCGTCGGACTGGCTGCAGGGCACCGGCGTGAACCTCAACACCGACCTGCCCGACAACCCCGCCATCGCGCTCATTGCGGTCAAGCCGCAGATGATGGGCGACGCCCTGCCTGCGATGAAGGCGCTGGGCGGCGGTGGGACACTGATGGTCTCGGTCGCCGCGGGCACGCCGATTTCCACCTTTGAACAGAGCTTCGGCGCCGACACACCCATCGTGCGCGCGATGCCCAACACGCCTGCCGCCGTCGGTCGCGGGATCACCGCGATCATCGGGAACGCAGCCAGCACGGCCACGCATCTCGATCTGGCGGAAGCGCTGCTTCAGGCCGTGGGGCAGGTGGTGCGTCTGGACAACGAAGGCCAGATGGATGCCGTCACCGGCGTCTCGGGCTCTGGTCCCGCATATGTCTTCCACATGATCGAGACGATGGCCGCTGCCGGTGTCGCACAGGGGCTGCCCGAAGATATGGCGCTACAACTGGCCAAGGCGACCGTCGCGGGGGCTGGCGCGCTGGCCGAAGACGCCGACGAAGACCCCGGTCAGTTGCGCGTCAACGTCACCTCGCCCAACGGGACGACGCAGGCGGCGCTCGAGGTGCTGATGGACCCGAAGCACGGTTTTCCGGCCTTGCTGAACCGTGCGGTGAAAGCCGCCGCAGACCGCAGCAGGGAGCTGGCCCGTGGCTGAGAACATCACCTTTGACGACTTTCTCAAAGTCGACGTGCGCGTGGGCCGTATCCTGCGCGCAGAACCCTACCCCGAGGCGCGCAAGCCCGCGATCAAGATGTGGATCGACTTTGGCGACGAGATCGGAGAGCGCAAGAGCTCGGCGCAGGTGACGGCGCATTACACGCCCGAAAGCCTTGTCGGCAAACAGGTGCTGGCGGTGGTCAACTTTCCGCCGCGCCAGATTGGCAAGTTCGTCTCCGAAGTGCTGGTGCTGGGCATGCCCGACGCCGACGGAGAAGTCGTGCTGGTCGGCCCCGATCAGGACGTGCCCATCGGAGGACGCCTGCATTGACCCGTATCCTGCTTACACGCCAGTTCCCCGAGGCCACCGTCACGGCGGCCAAGGCACTGGGCGACGTCACGGTCCGCCCCGTCGCGGCCCCCCTGCAGATCGCCGAGGCTGCCGAGGCGCTGGCGAATTACGATGCCATCATCTGCACGCTGGGCGACGACTTCAGCGACCCCGCCTTTGCGACCGACAGCATCCGCTGCAAGATCATCGCCAATTTCGGGGTCGGCTATAACCACATCGATGCCGGGGCGGCGAAAGCTGCCGGCGTGACCGTATCGAACACCCCCGACACGGTGACGGACGCCACCGCCGACATCGCGCTGACTCTCATGCTGATGACCTGCCGCCGCGCGAGCGAGGGCGAGCGGTTCGCACGGGCGGGCCTGTGGGAAGGCTGGCAACCGACGCAGATGCTGGGGATGCACATGACGGGCAAGCGCCTTGGGATCGTCGGCATGGGCCGGATCGGTCAGGCGGTCGCGCAGCGGGGTCACTTCGGTTTCGGCATGCCGGTGATCTACTACAACCGGTCGCGCAAAGACGTGGATATGCCCGCGCGGCAGGTCGACGATCTGGAAAGCCTGATGAGTCAGGCCGATGTGATCGTCGTCACCGTGCCCGGCGGGCCCGAGACGCATCACCTGATCGACGCTGCCGCCTTGGCCCAGATGGACGACGGGTCCGTCATCGTGAACGTCAGCCGCGGCGACGTGGTGGACGAGGCGGCGCTGATCGCAGAGTTGGAGACCGGGCGCATCAAGGCCGGTCTGGATGTCTATGAGGCGGAACCCTTCATCCCCGAAGCGCTGCGGGTGCTGGATAACGTGACGCTGCTGCCGCATCTGGGCACGGCGGCCTTGGACGTGCGCGAGGCGATGGGTCAGATGGCCGTGGACAACGTCGCGGCTGTCTTGCAGGACGATGCGGCCCCGAACGCGGTCTAGCCCCAGTTCTATCCGCGGTCGCCCGTGGCTTCGCGCCAGTGGCGGCGACACAGCGAAAGATAGCTTTCGTTGCCGCCCACCTGCACCTGATCGCCGCTTCGCAGCACCTGCCCGGCGGCGTCACGGCGCACGACCATCGTCGCCTTCTTGCCGCAGTGGCAGATCGTGCGGACCTCGCGCATTTCGTCGGCCAGCGCCAGAAGGGCGGCGGACCCGGGGAACAGCTCGCCCTGAAAGTCCACGCGCAACCCGAAACACATGATCGGCACACCCAGATCGTCCACCGCACGGGCCAGTTGCCAGACCTGGCGCCGGGTGAGGAACTGCGCCTCGTCGATGAAGACGCAGGCGCAGGGGCCATCTTTCAACCTTGCGTCGATCTTGGCGAACAGATCGTCGGCGCCGTCGAAGGTGTCGGCGTCCTGCCCGATCCCGATCCGGCTTGCGATCCGGCCCCGACCGGCGCGATTGTCCAGCTGCGCCGTGATCAGGTAGGTCTGCATGCCGCGTTCGATGTAGTTGTGCGACGCCTGCAGAAGCACCGTCGATTTGCCGGCGTTCATGGTGGAGTAATTGAAATAGAGTTTGGCCATGGCGCGGGATTAAGCGCGGCGGACAGGGCTTTGCAACCCGTCGCGGTTGAAACACCGGCTGGTTTTGCGGAAGGTGCGGGCGAACCACATGTGCAGGGATGAAGACGCTGACCGACACCGTAGATACCACCGACATGCCGAACATTGTCGCGGGGCAATTGAAGCCTCTCGACCTTTCCGCGCTTCTTGGCCCCGAAGAACCTGCGCATCCGCCGCGCATCCTGCTGCTTTACGGATCGCTGCGCAAAGACAGCTATTCGCGCTACTGCGCCGAGGAAGGGGCGCGGGTGCTGCGGGCGCTGGGCTGCGAGACGCGGTTCTTCGACCCCACGGGACTGCCCGTCGTGGACGAGCAATCGACGGACCATCCCAAGGTCACGGAGTTGCGCGATCTGGCGCTGTGGTCCGAGGGCATGGTCTGGTCGTCGCCCGAACGGCACGGCGCGATGACCGGGCTGATGAAGACGCAAATCGACTGGCTACCGCTTGCCCCTATCGGCGGCATCCGCCCCACGCAGGGCAAGACGCTGGCTGTCATGCAGGTCAGCGGCGGGTCGCAGTCCTTCAACACGGTAAACCAGATGCGGATCCTGGGGCGCTGGATGCGGATGGTCACGATCCCGAACCAGTCCTCGGTGCCGCAGGCGTGGCAGCAGTTCGAGGGCGGTCGGATGAAACCCTCTCCGCTTTATAACCGGATCGTCGACGTGATGGAGGAACTGGCCCGGTTCACCATTCTGATCCGTGGCCGCAAGGAGATGCTGACCGACCGCTATTCCGAGCGTGTCGAGACGCTGGAGGACGTCCACAAGCGCGTTTCGTCCTGAAGGGAACCTGTGCCGGGCGCGGCGGGTTCAACCTGCAACCAAGCACAAGGAATATCCCATGCCGATGATCCCGAACCTCAAGTTTCACGATGGCCGCGAGATGCCGCAATTCGGCCTTGGCATCTGGCAGGTGCCTGCGGACACGACGGCCGAAGTCGTCAAGGATGCTCTTGATCTGGGGTATCGCATGATTGACGGCGCGGCGGCCTACAGGAACGAGGAAGGGCTGGGCACCGGTATCCGCCAATCCGGTCTGGACCGTGACGAGCTGTTCGTCACCACCAAGGTCTGGAACCACGGCAAAGGCTATGACGAGACGCGCCAGTCGGTCGCCGAAAGCCTGTCGCGCACGACACTGGACCGGTTCGACCTGATCCTGCTGCACTGGCCGTTTCAGGATACGGAAAGCTACGTGGCGGCGTGGAAGGGGCTGATCGATGCGCAGGCCGAGGGGCAGGTGACCTCGATCGGCGTGTCCAACTTCCACGAAGCGCATCTGGACCGGCTGATCCAGGAGACGGGTGTTATTCCGGTGCTGAACCAGATCGAAGTGAACCCCAAGCTGCAGCAGTCCGAAATGCGAAAGGTGAACGCCGCGCGCGAGATCGTGACGCAAAGCTGGTCGCCGCTGGGATCGGGGCGGTCTTTCGACGAAGAGATCGTGCAGCAGATTGCAGAGCGGGTCGGCAAGAGCGCGCCGCAGGTGATCCTGCGTTGGCACATCCAGTTGAACAATGCTGTCATTTCGCGGTCCGAGAACAAGCAGCATCTGGCGGCGAACATGGACATTTTCGATTTCGAGCTGTCCAAGTCGGAAATGGACGCGATGTCCCAACTACAGACCGGCGAGCGCACCGGCCCCGACCCCGAAACCTTCGACGGCAAGTAAGCCGTGTCACCCGAGCGTCGACCCGAAAGGCCGGCGGTCGGTCTAGATCTTTTGCAGGATCACCGACCCCACGGAATAGCCTGCGCCAAAGGAACAGATCACGCCAAGATCGCCCGGTGCCAGCCCGTCGCGGTGCTGGGCGAAAGCGATGATCGACCCCGCCGAGGATGTATTGGCGTAGTCCTGCAGGATGTTCGGCTGCTCCCCCTCTGCCGGGTCGCGTCCCAGCACCTTTTTTCCGATATAATCGTTCATCGTCTTGTTGGCCTGATGCAACCAGAGCCGCCTCAGATCGTCCGCGCCGATGCCTTCGTCGGCCATGTGTGCGGCGATGTGCTGGCTGACCAGCGGCAGCACCTCTTTGAAGACCTTGCGCCCGTTCTGCATGAACTGCATGTCGCGCCGGTCGTCCATCTGGTCGCGGGCGCGGCGCAGGAACCCATTGTTGTTGCGGATGTTGTTCGAAAACTGCGTTGCACAGCGGGTCGACAGCACCTTGAAAGCGTCGCCTGTCGCGTCGTCGGCCCGCTGCAGCACGGTCGCCGTGGCCACGTCGCCAAAGATGAAGTGGCAATCGCGATCGCGCCATTCCAGATGGGCGCTGCAGATCTCGGGGTTGACCACGATGGCGGTGCGCACGCTGCCCGACCGGATCATGTCGGCTGCCGTCTGGATGCCGAAGGTCGCGCTGGAACAGGCCACGTTCATGTCGAAGGCAAAGCCGCCTGCGCCCAGAAGTTGTTGAATTTCAACCGCAACAGCCGGATAGGCGCGTTCCATGTTCGACGCGGCACAAAGCACCAGATCCACGTCCTCGCCCCGCAGGCCGGCCATCGCCAGCGCCTTTTCGCAGGCATCCACCCCGATCCGCGCCATCTGGCCCGGTTCGTCGTCGGCATAGGCCGGCAGGTTGGGATACATGCGGGTCGGGTCGAGAATGCCCTCTTTATCCAGCACGTAGCGTTGCTCGATACCCGAGGCTGCCACGATGAAGGCGGAAGAGGAGTGTTGCTTGGCCTCGACCTTGCCGGCTGCGATTTCATCTGCGTGTTCGGCGTTGAACAGATTGACGTAGGCGTTGAAGGCCTTCACCAGCTCGTCGTTGGTGATGGTATGGGGCGGTGTAAACACACCGGTCCCGGTCAATGCGACGTCGTACATGGTGATCCTCCTGAACGGACCTTCTTTTTGCGACATCGCGCGGCCAAGGTCCACCCGGTCAAACAGGCCGGGTGGACAGGTGACAGCCGAAAGGGCGCGCTATCCCTGCAGTGACCTGACATCCACGTCGCCGTTCGCCCGTTCCTGCATCGCCTGAACGGCGGCGATCGCGGCTGCGGCGGTGGTGTAGTAGGGGATCTTGTCGAACAGCGCCACGGACCGGATCGACCGCGAATCCTCGACCGCGGCGGCGCCTTCGGTCGTGTTCAGCACCAGCGCGATTTCCCCGTCCGTCAGCTTGTCCGCGATGGTCAGACCACCCTCGTAGACCTTGTTGACGATTTCACATTTCACACCTTCGGCCTGCAGAAAGGCTGCTGTGCCGCGCGTGGCGATAAGCGAAAAACCCATGTCCGTCAGACCCTTGGCGGCCTCTATCATGGCAGGGGTCTTGTCGTCGTCCTTGACGGAAACGAACACGCAACCGCTTTCGGGCAGCATCGTGCCGGCGCCCATCTGCGCCTTGAGGAAAGCGCGGGCAAAGTTGCGGTCCCAGCCCATGACCTCGCCGGTCGAGCGCATTTCGGGGCCCAGAATCGTATCGACACCGGGGAAGCGGGCGAAGGGCAGGACGGCCTCTTTCACGCTGAACCACGGGGTCTTGGGGTCGGCAAGCGTGAAGGCGTCGCCCAAGGGCAGCACGTCCATCGGGTTGTCTGTTTCGGGGTAGGGTTCGCGCAGCGGGAAGTTCGACAAGGGCTCACCCGCCATGAGACGTGCGGCGATGGAGGCGATGGCGCTGTCGGTGGCCTTGGCGACGAAGGGCACGGTGCGCGAGGCACGGGGGTTCACTTCGATCAGGTAGACCTCGTTGTCCTTGACCGCGAACTGCACGTTCATCAGGCCGATGACCTTCAACTCCTTCGCGAGCGCGGCGGTCTGGCGGCGGATTTCCGCGATGATGTCTTCGGGCAACGTGTGCGGCGGCAGGCAGCAGGCACTGTCGCCCGAATGGACGCCGGCCTCTTCGATATGCTGCATGATCCCCGCGACATGGGTGGCGTCGCCGTCGGACAGGCAGTCCACATCGACTTCGACCGCGCCCGACAGGTAGCTGTCCAGAAGCACCGGGCTTTTGCCCGACACGACCACGGCCTCGTTGATGTAGCGTTCAAGCTGCGACTGATCGCGCACGATCTCCATCGCGCGGCCGCCCAGAACGTAGGACGGGCGGATCACCAGCGGAAAGCCGATCTTGGCCGCGATATCAAAGGCCTGCTGATCGGTGGAGGCGATGCCGTTGATCGGCTGCTTGAGGCCCAGCCGGTTGACGAGGTCCTGAAACCGCTCGCGGTCTTCCGCCAGATCGATCGCGTCGGGCGAGGTGCCGAGGATCGGAATACCCGCCTCGTGCAGGGCGCCGGCGATCTTCAGCGGGGTCTGCCCGCCGAACTGCACGATCACGCCGTGCAGTGTGCCGCGTTCCTGTTCGACCCGCAGGATTTCCATGACGTGCTCGAAGGTCAGCGGTTCGAAATACAGCCGGTCCGAGGTGTCGTAGTCGGTGCTGACCGTCTCGGGGTTGCAGTTGACCATGATCGTCTCGTAGCCCTGATCGGTCAGGGCGTAACAGGCGTGGCAGCAGCAATAATCGAACTCGATCCCCTGTCCGATCCGGTTGGGACCACCGCCGAGGATGACGACCTTCTTGCGGTCCGAGGGGCGTGCCTCGTCCTCGACCTCGCCCATGACGGGGGCCTCGTAGGTGGAATACATGTAGGGCGTCTGCGCCTCGAATTCGGCGGCACAGGTGTCGATCCGCTTGAACACCGCCGTCACCCCAAGGTTGCGGCGCGCGCGGCGCACGTTGTCTTCGTCGCGGCCCGTCAGCGTGGCCAGCCGGGCGTCGGTAAAGCCCATCATCTTGAGACGGCGCAGCCCCTTTTCCGACACGGGCAGGCCGTTCTTCTTCACCTCGGCCTCGGCCTCGACGATTTCGCGGATGCGGGCCAGGAACCAGGGGTCGTATTTGGTGACGGCGAAGATGTCGTCGTTCGACAGCCCGTGCCGCATGGCCTGCGCGATGACGCGGATGCGGTCGGGGGTCTGCTTGGCCAGCGCCTTGGTCACTGCGGCCACGTCGGGTGCACCCGGAATGGCGATGTCGTCAAAGCCGGTCAGGCCGGTTTCCATCGAGGCCAGCGCCTTTTGCATGGATTCGTGGAAGGTCCGGCCAATCGCCATCGCCTCGCCCACGGATTTCATCGCGGTGGTCAGATGCGGTTCGGAGCCTGCGAACTTTTCGAAGGCGAAACGCGGGATCTTGGTGACGACATAGTCGATCGACGGCTCGAAGGACGCGGGCGTGACGCCGGTGATGTCGTTGTCCAGCTCGTCCAGCGTGTAGCCCACGGCCAGCTTGGCCGCGATCTTGGCGATGGGAAAGCCCGTGGCCTTTGACGCCAGCGCCGAGGACCGCGACACGCGCGGGTTCATCTCGATCACGACCATGCGCCCGTCTTCGGGGTTCACGGCCCATTGCACGTTGGACCCGCCGGTTTCGACGCCGATCTCGCGCAGCACGTTGATGCTGTGCGTCCGCATGATCTGGTATTCCTTGTCGGTCAGCGTCAGGGCCGGGGCCACGGTGATGCTGTCGCCGGTGTGGACACCCATCGGGTCCACGTTTTCGATGGCGCAGACGATGATGGCGTTGTCGGCGCGGTCGCGCACGACCTCCATCTCGAATTCCTTCCAGCCCAGCAGGCTTTCGTCGATCAGGATCTGACCGACGGGCGATGCATCCATCCCCGACCGGCAGTAGTGTTCGTATTCGGCGCGGTTGTAGGCCACGCCGCCGCCGGTGCCGCCCAGCGTGTAGGCGGGGCGGATGATCGCGGGCAGGCCGATGTCTTCCAGCGCTTCCATCGCGATGGCTACGCCTGCGGCCAGATCGGATTTGCCGTCCTTTTTCTTGGGCGCGGTGACGATGGTGGCCTTGGGGTTCTCGATGCCCAGACGGTCCATCGCCTCGCGGAAGAGCTTGCGGTCCTCGGCCATTTCGATGGCTTCGCGCTTGGCGCCGATCATCTCGACGTTGAACTTTTCCAACACGCCCATGTCGGCCAGTGCCAGCGAGGTGTTCAGCCCGGTCTGCCCGCCCATCGTGGGCAACAGAGCGTCGGGGCGTTCCTTTTCGATGATCTTGGCGACGATTTCGGGGGTGATCGGCTCGATATAGGTGGCGTCGGCCATGCCGGGATCGGTCATGATCGTCGCGGGGTTCGAGTTCACGAGGATCACGCGGTAACCTTCCTCGCGCAGGGCCTTGCAGGCCTGTGCACCGGAGTAGTCGAATTCGCAGGCCTGCCCGATCACGATCGGCCCCGCGCCAATGATCATGATCGACTTGATATCATCACGTTTCGGCATTCTGACCCCCGGTTGCAAATTGTCCTGCGTTATAGGGATGGGCCGTCGGGGCGCAAGCGCGATTCAATGGGTGCGCCGTAGATCGTCCCTCTCAGACCGTTTCCGTTGTCCAGTGGCACGTGGTTCACTGGTAAAACACGCCAGTGCCAGACGGACAAAAGCCGGTCCGAACCATTCAGGCCCGAATGACCGACCCTTTCGCGCGAGGTCCGGCGCAAAGACGGGGGAACCTGTGACCCCGACCGGGGGTTCACCCCGAAACAAATGCTTGAGGACTTTCCCCCATGACGACCAACGCACTTCTTCTCGGCTCGATCGGTGTTCTTGTCGAAACCTCCGACATGCAACGTCGGGCCTTCAACGCGGCCTTCGCCGATGCGGGGCTTGGATGGGAGTGGGACCAGGAGACTTATGCCAAGCTGCTGAAGAAATCGGGCGGCGAGGACCGGATCGCGCGCTACGCCACCCAGCGTCACCAGACCGTCGATCCCGAGGCCCTGCACCGCGCCAAGGTCGATCACTACGCCCGCATGATGGCCGACAATGGCCTGACCCTGAGACCCGGCGTCCGAGAGCTGATGGACGAGGCCGCGAACCGCGCCATCCCGATCGGCTGGGTCACGGACACCGGCACAGCACAGCTTGACGCGATCTTCGACAACCTTGGCACAGCGCTGAACCGCGACGAATTCGCCTTTGTCGGGGCCGGCATGCATGTGGACAACCGCAAGCCTGCCCCCGACATCTACGAGGCCGCGCTTGCCGATCTGCAGGTCGCCCAAGGCGGTGCGCTGGCGATCGAGGACACGGGCATCTGCGCGCAGGCTGCGGTCGCCGCTGGCATCCGAACGGTGGGTTATCCGAACGCCTACGCCGACCGCGGCGAATTCCCCGACGAGGTGCGGATCGTGACGGAACTGACCCCGGACCTGCTGGACGACTGACGGGGGCGGATGAAATGGGCGGGGCGGATGAAATGGATGAAGCCGCATAGCGGTTGACTTTACCCCGCTTCGTTGGTCAACGAGTGCGACCGATTTGTCCGAGGAACAGCCCATGCACGCCTACCGCTCACACACCTGCGTCGACCTGACTGCCGCCAACGTGGGCGATACCGTCCGCCTGTCGGGCTGGGTCCATCGGCGGCGTGACCACGGCGGCGTGATCTTCATCGACCTGCGCGACCATTACGGCATCACCCAGATCCTCTGCGACCCCGACAGCCCCGTTTTCGCGCAGGTGGAAAAGCTGCGCGCGGAATACTGCATCCGCATCGACGGCATCGTGAAGGCCCGCGCGCCGGATCTGGTGAACAAGAAGCTGCCCACCGGCGAGATCGAAGTCTACATCCGCGACATGGAAGTGCTGGGCGCGGTCAAGGGCGACCTGCCGCTGCAGGTCTTCGGGGATCAGGAATACCCGGAAGAAACGCGCCTGACCTACCGCTACCTCGACCTGCGCCGCGAGGCGATGCAGCGCAACATCACGCTGCGGTCCGACGTGGTGGCCAGCATGCGCAAGCGCATGTGGGACAAGGGGTTCCGCGAATACCAGACGCCGATCATCACGGCCTCGTCCCCCGAGGGCGCGCGCGACGGGTCGGACAAGCCCGACCTGCGCAACCCGATCAAGATGCAGGTCGTGTCCGAGCATTTCGCGGGCTCCGGCTTTGCGATCTTCGCCAACCTGCTGGAACAGGACGGCACCCAGATCCGCGCGATCCCCGCCCCCAAGGGCGGGAGCCGCAAGTTCTGCGACCGGATGAACAAGTTCGCGCAGGAACAGGGTCTGCCGGGGATGGGATATATCTTCTGGCGCGATCAGGGCGACGGCATGGAAGCCGCAGGCCCGCTGGCCAAGAACATCGGCCCCGAGCGAACCGAGGCGATCCGCCAGCAACTTGGACTCGGTGTGGGCGATGCGGCCTTCTTCCTTGGCGGCAAGCCCAAGGACTTCGAAGGCGTCGCAGGCCGTGCCCGCACCGTCATCGGGGACGAGTTGGGTCTGACCGACACCGAACGGTTCGCCTTTGCATGGATCGTCGATTTCCCGATCTACGAACGCGACGCGGAAACCGGCGATATCGACTTCGAGCACAACCCGTTCTCCATGCCGCAGGGCGGGATGGAGGCGCTGGACGGCAAGCCCGAAGACGTTCTGGGCTTTCAGTATGACCTTGCCTGCAACGGCTACGAGCTGGTGTCGGGCGCGATCCGCAACCACCGGCCCGAGATCATGTTCAAGGCCTTTTCCATCGCGGGCTACGGCGAGGACGAGGTGCGCAAACGGTTCGGCGGCATGGTCAACGCTTTCCAATACGGCGCACCGCCCCACGGCGGCTGTGCCGCGGGCATCGACCGGATCGTGATGCTGCTGGCCGACGAGGCGAACATCCGCGAGGTCATCATGTTCCCGATGAACCAGCGCGCCGAGGACCTGATGATGGGCGCGCCGTCAGAGCCGCAGAACGACCAGCTGCGCGAATTGCGCCTGCGGGTTTTGCCGCCGGAAAGTTGAACCAGACCGCAGCGCCGCGCGTTTGAATACCAACCTGTAGAAAGGAGATCCCCATGGGACGCTTGTTCAAGCTTTTTGCACTTTGGAAGTTGGTGCAGCGGATGATGAGGAAACGCCGCTGACCGACGACGGATTGCACCAACTGGCCACGCAGACCGCGATCCGCGGACTTGCGCGGGTCCAACATCTGGTCGATGTGATCGCGGCCCGCCCGGACGCCGCTGCACTGCTTGATGCGCGACTGGCGGCGGATCAGCTTGGTTGCGCGGACCAGTTGCGAATGGCCAACGGCTTTGCCCTGCGCTGCGTGATGCCGCTGCTGCTGCGCCCCTGGGCCTTGGCGAACGAGGGCGGCACGGTGGAAGACTTGCAGGCGCAGGTGAAACAGGCCGCGCGCGACATCGCAGGCGTCGCTGTGGCTGATTTTGCAGGCGCCGCATCCCGGAGCATCCAGCACCGGGCGGGTGACGCGCTGATCCGGCAAACGGCCACAGACTACCTGATCCAGTTCGCCATTCCCAACCAGTGGTTTCATCTGACCACCGCCTTTGCGATCCTGAGGGCCGAAGGGGTGCAGATCGGGAAGGCCGATTACGATGGCCTTCACCAGTATCCGCAAGGGTTCGCGTTGACCTGAGGATCAATCCTCCCGCGAATCCTCGCGCTTTTCGCCGATCTGGTCGCGTCCCTCTGTCCTGCGCCCCTCAAAGCGCTGGGTGACCTGTCCCAGCGCAGGCTTTTGCCGACCGCGTGATTTCACCTCACCTTTGCCGCAGTCTGTGCTTAGGGTGGTCCCATGACCTTCGATCCCTTTCTTGCCGCGATCCGTTTCGGAACGGGCCTGTCCCCGCGTCATGCCCCTCCGGGCGACGTGGATGCGGTTCTGGCCGATCTGTCGGGCGACGATGCGATGGCGGCGCGCTATCCGATACCGCCGTTTTCGCGGATGCAGCCCGGCATCGCGACGATCAAGGAGGCCGCGAAGGCCCGCAGGGCAGCCCGCGGCACACCGCAAGAGGACGCGACGACAGAGGCTTATCGCGGCCTGATACAAGCGGCGATGACGCTGCAAAGGGCCAACCTGCACGCCACGCTGGGCCGGATGATCGACGCGCCCATCGGGTTGCGCGAACGTCTGGTGCACTTCTGGGCCGATCACTTCACCATCCGCGCCCGTGGCAACCAGGTCGCCCATGGGGTGACCCCGGCGGTCGAGGAATCGATCCGCCCTCATGCGGCAGGACGCTTCGGAACCATGCTCAGGGCGGTCGCGATCCAGCCGATGATGCTGCTCTATCTCGATCAGCCGGCCAGCCACGGGCCGACCAGCGTGCTGGGGCTGCGGCGGGGCAGGGGGCTGAACGAGAACCTTGCCCGCGAAATGCTGGAGTTGCACATGCTTGGCGCGGAGGGCGCCTTTACCCAGTCTGACGTGCGCGAATTCGCAGAGCTTCTGACCGGCTTGATCTACGATCCGCGTCAGGGGTTCACATACGACGCGCGGCAGGCCGAACCGGGGGGTGAAACCGTGCTGGGGGTGACCTACAGCGATGCTGCATCGCTCGACACGATCTACGCCGCGCTTGACGATCTGGCGCGGCACCCGGACACGGCGCGGCATATCTGCACCAAGCTTGCGGTGCATTTCATCGGACCCGACCCGGACGCCGGTCTGTTGGACCGGATGATCACCGCGTATCTGGACAGCGAGGGGGACATCCAGACGGTGATGACCGCCATGCTGACCCATGCGGCAGCCTTCGATCCGGTCAAGCGCAAGGTCAGACGTCCGGTCGAATTCATCGCGGCCACGTGTCGCGCGCTTGATGTCGCACCCGATGCGGTCATGGCGCTGGACCGGCGCCGCACCCGCGAGAAACTGACGACCCCCTTGCAGGTCATGGGCCAGCCTTGGGAAAGCCCGCCGGGCCCCGACGGCTGGCCCGAAGCCGACGAAGCCTGGGTCACGCCGCAGGGCATGGCGGGGCGGATTTCCTGGGCGATGGAGGTGCCGGTCACCTTGCGGCGCGACCTGCCGGACCCGCGCGCCTTTGTCGAAATGGCGCTGGGCCCGCATCCGCCCGAGGAGGTCGCGTTTGCCGCCGCCGCATCCGAAAACCGCATCGAAGGTGTCGGGGTCGTACTGGCCTCGGCGGCCTTTCAAAGGAGATGACGATGGATCGCCGCCGCTTTCTGACCGCGCTGGGATGTTCGGTTGCCGCCAGCCCCTTTATCACGCCGATGGCCTTTGCATCCGCCCCCTGGGACAACCGGCTGGTGGTCATCATCCTGCGCGGGGCGATGGACGGGCTGGACGTGATCCGGCCCGTGGGCGACCCTGATTATGCAGGGCTTCGACCCACGCTGGCGGCGGCGGACGGTCTGCCGCTGTCGGACTTCTGGCATCTGCATCCGGCACTTGCACCACTTCTGCCGCTTTACGAAAGTGGCGAGATGGGGGCCTATCAGGCGGTCTCGACGCCCTACCGCGACAAGCGCAGCCATTTCGACGGGCAGGATATCCTTGAAGCAGGCTACGGCGAGACACGCTCTTTGGGCGCGCGCGATGGCTGGCTGAACCGCTTGCTGCTGGCGACGCCGGGGATCGAGACGGAAACCGCCTTTGCGATCGGGCGGGACGAGTTGAAGATCCTCGCCGGTGACGCGCCCGCTTCGCGCTGGTCGCCCGATGCCGACCTGCGGTTGACGCCACAGGCGCAGCGGCTGCTTGAAATGGTGCATCATGACGATCCGCTGTTTCGCGATGCTTCGGCGCAGGCAATCGCCCTTGCTCACGAGCTGCGGATGAACCCCGTGACGGCCATCGACGATGACATGATGGCCGAGGCAATGACGGGCATGACCAATCGCGGTGGCGATCACGTGAAGATCGCGGAATTCGCGGCGGGCCGGCTGCGCGGCGACACCCGTATCGCGAGCTTTTCCATCAACGGCTGGGACACCCACTTGAACCAGCGGCAGGGGCTTGCCCGCGTCTTGGGCCAGCTGTCCGACACGATTCTGACCTTGCGGGCGGGGCTTGGGCCGGTCTGGGGCAAGACGGCCGTTTTGTGCATGACCGAGTTCGGCCGCACCGCGCGCGAGAACGGTTCACGAGGGACCGATCATGGCACCGGGGGGGCGATGCTTTACGCAGGTGGCGCCCTGCGCGGCGGCCAGGTGGCCGGGGACTGGCCGGGGCTGGGGCCGGCGGACCTGTATCAGGAAAGGGACCTGATGCCCCTGCGCGACGTCCGAAGCCTTGCGGGCTGGGTGATGCGCGGCCAGTTCGGGCTGGACCGCGCGGTGATCGAGGATGCCGTGTTCCCCGGTCTTGATCTGTCGTCAGAGCCGGGGTTGCTTTTGTGATCTTGTAGCGTCACCGCATGGTTGCGCCATGACCGATGACGGCTGGATGCCCCTGCGACCTGCCCTCCGCGACTGGCTTTCACCCACCAATTTCGATAGCCAAGGGCCGCCGCGTCAGGCGTTGGGGCGACTGACGCAGCCGCACCTGCTGACCTGCGACCTCACGTTCTAAAGCGTTCCGCCTTTAACCTGAGACATCAGCAAAAGGCGGAACGTGTGCAACGATTGAGCGACACTTTAGATCGGCCCGGCCTGTTCCAGCCTGTCTTTCAGAACTGCATTGAGGGCTGCGAGACCGGGACGCAGGGATGCGCCGCTGGAGTGGAGCTGTTTCAACTGCCGCACTGCGAGATCGAGATCGTCATCCTGGGCGGACCGTGCGACGCCGCCTAGAAACTGCGTGATATAATCAACCTGATCCTCGGCCCGTCTGCCGCCAAGGACACCCGCGACCTGCACCAGATCGTCCTGATACGCGAGCCGGTCCGGCTTGATCCGTTCTTCGCTGACGACCCGCAACTTGGGGGGCTGCCGTTCGGCGGGCAGATGCCGCAGGATCGCGGATTGAAACTGGGCCAGATTGGCGATGGGTTTCTCGATGAAGCCATCCGCCCCCGCCGCCAGCACCGCCCGTTCCATGTCGGGGTCGGCGCTGGTGCCGAGAATGACGGCGATTCGCGGGCTGGTCCCGGCCAGACCCGCAATCAGATCGAGCCCGGATCCATCGGGCAGGCCCACATCCACCAAAAGCACCGAAGGATGGTAGACCGCCAGATGCTTGCGCGCCGCGCGCAGGCCGTCGGCGCGCCTGATCCGCGCGCCCGACCGGGTGCAAAGCAGGCGCACCGCTTCCGATGCAAAGCGGCTGTCTTCCACGACCAGCAGGGTCAGCCCCTGCAGGGGGCGCAGGGCCGTCGGCGTCTGGTGGCTGGCAAGGTCGTCGATCCCGGGCATGTCCGTTCCTTTCCGTTGCTATTGAGACAACCTGACCCCATCTCTATGAATAATCCCCTAAGACGCCTGCGATGATCTGCCGCTTGTGGGACGAGCGCAGGCGTTGGATAAGACCCGCAAAGGAGATCCACATGATCGGACGTCTCAACCATGTCGCCATCGCGGTGCCCGACCTCGATGCCGCCGCCGCCCTTTACCGGGGCGCGTTGGGGGCCGAAGTGGGTGCGCCGCAGGACGAGCCGGATCACGGTGTTACGGTGGTCTTCATCACCCTGCCGAACACCAAGATCGAATTGCTGTATCCGCTGGGCGAAAACTCTCCCATCGCGGCCTTCTTGGAAAAGAACCCGGCGGGCGGCATCCATCACCTCTGCTACGAGGTCGAGGATATCATCGCCGCCCGCGACAAGCTCAAGGCCGAAGGCCTGCGCGTTCTGGGCGACGGAGAGCCGAAGATCGGCGCCCATGGCAAGCCCGTCCTCTTCCTGCATCCCAAGGACGTGGCCGGCACCCTGACCGAACTGGAGCAAGTGTAATGGGTATCACATCCGCAATCGTCATGTTTGCCGTCGTCTGGTTCATGACCCTTTTCGTCGTCCTGCCGCTGCGGCTGGTCACGCAGGACGAAGCAGGCGAAGTCGTGCCGGGCACCCATAAGGGCGCGCCCGCCGACGTGCAGATCGGGCGCAAGGCAAAGATCACGACCTATTGGGCCATTCCGATCTGGGCCGTCATCTGCGCGGTGATCTTTTCGGGCACGATCACCGTGCGCGACGATCTCGACTGGTTCGGACGCATGTCACCCGCGGCCGAGTCGGCAAACTAACGCGCCGCGATGCGGTGATAGAGGTGGGTGAAGGTCGCGGCGGCCAGGATCGGGATGAAAAGGTTCATCAGCGGGATCGTCAGCGGCACGGCCATCAGGATGCCCGCAAGCCAGATCTGAAGCCGGTTGGCCTCTCGCATGGCCTTCGCGCCGGCGCGGCCTTCCCGACGCATCGCCGCGATCTGGAAGTACTCGCGCCCCAGCAGATACCCGTTCAGGCCGTAAAAGATGAAAAGCGCCGCGAAAGGCAAAAGCACATAGGCCAAAATGGCCAGGGCGTTCGCGCCGACCAGAACACCAAAGAAGTTCACCGTGTCGCGCATGCCGTCCCAGAACGACGTGCGCGGCGCAGGCGGCAGGGTGGGGTAGTGCTCTGCCTCGACCGCGTCGGCCACGTCTTCGAGGAAAAGCGACGTGATGAAGCTGGCCACGGGGATCATCAGGAAGACCGACAGGATCAGCATCAGCCCGAAGGACCCCCAGCCCAGCAGGTCGCCGACCCATGTCACTTCGCCGATCAGCGGCAGGACCATGCCCTCCTCGGTCGTCGTGCCGATCAGCCAGAGAACAGCGGCATAGATCGCCACGAACAGGGCGATGGTCAGGCCGATGCCCATCAGCAGCACGCGGCGAAAGCGCGGGTCGGGCAGCTGCGCCAGTGCCTTGGCGAAATCGACAAGGATCACTTGGCCACCCATTCCACCTTCAGCGCCGGATCGGGGCGCGGGCGTTCGGGCGGTGGGTTGGTTTCCGTGCCGATGTGGATGAAGCCCGCGATGCGTTCATGCGGTGCGAGCCCCAGCGTATCCTGCACGAAGCCTGCATCGTGGCTGGCCCAGCCCGACAGCCAGTTCGCCCCCCAACCGGATGCAAGTGCGGCGTTCAGCAAGGCAAGACAGACGGCCCCCGCGGAATAAAGCTGTTCGACCTGGGGCACCTTGTCCGAGGGTTGCGGGACAAAGACCACGGCCACGGCCAGATCGGCCATGTCGAACTGCGACCGCGTCTTGGCGATCTTCTCGGCCTCGATCCCCAGTGCCGCACCCCGCGCGGGAACCGCCTCTGCCAGCCGCGCCAGCGCGGGTTTTTCCAGCACGATCAGCCGCCAGGGTTCCAGCTTGCCATGATCCGGCGTGCGCAGTGCCGCCCGCAGGATCAGCTCCAGCGCGGCGCGGTCCGGGACAGGCGTGGTCAGCGTCTTGGCCGGCCGCGACCTGCGGGTCAGCAGAAAGTCGAGAGCGGCGGGATTGGGTGCGGGCATGGCGGGCCTTTCTGTCTGCGTCGGGTCCGAAATAGGCAGCGCCTGCGCGCGGCGCAACGGTCAACCCCCGAGGGCTGCTGCCATTTCGTCCAGTTGTCCGTCGAGAAAACGGTCGAAGGCCGGCCCCGGCTGGCGCAAGGGGAAGACATCTCCGAAGGGGTCCGGCGCGCTGACGGCGCTGCCGGACAGGCGTGCAAGAACGGCATGACCGCAAAACGGCACGTAGCTTTCGGAATATCCGCCCTCGTGCGTCATCATCAGCCGCCCGCCGCACAGGTCGTCGGCCAGATCCATGACCCGCGCGGTCATGGCGTCGAAGGTTTCGGCCATGGCCAGCATCCGGCCCAATGGATCGTTGGCGGCGGCGTCGTAGCCGCAGGCGACGATGATCACATCGGGCGCGAACCGGCGGATCGCGGGCAGGGCGATGCGGTCCATCGCCGCCAGGTAACCGGTGTGTCCCGTGCCGGGCGGCAGGGGAAGGTTCAGATTGGCACCCTCACCTGCACCCCGCCCGCGGTCGGCAAGATCGCCGGTGTCCATCGGATAATTCCGCTCCTGATGAAGGGATATGGTCAGCACATCGGGGTCTTCGTAGAAGATCGCCTCGGTCCCGTTGCCGTGGTGGACGTCCCAGTCCAGCACCGCGAACCGGTGGGCCGGCCCCGCCGCACGCGCGGCCTCGATCGCCACGGCGATGTTGTTGAACAGGCAGAACCCGTTGGGATAATCCGGCAGGCAGTGATGGCCCGGTGGACGCGACAGGGAATAGGCGTTGCGATGCACCCCGCGCAGCACGTCGTCCAGCGCGGTGACCGCCAGCCCCGCCGAAAGCGCCGCCACCTCGAACCCGCCGGGGCCGAAGGGCGTGCGCCGCCCCATCTCGCCGCCGCCCGCGTCCGACAGCGCCTTGAACGCATCGAGATAGGACGCAGGATGCACCCGCAACAGCGTCTCGCGGTCCGCCGCATCGGCGCCGGACAGCGCCAGATCGCGGCTCAGGCCGGTCACATCCATCAGGTTCTTCAGCCTGCGCTTGCTTTCGGGGCTTTCGGGCAAACCGCCCGCCACCATCGGCTGCACCAGCCCGCCCACCGGCAACAGCCCCGCGTAATTTCCGCCCGCATGCCAGAAGGTGCGTTCGTCCCAGTAGAACCCCGTGCTCATGTAAGCCGCCCCTTCATCATCTTGCCAGAAATATCCCCGCCGGAGGCATCCCGCCCGCACCGCCAAGGGTGACCTCTGCGTTCAATCGCCATCGGGCGCCTTGCGCAACTGGTACACCCCTTCGGGCAGGTCCAGCGCCGCTTCCAGATCGCGGGCCTGCGACAACGACAGGGTCAGCTTGTTGATCGCATTGGTGCGGGGGTCCCATTGTTCGAGCGTGATGCAATCCTCGAAGGCGTTGATGACGATATCCTCTTGCAGAGGCGATGATCCCTCGTCGACGAGGGTGACGACCGTGGCGTCGAATTCGTGCTCTATGCTAAACATGCAGACAGCCTAGGCCGCGAGACGCGCAAGGGAAAGCAGCGGGTTGACGCAAATGTGCGAAAAGAGGGTCTGACACGGCGCAGGCGGAACGGTAATCTGGCGCCATTCCGCCGATGTCGAGGACCCGATGCACCGCCTGATCCCGCTTATCCTTCTGTTTGCCGCGGCCTGCGCGCCCCGCCCCGACACAGCGCCGCGCACGATCGAAAAGTCTCCGCCGCAGGTCGATGTGACGGTGCTGGAGGAGGTCGTCCCGCCGCCGCTGGACGCCCGCACGGCCGTGCGCAACTTCGCGGCGGTCGTCGCGGACGTGGAACCGGTGGCCGAGGCGATCTGCATCCGGGCCGCCACGCAAAGCAACTGCGACTTCCGCATCGTGGTCGATGACCGTCCGGGCCAGCCGCCCAATGCCTTCCAGACGCTGGACCTGAACGGTCAGCCGATCATCGGCTTCACAATTCCGCTGATTGCCGAGGCGCGCAACCGGGACGAGGTGGCTTTTATCCTTGCCCACGAAGCCGCCCATCATATCGAAGGGCACATCGCACGCGGGCAGCGGAACGCACAGCTGGGGGCGGAACTGGCGCAGGCGATCGCGGGGGCGGTCGGGACGGATGCGCTGCAGGAGGCAGCACAGATCGGCGCGGTGATCGGTGCGCGCACCTTCAGCCGTGAATTCGAACTCGAGGCCGACGCGCTGGGCACCGTGATCGCGCTTGAAGCGGGCTATGACCCCATCGTCGGCGCCCGGTTCTTCACGCGCATCCCCGATCCAGGCAACCAGTTTCTGGGCACCCATCCGGCCAATGCCGACCGTGTCGCCACGGTCGAGCGGATCGTGGCGCAGATGACGCGGGTGCGCTGACGCGGTCAGACCATCTGCGCGCTTGCGCCGATGGCGATCGCGGCGAAAAAGCAGACCGAGGCGGCAAGGACGAAGCCGTGCCAGATCGGGTTCGAGAACTTCAGGCTTTCCCAAGTGAAGAAGATGACACCGACGGTATATAGCAACCCGCCCGCCACGATCAGCGCCAGTGTGGCCACAGGCAGCAATGGCCAGATCTGCCAGATCAACGCGACGCTCATCCAGCCCATGATGAGGTAGAGAACCGACCCCAGCTTGCCCGGCGTCCGCCAGAAGAACAGGTTCTTGACCATGCCGAAGGTGGCGATCGTCCAGATCACGGCAAGAAGCGTATAGGCGAAACCGCTGCCCAGCATGACCACCAGTGGCGTATAGGTGCCCGCGATCTTGAGATAGATCGCGGCATGATCGAAGCGGCGCAAGGTGGGGCGCAGCCCCTCCCACGGGGTCATGTGGTAGAACGCAGACGCGGCGAAAGTGCCGACCAGCGCCACGCCGTAGACGATCAGTGCCGCCGTCTGCCCGGGTGAGGTGTGACCCATCCCCCAGACCCCCAGCCAGACGGCCCCGATGACGGCAAGGACAAGGCCGATGGCGTGCAACGTGCCGTCGGCGATGCGTTCGGACCGGGCGTAGGCGGGATAAGCGTCTCGGGATTTTCTCATGCGAGGATAAATAAAGCGGTGAAGATCATTCTCATAGTGTGCCGTTGCGTGACAAGGGACCGCAAGCGCCCTTGGCAGGGCAGGGGGCTTGCGCCATTCTGCGGGCCGAATGAAGGAAAGCAAAGACGATGTCCAATGCTGTGATCGCGCAACTGGTCCGGATCAGGGAAAGGACCCTCTGGTCCTGGAACGGGTTCGTCCATGTCTACCGCACCGAGAGGTCCATGGCGCAATGGCTTGTCGCCAATGCGGTCTTTGCCGTGCTTGCCTTCGTCCTGCCGATCTCTGCAGGAGAGCGGGGGATGCTCTTGATGGGCGGGATCCTGATCCTTGCCGCGGAATGCGTGAACACGGCCATCGAGCGGGTCGTGGACGATGTCGGCACCGACCGTCGCATCCTCGCGCAGCAGGCCAAGGACTGCGGCTCTGCCGGCGTCGCGGTGACGGCGGTGGCGGTGGGGGTGGCCTGGCTCTGCGTGATCGGTGGGGTGGTGCTTTGACGCCCGGGGGGCCAGCCCCCCAACCCCCCCGGGATACTTCCGGCAAGATGATGAGGCGTCCATGCGCGTGATCGAGAATGCCTTGACCGACCGGGGGTCGAAATACGCGGTGTCGGGTGGTGCCTGTGCAAGTGCCGAGGATGCGAAGGCCTTTCTCAAGGCACTTGTGCGGCGCAAGAAATTCGCGAAGGCCACGCATAACACCTGGGCCGTGATCCTGCCTGACGGCACGCCTTTGAAGGGCGACGACGGCGAGGCGGGCGCGGGGATGGTGATCCTGCGGATGCTCGAACGCGAGGGGATCACCGGTGAGGTCGTGGTGGTCACCCGCTGGTTTGGGGGCACCAAGCTGGGCGGTGACCGCTTTCGCCGGGTGCAGGATGCCGTGCGGGTCTGGCTGGACGCCCGCTGACGATGACGTGAGCAGCGGAACGTGGTGTCGTGTCGGGCGTTTGCGAGCTGACAGTCACCGAACCGGAGACCCCAATGCACACCCGTCGCAACCTGCTTCTTGGCACCGGGGCCATCGCCCTGACAAGTGCCGCCGCCTACCTCGCGCTCAACAGTGAAAGCGAGGCATCCGAAGGGTCGTTCGCGGTCGATCTGAGCCCCGCTGAATGGCGCGCGCGTCTGACGGAAGAGGAATACGCGGTCCTGCGCGAGGAAGCGACAGAACCGCCCTTTTCCAGCCCGCTGAACGAGGAAAACAGTGAAGGCATCTTCACCTGCGGCGGCTGCGGGCAGGATGTCTATTCGTCGGAAACCAAGTTCATGTCCGGCACCGGCTGGCCCAGCTTCTGGGACAATATCGAAGGCGCGGTGGGCACCAAGACTGACTACAAGCTGATCTACCCCCGCACCGAGGTTCACTGTTCGCGCTGCGGCGGACACTTGGGCCATATCTTCGAGGATGGACCCGAGCCGACCGGGCTGCGGCACTGTCTGAACGGGGTCGCGCTGGATTTCAGGGCCGAGGCGGTCTGAGAGGGCCGTTACTGAACGGGAACGGGCGAGCCCCACAAATCATATTCCCCCGCCTCTTCGATCCTGACCTTGACCACATCGCCCACGCCCAGGCCCTCAAACCCCTCGTCCACGTAGACGTGGCCGTCGATTTCCGGCGCATCGGCCCATGAGCGGCAGGTGGCGGCCTCGTCGTCGATCTCGTCCACGATGACTTCGAGCGTGCGGCCCACCTTGGCGGCGAGCTTGGCTTCCGAGATCGCCTGCGCCTTGGTCATGAAGCGGTCCCAGCGGTCCTGTTTGACCTCTGCCGGCACATGGTCGGGCAGGGCGTTCGAGCGGGCACCGGCGACGTTTTCGTATTGAAAGCAACCGACGCGGTCGAGCTGTGCCTCGTCCAGCCAGTCGATCAGGTGCTGGAACTCGGCCTCTGTCTCGCCCGGGTAGCCCACGATGAAGGTCGAGCGCAGGGTGAGGTCGGGGCAGATCGCACGCCAGGCGGCGATCTCGTCCAGCGTCTTTGCTCCGGCGGCGGGGCGGGCCATGCGGCGCAGCACATCGGGGTGGCTGTGCTGGAACGGGATGTCGAGGTAGGGCAGCACGCCCGAGGCGGGATCGGCCATCAGCGGGATCAGGTCGCGCACATGCGGGTAGGGGTAGACGTAGTGCAGCCGCACCCAAGCACCCAGCTTGCCCAGCTCGCGGGTCAGGTCGGTGATGTGGCTGCGCACCTCGCCGTCTTTCCACGGGTTGGTGTCGTATCTGCGGTCCAGCCCGTAGGCGCTGGTGTCCTGACTGATGACCAGCAGTTCCTTCACGCCCGCCTCTACCAGCTTTTCAGCCTCGCGCAGGACGGCGTGTGCGGGGCGGGACGCCAGTTTGCCACGCATGTCGGGGATGATGCAGAACTTGCACTTGTGGTTACAGCCTTCGGAAATCTTGAGATAGCTGTAGTGACGCGGTGTCAGGCTGACGCCTGTGGCGGGCAGAAGATCGACGAAGGGATCGGGGGCGGGCGGCACGGCGCCGTGCACCGCATCCAGCACCTGTTCATATTGATGTGGTCCCGTGACAGCGAGGATATTGGGGTGGTGTTCGCGGATATAATCCGGCTCGGCCCCCAGACAGCCGGTCACGATGACCTTGCCGTTTTCCTTGAGCGCCTCGCCGATGGCGTCGAGGCTTTCGGCCTTGGCTGAATCGAGAAAGCCGCAGGTGTTGACGATGACGGCCTCTGCGCCCGCGTAGTCGGGGCTGATCGCATAGCCCTCGGCGCGCAGCCGTGTCAGGATGCGTTCGCTGTCCACCAGCGCCTTGGGACAGCCAAGCGACACCATCCCGATGGTCGGCTGTCCGGCGGGGCGCACGGTGTCGATGTCGCGTTGCAATCGCGCGTTGGCAAGGTCGGGGCGAAGGGAAGGAGGGTTCTGGGCCATCCGCCGCATCTAGCCCGAAGCCTTGGCTTTGAAAAGCCCGCCGCGGTTCACGCCACGGTGTGGCGCCCCGGTATCCCGAGGGATCTGGACACTTAGCATTTGTGCTAAGTCTCGGGGCCAGGATCGCGATTGCCAAGCCGTGCGGGGCAAGGCATTGATCCTCATGCGCCTTTTCCTGACGACGCTTCTTGTAATGGTGGCTTTCGCGGCCAATTCGGTGTTGAACCGGTTGGGCGTCGCTGTCTTCGGCACCGATGCGCTGGCCTTCGCAGTGCTACGGGTCGCGGCGGGGGCGCTGACCTTGGCCGTGCTGGTCAGGGGTCAACTTGCACTGGGGCGCGACCGGTTATGGGGCGCGCTGGCCCTTGCCGTCTACATGCTGGGATTCTCATGGGCCTACATCGGCCTTGGTGCGGGCGTGGGGGCGTTGATCCTGTTCGGCACGGTGCAGCTGGTCATGTTCGGCTGGGCTGGCTTGGCCGGCGGCCCGGTGCCAGCGCTGCGTTGGCTCGGGGCCGCTGTGGCCTTCGGTGGTCTGGTGCTTTTGCTGTGGCCGCAGGGCGGCCTGGATCTTCCGCTCGGGGGGACGGTGGCGATGATCGCGGCAGGGGCCGGGTGGGCGGCCTATTCGTTGCTGGGTCAGGGCGCGCGGCAGCCTCTTGTCGCCACGGCGGGCAACTTTGTGCTTTGCCTGCCGCTGGTCCTGTTGCCGCTGGCGGTGGTGCCGGTGACGGTCACGACCTTCGGGGCCATCACGGCTGTCGTGGCCGGGGCGCTGACCTCCGCTCTGGGCTATGCGCTGTGGTATCGCGTGCTGCCGCAACTGGCCGCCACGACAGCCGCCACGGCGCAACTGTCGGTGCCCGTGATCGCCGTGGGTGGTGGGGCGGTGCTGCTGGCCGAACCTGTGACCCTGCGCCTTGCGATTGCCGCCATGCTGGTGCTGGGCGGAATTGGCGTCTCGCTCATCAGGCGCTAGGCGTTCTTTTCCTGCATCTTGCGCACCATCTTCAGCATCTGCCTGCGCGGCATGTTCGGGATCACCCAGTTCAGCGCGAATCCCAGCTTGCGATCATTCACGGCCCGCAACTGCCCCTTGAGCATCGCGTCGTAGCCGAATTGCGCCACCGTATCGGGCGTGGCCCCCGAACTGGTCAGGTCGGTGCCGTTCAGATCGGCGCGGTCCGCGAACTCGGTCTCGACAAAGCCCGGTTCCAGCGCGGTCACGGTGACGCCTGCGTCGCGCAGTTCTTCGGCCAGTGCCTGCGAAAAGCTGGAGACGAAAGACTTGGTGGCAAAGTAGGTCGCCTGCAGCGGGCCGGGCATATAGGCGGCGGTGGACGAGACATTTAGAATCTTGCCGCTGCCCCGCGCCCGCATGTCGCCGCCGACCCGGTGGCAGAGGGTTACCAGCGCCTTCACGTTGAGGTCGATCATGCCAAGGTCTGTTGCAAGGTCACGGTCGTGGAACTTGCCGTGCCCGCCGAAGCCCGCGTTGTTGATAAGGATGTCCACCGGCTGTCCGGTCTCGGTTACGCGCTGGTAAAGCTCTTCCGCCTGCTCGGCCGAGCCGAGATCCTGTGCGATCACCGTCACCTTGATCCGGTGGGCGTCTTCCAGTTCGGCCTTCAGGGTGTTCAGGCTGTCCTGCCGACGGGCCGTGACGATCAGATCTCCGCCCTTTCCAGCGTGGTAGCGGGCAAATTCACGCCCGATTCCCGAAGAAGCGCCGGTGATGAGTGCGGTATTGGACATCGAAAATCTCCTGTTGGCCTGTCCCTGACATAGGTCCGAGCTGGCCAAATGCGACGGCAGGTGCAATTTTTCGAACTCAGGGATCAAATCACGAGTTGCGGCGTTGGCTCGGGTATCAGCGGACAGGGCGACATTACAGTGATCATCGATATTGTTATTTGGGCGGCGGTCGCGACGGTCGCCGGATTGACGGTTTTGCCGTCTTCACGGCTGTCTCATGGGTTCGTCAGGGGGGGTGATTTTCCGCGGCAACAGTTGCTGGCGGTCGCGCTTGTTCTGGTTCCGGTCGTCTGGTTTGCAGCGCTGCCGGGACAGGTTTTCGCCTGGATTCTTCTTGCCGGAGTTGTGGGTATCCAGGGTTTTCATATCGGGCGTTACCTGCCGGTCTGGCGCAGCCAGTCGGTCAAACCCGGACCGGGCGACGATCTGGACGAGGGTCGCATGATCTCTTTGCTCGCGGCGAACGTGAAACTGTCGAACAGGGACTATTCCCACCTTGTCGACCTCGCCCGAGAGCGGCAGCCGAATATCGTGATGGCGCTTGAAACCGATCAGGCCTGGTGCGACGCGCTGGAAGATCTCGCTGATATCTACCCCTATCGCTACGCCTGCCCCTTGGACACGGGCTACGGCATGATGATCCTCAGCCACTACGAGATTGCGGATGCGCAATTTCAGGAACGTGTGGTCGAGAAGGTGCCATCCCTTTCAGGGATCATTACCCTGCCGTCGGGCGGCAGATTTCGGCTGCACGTCGTCCACCCTGAACCGCCGGTGCCCAACCATTCCACCGAAGGCCGCGACGCGGAACTGGCGCATGTCGCTTTCGAAGTGCGCGACGAGACTCTGCCCGTCATCGTTTCGGGCGATCTGAACGACGTGGCGTGGTCGATCACCACCCGCCGCTTCCAGAAGATCAGCCGCCTGCTCGACCCCCGCGTGGGGCGGGGGTTCTACAACACCTTTTCGGCCCGGAGCGTCCTGATGCGGTGGCCGCTCGACCACCTGTTTCATTCCAGGCATTTCCGTATCGTGGACATGGCCCGCTGGCCCGACATCATGTCGGATCACTTCCCGATGTATTTCAAGCTTCTTCTGACGCCGGTCCGCAGAACCAGAAGTCATCGGTGGCCGGGTCGCCAACCGGCCATTTGCAGGTCTTTTCGGTCAATTCCATCAGGCTGAGGCGCTTGGCGGCTTTCTCGACTTCGCTGACCTTGGCAAGGGCCTCGGGGCTGATCTCGTTCGCGCTGGGCTGGGGCGGCAAGGGCTGACCGGCGGGAATGATCGCACAGCGCGCAGCGGACATGGGGATGCCGTTTTCGTCCAGTTGCACGGCCTCGACCAGTTCGACGGATGTCGAAACCGGTTCTTCCTTGGCAGGCTCGGGCTTGGGGTCGGCCTTTTTCGCCGCGGCGGGGGCGGGTTTTTCCTTCGGCTCGGGCTGGGCCGGAGGAGGCGTGCCGGCACCGTTGCCTGCACGGTTCGAAAGACCCAGACGGTGGACCTTGCCGATCACCGCGTTGCGGGTCACGCCACCCAGTTCTTTGGCGATCTGGCTGGCCGACTGGCCTTCGCTCCACATCTTCTTGAGCGTCTCGACGCGTTCGTCAGTCCAGGACATAGGGGCTTCCTTCGGGTTTTGTCGGGGCCGCGGGGCAGGGTCCGCTTGCGGCGTTATCTTGTCAGCCCCTTATACTAGTCACCCAGACCGGCAGGGACAACCGCAACCGCCCGCTTGAGGCAAGAGAGTCTCTTCAAGCCGCATCCGGCACTGGTCATTCCGGGATGAACCTTTATGTCCTGCACCTCTAAGACAGACAAGGGAACGCGATATGGCAACCACGGATATGGGCGTGCGCCGCTTCGGGCGGGTCAACTGGCTGGGCACCTATACGCTTTCGGAACGCGAAGTGCGCCGTTTCATGAATGTCTGGGCGCAGACGATCATGGCGCCGCTGATCAACGCGGGCTGTTTCTGGGCGTCGCCGTCCAGAACCCGCTCTGGACGATCCTGTTCGTGGTGCTGGGCTCGTTGTTCATGGGTGGGCTGGGGATGGTCGCGGGTGTCTTCGCAAACAAGTTCGACCAGCTGTCCGCGATCACCAACTTCATCGTGACGCCCTTGGCCTTTCTTTCAGGGACCTTCTATTCCATCGACAGCCTGCCGCCCCTCATGCAGACCCTGAGCCACGCAAACCCCTTCTTTTACGTGATCGACGGCGTGCGCTACGGCATGATCGGCGTGTCCGACAGCTCGCCCTGGCTGGGTCTGCTGATCGTTGTGCCGACGACTGCCGTCGTGCTGGCTGTGGTGTGGCGCTGGCTGGACCGGGGTTACCGCCTGAAAGCATGATTGCAGTGCGCCCCGACTTCCGCTAGGTCCGCAGGATGAAGATGCTTGCCACATATGTGACCCGACGCCGAGGCTGATTGCGCCTCTGCCTCTGCTCGTCTTCATCCCACCCTCAAAAATCGTTGACCTGAAGCCCCCGTGCCCCCACAAAACGGGCTTCTTCATTCCGAAAGGCCGATCCTATGATCGACACGATCCTGCCGACCTACACCCGCGCGCCCCTGACCTTCGTCAAAGGCGAAGGCTCATGGCTGATCGAGGCCGACGGGCGACGCTTTCTGGATCTGGGTGCAGGCATCGCGGTCAACACGCTGGGCCACGCCCACCCCGGCCTGACCAAGGCACTGACGGATCAGGCGCAGCAGGTCTGGCACCTGTCGAACCTCTATCACATCCCCGCGCAGCAGACCCTTGCCGACCGGCTGGTCGACCTCACCTTTGCCGACACGGTGTTTTTCACCAACTCCGGCACGGAAGCCTGCGAACTGGCGGTGAAGATGGCCCGCAAGTACTGGTTCGACAAGGGCGAGCACCGCAGCGAGATCATCACCTTCTCGGGGGCCTTCCATGGCCGGTCGACCGCCGCGATCGCCGCTGTCGGCACCGAAAAGATGACCAAGGGCTTCGGCCCGCTGCTGCCCGGCTTCACGCAGCTGCCCTTTGGCGATCACGACGCGCTGCAGGCCGCCGTCAGCGACACCACCGCCGCGATCCTGATCGAGCCGGTGCAGGGCGAGGGCGGCATCCGCCCGGTGCCCGACCAGTGCCTCAAGGGGCTGCGCGAGCTGTGTGACAAACACGGCATCCTGCTGATCTTCGACGAGGTGCAGTGCGGCGTCGCCCGGACCGGCAAGCTCTTCGCCCACGAATGGGCCGGCGTCAGCCCCGACATCATGATGATCGCCAAGGGCATCGGCGGGGGCTTTCCCTTGGGTGCCGTGCTGGCCACCGAGGATGCGGCCAGCGGCATGACCGCCGGCACGCACGGGTCGACCTACGGGGGCAACCCGCTGGGCTGTGCCGTCGGCAACGCGGTGCTGGATCATGTGGCAAACGACGATTTTCTGGCGGATGTGAACCGCCGCGCGGGCGCGCTGCGGCAAAAGCTCGAAGGCTTGGTCGCCGGCAACTCGGACGTGTTCGAAAGCGTGCGCGGCATGGGCCTGATGCTGGGGCTCAAATGCAGGGCGGCCAATGCCGATGTGGTCAAGGCCGGATACGAGGCCGGCGTCATCACCGTTCCGGCGGCCGACAACGTGGTCCGTCTGCTGCCCGCGCTCAATATCACCGAAAGCGACATCGCCGAGGCGATACTGCGTCTCGATACCGCCGCAAAATCCATTTCATCCGAGTAAAAATATGCTGCGGGGGTCCGGGGGTGCAAAACCCCCGGTCCGACGGTGCACCAAGGAGTAGCCATGCCCCATTTCCTCGACATCCATACGACCCCGCAATCCGATCTTCGGTCGATCATCGACAGTGCAGCGGCGATGAAGTCCAGCCGCAACGGTCGCCCCAAGGGCGCGCAGGACGACGAGACGCCGCTCAAGGACCACATGGTCGCGTTGATCTTCGAAAAGCCGTCGACGCGCACCCGCGTGTCCTTCGACGTGGGCGTGCGCCAGATGGGCGGGCAGACGATGGTGCTCTCGGGGGCCGACATGCAGCTGGGCCACGGCGAAACCATTGCCGACACGGCCCGCGTGTTGTCGCGCTACGTCGATCTGATCATGATCCGCACCTTCGAGGAACAGACGCTGCTGGAAATGGCCGAATACGCCAGCGTGCCCGTGATCAACGGGCTGACCGACCGGACCCATCCCTGCCAGATCATGGCCGACGTGATGACCTTCGAGGAACACCGCGGCCCGATCAAAGGCAAGAAAGTCGTCTGGTCCGGTGACGGCAACAACGTCTTCGCAAGCTTCGCACATGCGGCAAAGCAGTTCGAATTCGACCTCGTCTTCACCGGCCCCGAACCGCTGGACCCGGAACCGGCGTTGCGCGCGTTCTACACCACCGCCCGCAACCCGCGCGAGGCGGTCGAGGGCGCCGATCTGGTGGTCACCGACACATGGGTGTCCATGCACGACCCGCAATCCGCCCGCGAACGGCGGCACAACCAGTTGCGCGGTTATCAGGTGAACGCCGCCCTCATGGGGGCCGCCAAGGATGATGCGCTGTTCATGCACTGCCTTCCCGCCCACCGCGACGACGAGGTGACGTCCGAAGTGATGGACGGCCCGCAATCCGTGATCTGGGACGAGGCCGAGAACCGGATGCACGCGCAAAAGGCCGTCATGCGCTATTGTCTGGGAGTCTGAGTCAGTGGGGCTAGCGGCGCGGCTTGGCCCGCAGCGTACCCCCGATCATCGGGTGCCGAAGCTGCCCGAACATTTCCTGCAGGCGCAGGGTGATTTCGGGCGCCTCGCCGCTGTAATCAATCGCGATCTTCCGCCCCAGGGGCGTCGTGAAATGCGCGGGCGCCGCGGTGTCCAGCCGCTGCAACTGGTCCCAGTTCAACATTGCGCGCAGTGCCGGCAAGGGATCAAAGCGCTTCCAGTCTTCGGCGCTGACGACCCCCGCCAGATGCGGTGCAAGCCAGTGTTCCAGCCCGTCGATCAAGGCCGCATCTGTCATGTCGGGCAGGCTGTCGCCGCCGTCGCGGACCAGCTCAACCCGGGCGCGGAACAATGCGGCCTTGCCCGTCAGCCGCAGCCCAAGCTGGCGGATGCCCGCGCACATCGCCAGGGCCACGGACTGGGGATCAGCGTCTTTCCACGGTTGGTCCTGCAAGACCAGTGCCCCAAAGCGTTCCTGCGCGCGGGCCAGAACGCGCCCCGCGCGGCGCGACCATTCGCAAAGCGTCTCCCAACCGATGTCTTGCGCGAAAATGTCGCGCAGCTCGCTCTCTGACAGGGGCACGGCCTGCCTGACGCGGGCTTCGCGCGGGTGGCCGTCGGTGTCGGTCACCACCAGCATCCGTTGCCCGGCCAAGGCGTCGCCTGCGTCGACCGCGGCCCCCTTTCCGCCCGACAGCAGGTAGCGCGGATCGTCCCCCGCCCGCCGCAGGGCGACGCGGTCGGGGTAGGCCAGCGCCGCCATCTGCCCCAGCGACAGACGCGGGCCTTCGGGCAAGCCCTTGGACAAGCGCCTTGCCTCGTCGCGGACCTGTGCGACCACCGCCGGGTTGACCTGCCCCGGCCCGTCGTAGCGCCCCGCCACAGCCCGCAGCCGCAAGGCAAGGTCCACAGGCGCCCCGCGCAGCGGGTCACGCGCCGCTAGCACCGCGGCAAGCCTTGCCGCGGGTTGGCCCGCCACCGCCAGCATATGCGCCAACCGCGGGTGCAGCGGCATGGCGGCCAGCGCCCGACCGTGCGCGGTGATTGCGAAACCCGCATCCAGCGCCCCCAGCGAGACCAGCAAGCCCCGCGCTTCGGCCAATGCACCTTCGGGTGGGGGTGTCAGAAAGGCCAGATCGTCAGCCCCCCATTGCGCCAGTTCCAGCGCCAGCCCCGTCAGGTCGGCGGCTTCGATCTCGGCGGGGGCAAAGGCGGGCAGGGCGCCGTCCTCGCCTTTGGTCCAAAGCCGGTAGCAGACCCCTTCGGCCACGCGTCCGGCGCGTCCGGCGCGCTGGGTCGCCTCGGCCCGGCTGACACGCTCGGTGACCAGCCGTGACATGCCCGAACCCGGATCGAACCGCGCGCGCCGTGCGAAACCTGCATCCACCACCACCCGCACGTCTTCAATCGTCAGCGAGGTCTCGGCAATCGACGTGGCCAGCACGATCTTGCGCCCTTGCCTGGCGGGGGCGATCGCGGCGCGCTGGTCCTTGAACGGCATCGCCCCGTAAAGCGGCCGGATGACGCAATCGTCTGGGACCCGCCCCGACAGGGCCGCCTGCGTGTCCCTGATCTCGCGCTCTCCCGGCAGGAAAACCAGCACGCCGCCGGTCGTCTGCGATACCGCGTGGGCAACGGCCTCGGCGCAGGCCTCCGACATCCGCTGACGTTTGGGCACCGCCACGTCCAGATGATGCACCGCCACCGGATAGGCCCGCCCGTCCGAGGTCACCACCGGCGCTGCGTCAAGCATCGCGGCGACCGGCCCCGCATCCAGCGTCGCCGACATCACGACGACCAGCAGATCGGGCCGCAGCGCTTGCCGCACCTCCCACGCCAAAGCCAGCCCCAGATCGGCATTCAGGGACCGTTCGTGGAATTCGTCGAAGATCACGGCCCCGATGCCGGCCAGTTCGGGATCGGACTGCAGCATCCGGGTCAGGATGCCTTCCGTCACCACCTCGATGGCCGATCCCGCCACGCTCTCGCCGCGCATGCGGTAGCCGACACGCCCCCCGGGCCGCTCGCCCAGGCCCTCGGCCAGACGTTCGGCGGCGGCGCGGGCGGCCAGCCTGCGCGGCTCCAGCATCAGGATCTTGCCGGTGCAAACAGCCGCCTCCAGCATGGCCAGGGGCACGCGGCTGGTTTTGCCCGCTCCGGGCGGGGCCTGCAGCACGCAACGCCCCTCTGCCCGCAGGGCGGCCACCAGTTCGGGCAGCACGCTGTCGATGGGCAGTGTCCCGTCAATCATGCAGGGCCCCCT
This sequence comes from Loktanella sp., assembly GCA_020201155.1. Taxonomy (GTDB): domain Bacteria; phylum Pseudomonadota; class Alphaproteobacteria; order Rhodobacterales; family Rhodobacteraceae; genus JAIVHI01. The sequence continues at coordinate 6,156 of JAIVHI010000177.1, read as the reverse complement.
CATCATCTTGCCAAAAATATCCCCGCCGGAGGCATCCCGCCCCCACCGCGGGACCCGACGTCTGAAACGAAAAAAGCCCGGCGCAAACCGGGCTTTGTCCGAAATCACATCGCGCTTGATCAGGCGACGGTGGCCTTGGCGATCTCTTTCTTGACCTTCAGCGCGGCGGGGGACAGCTCGACGTCCTTCGCCTTGGCCATGAAGGCGTCCAGACCGCCGCGGTGATCCACGGTGCGCAGCGCATGGTTGGATATCTTGAACCTGAACGTCCGGCCAAGCGTATCCGAACGCAGCGACACGTCCTGCAGGTTGGGCAGGAACCGGCGGCGGGTCCTGTTTTTGGCGTGGCTGACATTGTTGCCAGACATCGGGCCTTTTCCGGTCAATTCGCAGCGGCGCGACATGAGGTCATTCCTTCGACAGTGGCAGACCGCGTGGTCCCCGCGGATCGGGGTCGGGTCGCATGGGTGAACGGCCCCTGACAGGGCCTTGAATACAGTTTGCGCGGGATAGGCGGATTCCACTGACCCGTCAAGGGGCATCGGCGGGATTAACCGTGCCGGTCGCGAAAGCCTTGCAAGACAGCGGCTGCGGCGGGGGCAGGGCGCTGACGCCCCGAGGCCACCGCTTCTCGCGCCTGGGTCATCGCTCTTGCGATCTCGGGATCGCGCCGGATTTCCTCGAGAAGCTGGGCCTGCACCTCTTCGTCGAACCAGTAACGGGCCTGGCCTGCGCGTGTTTCGTCCCAGACGCCCGCATCGCGGCGCCAGGCGACAAGTGTCTGCATCGCCTCCCATGCGCCGTCCAGCCCGTCCTCCTCCAAAGCCGAGACGGTCATCGCCTGCGGAAAGCCGTCGGGGTCCTGCGGGCGCTTGCGCAGCAGCCGCAATGCGCCCGCGTAGTCCGAACAGGTGCGCCGTGCTGCAGGCAAAAGGTCGCCGTCGGCCTTGTTCACAAGGATCAGGTCCGCGCTTTCCATGATCCCGCGCTTCACGCCCTGCAACTCGTCGCCGCCCGCAGGCGCCAGCAGCAAGACGAACAGGTCGGTCATCTGCGCCACGATGGTTTCCGACTGGCCGACGCCCACGGTCTCGACCAGCACCACGTCAAAGCCCGCCGCCTCGCAGAGCGCCACCGCTTCGCGCGACCGGCGCGCGACCCCGCCCAAAAGGCTCTGGCTGGGTGAGGGGCGGATGAAGGCCCCCGGATGCCGCGTCAGCCGGTCCATTCGCGTCTTGTCGCCCAGTATGGACCCGCCCGAGCGGACCGAGGAAGGGTCCACGGCCAGAACCGCCACGCGCAGGCCGGCTTGGGCCAGTTTCAAGCCGAAGCTTTCGATGAAGGTGGATTTTCCGACGCCCGGCGTGCCCGAAAGCCCGATTCGCAACGCCTGCTTTTCCGTCCCGAGGGCATCCAGCAAGTCGAGAGCCGCTGCACGGTGGTCGGGCCTGCCGCTTTCCACAAGCGTGATCGCGCGGGCCAGCGCGCGGCGGTCGCCGCTGCGGATGCGCTGGGCCAGATCTGGAATGTCGGGCAATCGGGACATGATCCGTTCTTGGCCGTCCGCGCCGCCCGTGTCCAGCCGCAGTTGTGCAACCCTTCCGGACCCTCGTGCGATTGCGCCTTATGCCTGCCCCCTGTTTGCGGCTAGAACCTGTGCATTGTCAGCAAGGTCAAAGCCATGGTTCGCGCCCGCAACATCATCGGACGGTTCCACGCCCCGGGCGGCGTGCGGGTCGAGATCGACTCGAGCCTTTTGTGGCTGGTCGGGCTGATCGTCTACTTCTCGATCGGGTCCGGGCTTGTCGGCGGGGTGATCTTCGTCGCGGTGCTTGTCGGGTCGATCCTGTTGCACGAACTGGGCCACGCCTGGGGCTGCCGCGTGCAAGGTGTGCCGGTCAAACGCGTCGTGCTTTACGGCGGCGGCGGATTTTGCGAACGCGAAACCGCCGGCTCATACCGCAGCCGGGAATTGATCGTGGCGATGGGGCCGATCGTCAACCTCGCGATCTGGTCATTGGCAGGCATCGCGGTCTGGGGACTGTTCTGGGGCATGGCGCAGGCCGGTCCGGCTGGCTACACCTACATCGGCGGGGTCAGCAGTCTGATGGGCTTTCTCTACCTGCTGGCCGGGGTCAATCTTGCGCTGTTCCTGTTCAACATGGTCCCGGTCCAACCTCTCGATGGCGGGAAACTGCTGCATCTGACGCTTTTGCGGTTCATGCCCGAGGGTCAGGCGATGCGCGTGGCCGGCGCCATCGGCTACATCCTGTCGATCCTGTGGATCCCCGGCATGATCCTGTTCTTTTTCACCTACGGATGGATCCTGTTCTTCATGCCGTCGATCAAGGATCACAAGGCGATGATGCAAGGCAGGGCAATGGCCCCGGCGGATTGATCATCCGACTTTCAAAAGATAGGCGGGCGATGTGCCAGCAGGGAGACCGGTCGTGAAAGTTCTTGTGATGTGTCTGGGAAATATCTGCCGGTCCCCGGCGGGAGAGGCGGCATTGCGCGCCGCCGCCCCCGAGTGGGAGATCGACAGCGCCGGTCTTGGCGACTGGCATGCGGGCCAACCGCCCTATGGCCCGATGCAGGACGCGGCCCGCGCCCAGGGGTTGGATCTGTCTGATCAGACCGCCCGCCGGATCGCCCCCGATGACTTCTACAAATACGACCTTATCCTCGCGATGGATCGCCGTGTGCTGTCGGAACTTGCAAAAATGCGACCTGACGACGGCAAGGCCGATATCCGCCTGTTTGACAGGGATGATGTGCCGGACCCCTACGACACGCGGGATTTCGCGGGGGCCATGGCGCAGATCGCGGCGGCTGCGCGGCGGATCGTCAGCGACATATCCGCTCTGCAGCGCTACTGAAGGTGCGGTAGCGGCCCCAGAAACTTTCAAGTTGCGGATTGTCGGACTGCCGGGTGTCCTGCGCCAGTTGCGGGTCTTCGAAGAAGGATGCGGCCCGGCGCTGATCGCTTCTGCTCAGGTGCGTGTTCGCAACCTGCTGCACACAGGAACACAAAGCGGGGTTCGCCGCCGACCGACCGGCGGCCATGCAGGCGTTGCCGACGTCGCCCCTGACCCCGCCGCCACAGGCGTTGAGTAGAATGAACGTCACCGGAATCCATGTGAATCGCATGTGCCTGCCTCGTGATTTGGCCCCGCCCGGTTTCCCCGGTGTCATGGACCGACTGCCTTGCATGACTATGCGGCAGGAGCTGGCAAGGATCAATTCACCTTTTAAGGTATTTTGTCGCCAACCGTCACATCCTTGCGAGGGATCAGCGAAACTCGGGCGGTGCGTATTTCAGCAGGACCGGGACGACCAGCTCTTCCTCGTCAACAAGGTGGCGGTCCAGCATGGGTGCGAAATCGGTCAATGAAGCGTGCAGCTTGGCCAGCGGATCGACCATCTTTTTATCCTTCGCCTGCAACACCCCGTTGGCCGCATCCGTCAGCCCCGCAAGAATACCGTCCAGCGCGTGATGGTCCGCGTCAAGAATGTCGAACCCCTCGCGCACCCGCTTGTCGAGCCGGGACATGACCGGGAAATACTGCATGTCCTCGATCTGGTGGTGCCCGTGCAGCTGGTTGATCAGCATCCCGCCGTATTGCGCCAGCTGCCGCTTGTAGCGGTCCGGGGCCAGATCCCTGTCGATCGCCGTCTCGGCGTCCGACTGCAACTGCGCCAACAGGCGGCGAAACATCAGGTGGCGGTCCAGCCAAAAGGCGATCAGCTGGCTGTAGTTGGGGTTTTCTTCCCAGCCTTGGCGGGGGAACTCCTTGATCAGCACCCGCAACGGGTCGGGCAGGGCGTCACGGTTGGACAGGGCAACTTCGGGGGTCATGGGGTTTCCTTTGGCGATTGCCCCCCACATAGGGCCTGTGGTCGCATCCGACCACCATTGACCGTAACCCAAAACCCTTCCATATCCGGTGAATGACTGACCTTTCACATATCCGCAATTTCTCGATCGTCGCCCATATCGACCACGGGAAATCCACGCTCGCCGATCGTCTGATCCAAGAGACGAACACCGTCACGCTGCGCGAGATGAAGGAACAGCTTCTCGACGCGATGGATATCGAGCGGGAACGCGGCATCACCATCAAGGCCAACACGGTGCGGCTGAACTATACCGCGCTGAACGGCCGCGAATACATCCTCAACCTGATCGACACCCCCGGTCACGTCGACTTCGCCTACGAGGTGTCGCGGTCGATGCGCGCGGTCGAAGGCTCTCTGCTGGTGGTGGATTCCACCCAAGGCGTCGAGGCGCAGACGCTGGCCAACGTCTATCAGGCCATCGACGCCGATCACGAAATCGTGCCGGTGCTGAACAAGATCGACCTGCCCGCCGCCGACTGCGACCGCGTGGCCGAGCAGATCGAGGATGTGATCGGCATCGACGCCAGTCAGGCCATCCGCGTCTCGGCCAAGACCGGCGTCGGCATCGTCGAAACGCTGGAAGCCATCGTCCACCGCCTGCCGCCCCCCACGGGCGACCGCGACGCGCCCCTCAAGGCGATGCTGGTGGATTCGTGGTACGACAGCTACCTTGGCGTCGTCGTGCTGGTGCGGGTCATCGACGGCACGCTGAAGCTGAAGGACCGCGTGACCTTCATGTCCAACCACACCGTGCATCAGGTCGACCGGCTTGGCGTGTTCCGGCCCGCGATGCTGAACGTCGACGTGCTGGGCCCGGGCGAGATCGGGTTCATCACCGCATCCATCAAGCAGGTCCGCGACACCCGCGTCGGCGACACCATCACGAACGAGAAAAAGGGCGCGACACAGGCGCTGCCGGGCTTCAAGCCGTCGCAGCCGGTGGTCTTCTGCGGCCTGTTCCCTGTCGACTCCGCCCAGTTCGAAGACCTGCGCGACGCCATCGACAAGCTGGCCCTGAACGACGCGAGCTTCAGCCACGAGATGGAAACATCCGCCGCACTTGGCTTTGGCTTCCGCTGCGGGTTCCTTGGCCTACTGCATCTCGAAGTCATCCGCGACCGGATCGAGCGTGAATACGATATCGACCTGATCACAACGGCGCCCAGCGTGATCTATCACGTCTACCTCAAGGACGGCGAAAAGATCGACCTGCACAACCCCGCCGACATGCCCGACATGACGCTGGTCGCCCACGTCGAGGAACCGCGGATCAAGGCCACGATCCTCGTCCCCGACGACTTCCTCGGCGACGTGCTCAAGCTGTGTCAGGACCGGCGCGGCATCCAGATGGACCTGACCTATGCGGGGTCGCGCGCGATGGTGGTCTACGACCTGCCCCTGAACGAGGTGGTCTTTGACTTCTACGACCGCCTGAAATCGGTGACCAAGGGCTATGCCTCCTTCGACTACCAGCTGACGGGCTACCGCGAGGACAGCCTCGTGAAGATGTCGATCCTCGTGAACGACGAACCCGTGGACGCCCTGTCGATGATGGTCCACCGCGACCGCGCCGAGATGCGGGGCCGCGCGATGGTCGAGAAACTGAAAGACCTGATCCCCCGCCACATGTTCAAGATCCCGATCCAGGCGGCCATCGGCGGCAAGGTCATCGCCCGCGAGACCCTGTCCGCGCTCCACAAGGACGTGACCGCCAAGTGCTACGGCGGCGACGCCACCCGCAAGCGCAAGCTGCTGGACAAGCAGAAGGCGGGAAAAAAGAAGATGCGCCAGTTCGGAAGAGTCGACATCCCGCAGGAGGCGTTCATTTCGGCGCTGAAGATGGATAGTTGAGCGTCTGCACGATCAAGACGAAAATTCAGATTTAAATAGTGATGATGCGCTGGGCGTGGCTGCTTCATGTCGTATGATAGTATCGTTCTCCGTATATCTGGCTGGTTCCGGCAATTTTAGTGTCCTGAGAGACCCAGATTCGGCGGACAAAAGTAAAACTTGATCAAAGAGGCGAATCGGTCAACATTAAGCATATAAAGTTTTCGATAATGAATTACCTGCATTCGGGCATGAGCTAAGCTGTCTGGGTGCCTTTAAAGGAGTTTCAGTATGTATAAAGCTTTTTTTTGGAAGTTCGTTTTTGCTTGTAACGCTTGGTGCGTGTGGCGGATCCGGGGCAGGGCCTGACATATCCTCGGATGCTCCTGAGACCGAATTAGAGCGCGCCGCGAATGAATTTGATCA
>JAIVHI010000176.1 GCA_020201155.1 Loktanella sp. | reverse complement strand
TGGTCTGGGGCGCATCGGGCGGTCTGGGGTCCTACGCGATCCAGCTGATCAACACCGCGGGCGCCAATGCCATCGGCGTCATCAGCGACGAAAGCAAACGTGAATTCGTGATGTCGCTGGGCGCCAAGGGTGTCATCAACCGCAACGACTTCAACTGCTGGGGCCAGATGCCCACGGTCAACACCCCCGAATATGCGGAATGGTTCAAGGAAACCCGCAAGTTCGGCAAGGCGATCTGGGACATCACCGGCAAGGGCAACAACGTCGACATGGTCTTCGAACATCCCGGCGAGGCGACCTTCCCCGTCTCGACCTTCGTGTGCAAGCGCGGCGGGATGGTCGTGATCTGCGCAGGCACCACCGGCTACAATCTGACCTTTGACGTGCGCTACATGTGGATGCACCAAAAGCGGCTGCAGGGCAGCCACTTCGCCAACCTCAAGCAGGCCAGTGCGGCCAACCAGCTGATGGTCGAACGCCGTCTGGATCCCTGCATGTCCGAGGTCTTCGGCTGGAACGATATTCCCGCCGCCCATACCAAAATGCGCAAGAACCAGCACAAGCCCGGCAATATGGCCGTCTTGGTGCAGTCGCCGAAGGTGGGCTTGCGCACCTTCGAGGACGCCATCGAATCCGCGCGTAAGTAAACAGTAAGCTGGTGCGAAAGGCCCTCGCGTTCGCGGGGGTCTTTTTGCGTTTCGCCCCCCTGCCGGGCGGGGTAGTGTCTGCGCCATGAACGCCCCCACACCCATCATCTTTTCCGACGATCAGGCCGACGCCTGGGACAGCGTCGCCAGCGCCCTGCGGCTGGCGGGCGTGGATATCGACGACAACCTTCTGATGCCGCCGCAGTCGGAAAAATCCAGCGTCATGGCGGTGATCGGCAAGGCAGGGTCCGGCAAGACCATGCTGTTGGCGCGGCTTTACGAGGCCCTGCAGGAGGCGGGCGTCGATATCATCTCGGGCGACTGGGAAGGCAAGAAGCGCAAGGATCGCCGCACGCTTGCCATACTGGCCCCGACGAACAAGGCGGCAAGCGTGCTGCGCAACCGCGGCGTGCCCGCGACGACGATCCACCGCATTCTCTATACCCCCGTCTACGACCCCGAATACGAAAAGGTCGCCGAATGGCTGGCGGGGCAGGGCGACCGGCCCGAGATCGAAGCGCTGACCGACGTGGCACTCGAACGGGCATGGAATTCCTATCAGATCAACAAGTCGGTGCCGGCTGCGCTTGCGTCTGCCGGCCTGCGCGGGTCTGATTTCATCACCGGCTGGAAACGCAGGGAAGAGCCGCTGGACATCGGGTTCATCGACGAATCCTCGATGCTGGATGAAAAGCAGTTCGAGGACCTGCAGGAGATTTTCCCGACCCTCGTGCTTTTCGGTGATCCGGCCCAGTTGCCGCCCGTGCAGTCCAGTGGCGGCATGGTGTTCGAAACCCTGCCCAAGACCCGCGTCAAATCGCTGGAACGCATCCACCGGCAGGACGCCGGCAACCCGATCCTCGATCTGGCCCATGCACTGGCCGACCCCGACGTCGATTTCCACCACTTCGAACGATTGGTGGAAGAAGCGGCGGCCAAGGACGAGAGGGTCGAAATGGCCCAGCGGGTCGAGGCGCAGCTGATGGCACGCTCCCCTTGTCTGGTCTGGCGCAATGCCACGCGCATCCGGCTGATTCACGCCTTTCGTGCGGCCTTCAACGCGCCCTTGGATGAACTGCTCGAAGGCGAGCCGCTGATCTGTGACGGGATCGAACTGCCGCTGAAGCACCGCAAGCGGCGGCTCGATCTGGAAGCGAAGGGCCTGATCAAGGGCGCGCAGGTGGTCTACCTCGGGCCGGGGCGCAAGCCCGGCTTTTCACGTCTGCACGTGGTAGGGGCGGAAGACCCCCAGATCAGCGCGGCTTCGATCGTGAAAATCGAAAAAGAGGGCGAGGAAGAGCCTTTCATCCCCTTCGCCGCACGCATGGGGGCCACGTTCCTGCACGGGGCGGCAGTCACCATTCACAAGGCGCAGGGCAGCCAGTGGGATACGGTGCAGGTCTTTGCGCCGGACATCTACGCCGCGTCACGGATGGGGCGGATGGAAGCGGGCCAACCCTTGTGGAAACGGCTGGCCTATGTGGCGATTACGCGGGCACAGACCAACCTGCGGTGGGTCGTCCGCAATCGACTGGCCTTGCCGACCGACCCTCTCAGCGTCAGCGATCTGAAGGCGCCCGCCGTCCCGCTGGCCCTGTCGGCGGAAGAGCCGGAGTAAGCCCCTTGGATCAGCGCCGCATCAGCCCGAAGGCCGCGGATGCCATCCAACCCGCCGCGACGGCGATCGCAAGCGACAGCAACCCGTAAATCGCCGGTTGCTGGTGGGCGAGCGTATAGAAAAATTGGCCGGGGCCGACTTTCTGCACCGGAATCGCCGTGCGGAAGACATCGATGACTTCACCCGCACGGGTCAGATATATTTCGGCGCGGTATTCGCCTTCGATCAGGTTTGACGGCAGTTCGATTGTGGCGCGGAACAGGGTGCCTTCGGTCAATTCGACATGGGACTCGAGCAGCTGGTAAAGGTTGTTCTGCTGTCTCACCCGCAAAAGGGCTTCGATGTAGTCCTGCAGCCCACGGTTGGTCGGCAGAATGGTCCGCACCGCGTAACCAAGGCTGATCCGGTTCTGGCGATCCTCGCGCTGGGTCAGGATCTCATTCAAGGGCCGGTTCGAGGCGACCGCGAAAAAAGAGGGGGCCACATCGATCGTGGCCGAGTCGTTGTTGACCCAGATGCCGGCTACACGGTCCTTTCTGCGCACCGTGACACGTTCGCTGGGTCCCGAAATCGTCACGATCACGCCAAGGTCCGTTTCGTCCGGTGGCGGGCTGTCGCGCTTGACGGCGCCGAAGATCAGGATCTCCGATCCGTCGAAGGTCGTCGTGATCGCCACTTCGTTCTGGCTGAGGCCCAGCACGATCTGTTCGGCCGTGGCCGGCAGCGCGCTGAACATCAGAATGAAAAGCCAGCGGATCATCGTGATGCCACCGTGACGCTGTAAAGCTCGGACGGCTGGATCAGCAGTTCGAGAGCCAGCGCCACCCCGACCGCAAGCACCATGACGGCGAGCAGGATGCGCAATTGCTCGGCTTTCATGCGCGTGCCGATCAGCGTGCCGACCTGTGCCCCGATCACACCGCCGACCAGCAGAAGGATCGCCAGAAACAGATCGACGGTATAGTTCGTGATGGCGTGGAGCATCGTGGTGAAGGCCGCCACGAAGATGATCTGGAACAGCGATGTTCCGACAACCACCTTGGTCGGCATCCCGAGGATGTAGATCATGGCGGGCAGCATGATAAAGCCGCCACCGACCCCCATGATGGCGGCCAGAATACCGACGAAGACACCCACCAGCAAAGGCGGAATGACCGAAATATAAAGGCCCGACACCCGGAACTTCATCTTGAAGGGCAGGGCGTGGATCCAGTTGTGCTTGTGCAGCTTTCTCCGCTTGGCCGTGGGGTTGCGGGTGCGGCGGATGCTCACGATGCTTTCGACCAGCATCAGCCCGCCGATGATGCCCAGAAAGACCACGTAGGACAGGCGGACCAGAAGATCGACCTGCCCCAGGGATCGCAGATAATTGAAGACCACAACGCCAAGGGCCGCACCAAAAAGCCCCCCAACCAGCAGAACGGTTCCCATACGCAGATCGACCGTCCGCCGTTTGAGGTGCGCGAGCACGCCCGATAGCGAGGATGCGACGATCTGGTTGGCCTGGGTCGCCACGGCTACGGCGGGGGGGATGCCGATGAAGAACAAAAGCGGCGTCAAAAGAAAGCCGCCGCCCACACCGAACATGCCTGACAGGACACCAACCAGCCCGCCCAATCCGAGGATCAGGAAAATGTTGACCGAAACCTCGGCGATCGGGAGGTATAGCTGCATGGGCTGTTCCGGCGGTTTGGTCCGCCCTTCGAGGTAAACGCCTTTCGGCCGGTCAAGTCAAAGGGGCCACGCCTTTTTCTGTGGCGCGACCCCGTTCGGTCATCGTTCCTTCACGTAGGGCGTCCCGCCCGCGCGCGGCGGGATCGCCTTGCCGACAAAGCCGGCCAGAATGACGACAGTCAGGATATAGGGCAAAGCCTCGAGCAGTTGACCGTTCAGGCGCAGCCCAAGCGTGTTGGTGATCAAATCGGGGCGAAGCGGGATGACCTGCAGGAAACCGAACAGCAGGCACGCATAAAGCGCATGCCATGGCCGCCACTTGGCGAAGATCAGGGCGGCCAACGCGATGTAGCCACGACCGGAGGTCATGTCCTTGGTAAAGCTGGTCTGCAGCCCTGTCGCCAGATAGGCACCGGCAAGCCCGCAAAGAATGCCGCAGATGCCCACGGCGGCGAATCGCAGGCCGATGACGCTGACGCCTGCCGTGTCGACCGCTGCGGGATTTTCGCCCACGGCCCGCAGGCGCAGGCCGAACCGCGTGCGAAACAGCAACCACCAGGTCAGCGGAACAGTCAGAAAGGCCACGTAGACAAGGATCGAGTGGCCCGAGATCAGTTCGGCATAGATCGGGCCCAGAACCGGAACGCCCGACAGCGACTCTGCAAAGGGCAGGGTGATCGACCGGAACCGGCCTTCGCCCGACAGTTGCGGCGTGCGTCCGCCCTGCCGGAACCAGCTTTGCGCGATCACGACCGACAGGCCTGCGGCCAGAAAGTTGATCGCCACCCCCGAGATCAGTTGGTTCCCCCGAAAGGTGATCGAGGCGACCCCGTGGATTGCCGACAGCAGCAGCGATGCGCCGATCCCTGCCAGCAAACCCAGATAGACCTGCCCCGTGACCGACGCGATGGCGGCGGCCACAAAGGCGGCGGCCAGCATCTTGCCTTCGAGACCGATATCGAAAATGCCGGCACGTTCGGAATAAAGCCCGGCAAGACAGGCCAGAAGCAGCGGTGTCGCCAGACGAACGGTTGCGTCCAGCATCTGGATCAGTGTGTTCAGGTCCATGATCTACTCCGCCGCTCGTGCTGTGGTCGACTTGCGGTCCGGTTTCGGGGGGCGGCGCATCGACAGGAAGACCTTTTCAAGCGGCATCCGCACCATGTTGTCCAGCGCCCCTGTGAACAGGATGACCAGCGCCTGAATCACGACGATCAATTCGCGCGGGATGCTGGTCCAAAGCGCCAGTTCCGCACCGCCCTGATAAAGAAACCCAAAGAGCAGGGCTGCAATAAACACGCCGACCGGATGCGACCGCCCCATCAGCGCCACGGCGATGCCGATGAAGCCCGCGCCTTCCACCGCGTTCAGGACCAGGCGTTCGGCCTCGCCCTGCACATTGTTGATCGCCATCATGCCGGCCAAGCCGCCCGAGATCAGCATCGAGACGACGATGATCTTGGTGGGGCTGATGCCCGCATATTTCGCAGCACTTTCGGAATGGCCGAAGGCGCGAAGCTCATAGCCCAGCCGGGTGCGCCAGATCAGAAGCCAAAGCGCGAAACAGGCCGCGATCCCCACGAAAAAGGTGACGTTCGCGGGCGCGCCCCGAAACAGAACGGTGTCGGCGGTCGAAAACATGTCCTGAAAGGACGGCAATTGCGTCGTTGCTGGAAATTTCGAGGTCGCCGGTTCCTGACCCGGCGCCTTGATCGGCCCGACCAGCATGTAGTTCAGCAAGGATGCGGCGATGAAGTTGAACATGATCGTGGTGATGACGATGTGGCTGCCACGCTTGGCCTGCAGGATCGCGGGGATAAAGGCCCAGGCTGCCCCGAAAAGTGCGGCCCCTGCGGCAGACGCGATCAGCGCGATCGTCCAGTGCGGAAAGGGCAGGTAAAGCAAGACCAAGGCAACGCCAAGACCGCCGACAAGGGCCTGCCCCTCGCCGCCGATGTTGAACATGCGGGCCTGAAAGGCGATGGACACCGCAAGGCCCGTGAAGATGAAATTGGTGGCGTAGTAAAGCGTGTAGCCCCAGCCGTAGGTCGACCCCAAAGCCCCCGAGACCATCAACTTCACCGCAGCCCACGGGTTTTCACCGATGGCAAGGATCACAAGCGCCGACAAGATGGCAGCCAGCAGCAGAGAGATCAGCGGAACAAGGGTGACCTCGGCCCATTTCGGCATCGCGTCCATTCGTCAGCTCCCCCTTTTGTCGCCGGTGCCTGCATGCGCCAGCTGTTCTTCGACCGCCTCGTGGACGGGTTTGTCTGTGGGTACGTCGGTCATGCCTGCCATCAGCAGCCCCAGTTCCTTTTCATCCGTCTCGCCGGGCAGGCGTTCGCCCATGATCTGGCCGTCGAACATGACGGCGACCCTGTCGGACAGCGCGAGGATTTCCTCAAGCTCGACCGACACCAGCAGGATCGCTTTGCCCTGATCGCGCAGGGCGACGATCTGTTCGTGAATGAATTCGATCGCGCCGATATCGACGCCACGTGTCGGCTGGCCGACCAGCAAAAGGTCTGGATTGCGCTCGATTTCGCGGGCCAGCACGATTTTCTGCTGGTTGCCGCCGGAAAAGTTCTTTGCGGCAAGGTTGGGATCGGGCGGGCGCACGTCGAAACGCTTCATCTTCCCGGCGGTGTCCGCCTTGATCGCCGCGTTGTCCATCAGCAGGCCTTTGCGGTAGCGCGCGTCGTGGTGATACCCGAAGGCCACGTTTTCCCAAGCATGGTAATCCATGATCAGCCCTTCGCGCTGGCGATCTTCGGGCACATGGGCGATGCCGCGACGCCTGCGGCTTTGCCCATCGGATTTTCCGCCGGTCAGGTCGATCGTCTGGCCGCGCAGCGTGATGGTGCCCGTCGCTTTCTCGTAGCCGCCCAGAACCTCCAGCAGTTCGGATTGCCCGTTCCCGGCGACCCCGGCGATGCCAAGAATTTCGCCTGCGCGCACCTGAAAGCTGACGTTTTTGAGCCTGTGGACGCCCTTGTCGTCCGTGACGTTCAGATCTTTCACATCGAGAATCACCTCACCCAATGCGGGGGCCGACTTTTCGATCCGCAAAAGGACCTTGCGACCCACCATCAGCTCGGCAAGCTCGGCAGGGCTGGTTTCCGACGTCTTGACGGTGGCGGTCATCTCGCCGCGCCGCATGACGCTGACGGTGTCGGTGATATCCATGATCTCGCGCAGCTTGTGGGTGATCAGGATGATGGTCTTCCCCTCGCGCTTCAACCCGTCGAGGATCCGGAACAGGTGGTCGGCCTCTGCCGGGGTCAGTACGCCGGTCGGCTCGTCCAGAATCAGGATGTCGGCCCCGCGATAGAGCGCCTTGAGGATTTCGACCCGCTGTTGCATGCCGACGCCGATATCCTCGACCACGGCGTCGGGGTCGACGTTCAGTTCGTATTCCGCGGCCAGTGCCTTCAACTCGCGCCGGGCGCGGGTCAGCGATGGCTTGAGCATCGCGCTGTCCTCGGCCCCGAGCACGACGTTTTCCAGAACCGTGAAGTTCTCGACCAGCTTGAAGTGCTGAAAGACCATGCCGATGCCCGCCGCGATGGCCGCCTGGCTGTCGGGGATCACGGTCTTTTTGCCACCGACGAAAATCTCGCCTTTGTCGGCTTTGTAAAAGCCGTAGAGGATCGACATCAGCGTCGATTTGCCCGCGCCGTTCTCGCCGATGATGCCATGGATCGTGCCCGGCATGACGCGGATGCTGATATCCTTGTTGGCCTGCACTGCGCCGAAGGCCTTGGAAATGCCTTTGAGTTCGATTGCCGGATCGCTCATGCCGCTTCCCCTTCCAATGGAAAAGGCCGCGCCGGTGAGAGCGCGGCCTTCTTGTTCACGTACTGCCTGCCGACCTTAGAAGTCCAGCGCGGGGCAGGTTTCTTCGGTGTTGTAGTTCACCACAGTGACCTCGCCGTCAATGATCTGCTGCTTTGCGTCTTCCAGTGCAGCCTGCATATCTTCGGTGATCAGCTCGGCGTTGTTCTCGTCCAGAGCGTAACCGACACCGTCGTTCGACAGGTCCATGACGTGGATGCCGGTTTCGAGATCGGTACCGGCGGTCAGGGCGTCGTAGACGGCGTTGTCCACGCGCTTGAGCATCGAGGTCAGAACCTCGCCCGGGTGCATGTAGTTCTGGTTGCTGTCGACGCCGATGGACAGGATGTCTTCGTCGGCTGCGGTCTGCAGCACGCCGACACCGGTGCCGCCGGCAGCTGCGTAAACCACGTCAGCGCCCTGATCGATCTGGGCCAGCGTCAGTTCAGAGCCCTTGACGGGGTCGTTCCACGCGGCGGGGGTGGTGCCGGTCATGTTGGCGACGACGGTTGCGTCGGGGTTCACGGACAGAACGCCCTGCGCATATCCGCAGGCAAAGTTGCGGATCAGCGGAATATCCATGCCACCGATGAAGCCGACCGTGTCGGACTCAGAGGCCATCGCGGCAGCCACGCCGACCAGATACGACCCCTGCTCTTCCGCAAACAGCACAGAGCGGACGTTGGGCTGTTCGACCACGCCGTCGATGATCTGGAACTTGGTGTCAGGATAGTCCTGCGCCACGTCGTTCAGGGCGGTGGCCCAGGAGAAACCTGCCATCACGATGGGGTTGGCGCCGGATTCGGCAAAGCGACGGATCGCCTGTTCGCGCTGGGCGTCGGATTGAATCTCGACGTCGGCATAGCTGGTGCCGGCCTCTTCCGCCCAACGCTCGGCCCCGTTGTAGGCGCTTTCATTGAAGGATTTGTCGAATTTCCCGCCAAGGTCGAAAAGGACGGCGGGATCGGCAGAGGCTGCGCCAGCCGTAAGGGCCAGCACGGCGGTCGCGCCGAGGAATTTCGTGGAAAGTGTCATAGGTGGTGTCTCCCAGGTCGATAAAGGCGGTTCGGGCCGCCCCTTGTGAAGTGAACCGAGTAATTCGGACCTGCCGGGGATTAGGCAGGGTTTGGACTCCAAGATCAACCCTCTTCGGGGCGCGTCACAAGAGTATGAGAAGCGAGAGAGGCTTATGACGTCAGGTCAGCCGCAGCGACATCGTGATTGCGTCGACCTTGCCGGTTTCGCGGGCATAATACGAACGCCTGCGTCCCGTCTCGTCAAAGCCGAGATCGCGATACAATGCGCGGGCCGCGCCATTGTCGGCCGCAACTTCGAGAAACGCGGTGGTCGCCCCCATGTTGCGGGCCTTGTCCAGCAATGCTGCAACCCGCCGTCTCGCAAGACCCGCCCTGCGATGACCGGGGTGGGTCGCCACGGTCAGGATCTCGACTTCGTCCAGCACGACCCGGCCCACAACACCGGGGCTGCATCTTTCGGCGGAGCGGCGTCTGCAGGACGCAGGTAAAGCGGCGCAGGAGCGGGACCCCCCTCGTGCAAACGCCTTGCCGCGATTCGCGCGATGGCCTCGGGCAAGGCATAGGTCGGTCTGGCCGCGTTCAATCCGAACCGATCCGCAAGCTGCGGCGCATCCGGCGCGACAAGCGTGGCTGTGATGCCTGCCGGCACGTCCTGCAGCACATCCGTTTCGGGGTTGAAAAGCAGCGGGGGGCCGCCTGCGATGAAGTCCTGAAGATAGACCTGCGCGCGGGGGGCGGGCAGGGCTGTGATGCAGTTCGCCCGCCCAAGCGCCAGTGCGTCCAGCGTGGACACGCCCACCGCCGGTATCCCCAGCCCCAGGGCCAGACCACGCGCGGCAGAGACGGCGATGCGGATGCCCGTAAAGTTGCCGGGGCCGATCCCGACCCCGACCCCATCAAGGTCCCGCCAGTTCAGCCCAGCCTCGGTCAGCATGTCTTGCAGCATGGGCATCAGGTGTTCGGCCTGCCCCTTGGCCATCTCGTCCAGTCGGAGGGACACCGTGCCGCCCACCATCAAGCCGGCGGCGCAATGTGCCATCGACGTGTCGAAGGCCAGAACGGTCGGGCCGGTCATGCCAGCGAGAATGTCAGGGGTTTGGTTGCATGGCGCGTGATCGCGCCCTTGGCTTCCAGATCAAGCTGCACGCATTTGATCCACCAGCCCGCAGTCGCACCGCCGGGAAACAGGTCTTGTGGAAGCTGCGGCAGAGCGGCCCCCTTTATGGCGGCGGCCGTCATAGGGGTCGGCCCCATGACTTGCAGCATGGCCGACTTCATGGCGGCGTATTTCGCAGCATCCACCCGGCTTACGCTGCCGGGTGAGTTGACGTTTTCGACCTCGACCTTGTCGTCAGCCATGTCTCAGGCCGCGACGGGACGCACTTCCGTCACTTCCGGAATGTAATGCCGAAGCAGGTTTTCGATCCCCATCTTCAGGGTCAACGTCGACGACGGGCATCCGGCGCAGGCGCCCTGCATATGCAGATAGACGACACCGCGCTCGAAGCCGTGGAACGTGATGTCTCCACCGTCCTGCGCCACGGCAGGTCGCACGCGGGTGTCGAGAAGTTCCTTGATCTGGTTGACGATCTCGCCGTCTTCGCCGGTGTGTTCGGCATGGCCGGACGACGGCTGGGTGTCGCCGGACATGACGGGCTGACCCGATTGGTAGTGCTCCATGATCGCGCCCAGCAGGGCCGGTTTGACATGGTCCCACTCGACATCGTCGGTCTTGGTCACGGTCACGAAATCAAGTCCGAAAAACACGCCTGTCACACCATTCACAGCGAACAGGCGCTGGGCCAGCGGCGATTGACCGGCGGCATCGGCACTTGGGAAATCAGCCGTGCCGGCATCGAGCACGTTCTGCCCGGGCAGGAACTTGAGCGTAGCGGGATTCGGCGTGGATTCGGTCTGGATGAACATCGGAGAGCCTTTCAAGTATGGCTATAGATATGGACATCAGAGGCTCTCGTGTCAACGGTTTAGAACTATTCTAAGCCCGCTTCACGTTATCGATTCGAGCCGGTCTTTCGACATTTCGCCCGGAACGATGGTGATCGGCACGGGCAGGTCGCCCGCAGATCGCACCAGTTGCGTCACCAACGGACCGGGGCCCTTGTTATCGGACGCAGCACCCAGAACCAGCACGCCGATTTCGCTGTCTTCCTGCACCAGCTTCAGAATCTCCGGTACGGGTTCGCCTTCGCGGATGATCAGCTCCGGGTTCACCTTCTGCCGGTCGCGCATCCACTTGGCGAAGACTTCGAAGTGCACCTCGATCCGTTCGCGGGCTTCCTCGCGCATGATCTCGCCCACACCGATCCAGTGATTGAACTCCTCGGGGTGGATGATCGACAGAACCGAAACACCACCGCCGGACTTGGCCGCGCGCATCGCGGCAAAGCGCATCGCGTTCAGGCATTCGCGGCTGTCGTCCAGAACGACCAGAAATTTACGCATCAAGATCCCCCTTGCGCGGCCACAATGCCCCAGCCCAGACAGAGGAGCAATCGCTATGCGTCGACGGCCTGTCCAGTCGCTTGCTGTCCTGCCAAAAAATTGGGCAAACCGCCTTGAAATGCGCAACCATCCGGGCAAGGCTTGGTTTCGGGGGCATGCTGCTGGCCTCGGGCCTGTCGCCTGACGACGTCCGGGGGCAGGCTGACGCAATAACACGAGGGGATTTTCCAATGTATCGACACATCTTCGGCGCAGCGACGCTGTGCCTTGCCGCAACAACGGCTTCGGCCCAGACAGAGATGCCTTTCGCTCTTGACTGGAAATTCGAAGGACCGGCCGCGCCCTATACGCTTGCCATCGACAACGGCTACTTCGCGGACAAGGGGCTCGAGGTAACGATCTCCGAAGGCAACGGTTCGCTTGATGCCATCCCGAAGGTCGCGACGGGGTCCTATCCGGTGGGCTTTGCCGACATCAATTCCGTCATGCGCTTTCTCGACCAGAACCCCGACGCACCTGTCGTTCCGGTCATGATGGTCTATGACAAGCCGCCCTTCGCCGTCGTAGGCCGAAAGAGCCTTGGCATCGAAGAGCCCGCCGATCTGGAAGGACGCATCCTTGGCGCGCCTCCGCCCGATGGCGCCTGGGCGCAATTCCCGATCTTTGCCGACGAGAATGATCTCGACATGGATGCGATCACCGTCGAACCCGTGGGCTTCCCGACACGCGAACCGATGCTTGCGGGCGAAGAAGTGGACGCGGTCACCGGCTTTTCGTTTTCCGCGACGCTCAACCTGATCCGTCTGGGCGTGCCCGAGGATGATCTGACGGTGTTGCTCATGGCCGACTACGGCGTCGATCTCTACGGCAACGCAGTCATCGTGAACACCGACTTCGCCGAGGCCAATCCCGAGGCGGTGACAGGCTTCCTGACCGCCATCGCCGAGGGCTGGTCCGCCGCGATCGACGATCCCGATGCGGCCATCGCGTCCTTGTTGGAGCGCAACCCGGCAGCAGATGCCGATCTGGAAAAGCGACGTCTGGAAATGTCCATCGAAGCCAACGTCATGACCGACTGGGTGCAGGAGAACGGCTTTGGCAACATCGACACGGATCGTCTTGCAGCAGCGATCGAGCAGACGAAGTCGGTTTACGAGTTCCAGAACGAGCCCGATGCGGCGGCCTATTTCGATGACAGCTACCTGCCTTCGGGCGACGTGCTGACCCTGCAATAAGACAAGGTGTCGGGCGGCCCGTCGCCGCCCGACCGCAGACCAAGGCCCAACTCATGTCAAATCTGATCGCAATCAAGGGTGTCCGGCACGCCTACAGCACCGACGCCGGCCCGCTTCCCGTGCTTGACGGGCTGGACCTGACGGTGCCCGAAGGTGAATTCTGCGCGGTCGTCGGCCCGTCGGGGTGCGGCAAGTCCACTCTCACGCGGCTGGTGGCCGGGCTGATGAAGCCCGACGCGGGCGAAGTCTGGCTGGAAGGAAAGCGCGTCACCACCCCACGCAAGACCGTGGGGATGGCGTTCCAGAACCCCGTGCTGCTGGAATGGCGCTCGATCCTCGACAACGTCATCCTGCCGCTTGAGATCGTCGACCCGTCGATGTCGCGGGCCAAGCGGGTCGCCCGCGCCGAGGAACTGTTGGCGATGGTCGGGCTTGAAGGATTCGAAGACAAGCGTCCGTCAGAGCTGTCGGGCGGCATGCGCCAGCGGGCCTCGCTCTGCCGGGCCATCGTGCATCGCCCCTCGGTCCTGATCATGGACGAACCCTTTGGCGCGCTCGACAATTTCACGCGTGAAGACCTGTGGCAGACCATGCGCGATCTGCGCGCCGTCGAGAACTTCACCTGTGTCCTCATCACCCACGACCTGCGCGAAAGCGTGTTTCTGGGTGATCAGGTCGTCGTCCTGTCGGGGCGGCCTGCGCGGACGCAGTATATTCTGGACGTGGACCTGCCGCACGACCGCACGATCGACGTGCTTTACACCCAGAAGGCGGCAGACATGCTTCATGATCTGCGCAACCAGATCAAGATCGCCCAAGGTCGCGACGTAGAGGTTCACTGATGGAGACGTTCAACAAGATTGCGGTGCCCGTCTCGGCGCTGATCCTGTTCGTGGTGCTGTGGGAGCTGATCGTCTGGGCCAACGGCTGGCCCGACTACGTCATGGCGGCACCCTCGGACCTGCCCGCCGCCTACATCCGCTTTTGGGAGCTGTTCCTCGTCGGCGGATGGCAGACGCTTTGGCGCACGGTTGCGGGTCTGGGCCTTGCCGTTGTCTTCGGGTTGCTGCTGGGCATGATCATGGGCTTTTCGCGCATCGCGCGCGACGCGCTTTATCCGCTTTTGGTGGGCTTCAATGCCATCCCGAAAGCAACCTTGGTGCCGGTTCTGGCGCTGCTGTTCATCGGGCAGCACAACTTCAACACCGTGCTCATGGCCTTTCTGATCTCGTTTTTTCCCATCGCCGTGTCGGTCGGCATCGGCCTGTCGACACTCGAGCCGGAATATCGCGACATCCTGCGGTCGCTGGGCGCGTCGCGGTTCACCATCTTCCGCAAGATCGCCCTGCCCAAGACGCTGCCAGAGTTCTTTGGCGCGTTGAAGGTTTCGGTCACGCTGGCCTTCATCGGCACCAATCTGGTCGAGATCGTCTCGCCTCACGGCAAGGGGCTGGGGGCGCTGTTCCTGTCGGGGCAGACCAACTCCAACTACCCGTTGATGTTCGCCGTGCTGATTGCCCTCGCGGTGCTGGGGATCGTGCTTTATTACGGTGTCGTCTTTCTCGAAAAGATATTCGCAGGCTGGGCCGAGCGTCAAAGCACCTAGGCGCTGGCGGCCCAGTCCCAATAAAGCTCGCGCGCACGGCGCGTGACGGGCCCGACCTGATAGGACGTGTCATCGAAAGCCGTGACAGGCGTCACCTTCATCATGTTGCCGGACAGGAAAACCTCGTCCGCGTCGTGAAAATCCTGAAAGGTCAGAACCGTTTCATGCACCTTGGTGCCGTCCGCGGCGAGGTTCGACATGTGACGGGCGCGGGTGATGCCGGCCAGAAAGGTGCCGTTGGGGATAGGGGTGAAAACCTCGCCGTCCTTGACCATGAAGACATTCGCCGTCGCCGTTTCCGCCACATTGCCCATCGCGTCCGCGACCAGCGCGTTGCCGAACCCCTTGGCCCGCGCCTCCATCAGCATTCGGGCATTGTTGGGGTAAAGGCAGCCCGCCTTGGCGTTCACCACGTTGTCTTCCATCACGGGGCGGCGGAAGCGGGTCGTCGTCAGCGTCGTGCTGGACCCTTCGGGTGCCATCGGTATCGCTTCGAGGCAGATCGCAAAGCCGGTCGCGCCCTCTTTGGGGTTCACGCCCAGATCGCCACCATCCAGCGCCCAGTACATCGGGCGGATATAAACCGCCTCGTCGGGGCCGTAAGCCTCCAGCCCCTCGCGGACCAGCGCCACCATATCGGCGGTCGCGACGGTCGGCGTGATCATCAGCGCCGTGGCCGAGTGGTTCACGCGGGCGCAGTGGGCCTCCAGATCGGGGGCCATGCCGTTCACGTAGCGCGCCCCGTCGAAGACCGTCGTGCCCAGCCACGACCCGTGGTCCGCCGCCCGCATGATCATCACGTCGCCGTCGTGCCATTGGCCATCGAAATAAGTGCGGATATGGGTGCCGGTCGCCATCGCGTTCTCCTTGTTTGGCGGCACGCTAGGGCAGGGGGACGGAAATGAAAAGCGCCCGACCGTAACGGATCGGGCGCTTTGTTGTTCGGGTGGGGTGACCCGATCATGGGACAGCCGGGAAGGGACTGTGCGGGTAACATCGCGCGATTCTGACTCAGTTTTATGACGCTTGCGCGGGGACCTCGGCCAGAAGCGCGGGAACGTCCAAGGGCCGGTTCACCATTTCCAACTGACCAAGCGCATCGCGGGGCCAGTCCTTGTCCGGCCGGTCGCGGTAGATCTCGACTCCGTTGCCATCGGGGTCGTTGAAATACACGGCCTCTGATACGCCGTGATCTGCGGCACCGGTCAAGGTCACGCCCGCGTCGAGCACACGCTGCAACACGGCGGCAAGGGCGGGGCGGTCCGGGTAAAGAAAGGCTGTGTGATAAAGTCCGGTGTGTCCGCGCGGCGGCGGCATCCCGCCCGCGCTGTCCCATGTGTTCAGGGCCACATGATGGTGATAGCCGCCCGCGCCCAGAAAGGCGGCCTGCGTCCCGTAGCGTTGGGTCAGCGTGAAACCGAGCAGTTCATAAAAGGCGATGGACCGGTCAAGGTCTGCAACGCGCAGATGGATGTGACCGACGGTCGGATGGGCGGACATGGCGTTCTCCTGTTCGGAACTGCCCTGTCAGATAAACCCCGCGCGGCGATACCGATACCCTCAGCCGCGCAGGGACGTGGTGCCTAAGAGCGCAGGAAGCCCACGATGTCGTAGGTCCGGTCAAGGATCGGCGCTGCGATGGCGCGGGCCTTTTCCGCACCCTCGCCCAGCAGCCTGTCGATTTCCGCCGGGTCGTCCAGCAGGCGGCGCATCTCGGTGCTGATCGGGGCCAGCTTGTCCACGGCCAGATCGGCAAGTGCCGGCTTGAACCGGCCCCAGCCCGCGCCTGCGTATTCCGCGATCACGGCCTCCGACGTCTGGTCGGACAGGGCGGCGTAGATATCCACGAGGTTGCGCGCCTCGGGCCGGTCTTTCAGCCCTTCCAGCGTCTCGGGCAGCGGCGCGGGATCGGTCTTGGCCTTCTTGAACTTCTTCGCGATGGTGTCGGCATCATCGAGCATGTTGATCCGCTCCATGTCACTTTCGCCCGACTTGCTCATTTTCTTGGACCCGTCGCGCAGGTTCATCACGCGGGTGGCGGGTCCGTCGATCACCGGCTCGGTCATCGGGAAGAAGTCGGTCTTGAAGTCGTGGTTGAACTTGGCCGCGATATCGCGCGTCAGCTCGACGTGCTGCTTTTGATCCTCGCCCACCGGCACATGGGTGGCGTGATAGAGCAGGATGTCCGCGGCCATCAGCGACGGATAGGCGTAAAGCCCCAGCGACACCTTCTGCGCGTTCGACCCCGCCTTGTCCTTGAACTGGGTCATCCGGTCCATCCATCCGACCCGCGCCACGCAGTTGAAAACCCATGAGAGTTCGGCGTGCTGATGCACTTGGCTCTGGTTGAACAGCACAGACGTGGCGGGGTCTATGCCGGAGGCAAGCATCCCCGCCGCGATCTCGCGCGTGCCGGTCTTCAGGGCGGCCGGGTCCTGCCAGACGGTGACGGCGTGCAGGTCGACGACGCAATAGATGCTCTCCATCTGGCCCTGCATATCGACCCAGCGCTTGATC
Organism: Loktanella sp.; assembly: GCA_020201155.1. Classification (GTDB taxonomy): domain Bacteria; phylum Pseudomonadota; class Alphaproteobacteria; order Rhodobacterales; family Rhodobacteraceae; genus JAIVHI01. The sequence continues at coordinate 9,862 of JAIVHI010000176.1, read as the reverse complement.
GCCCCAAGGTAGTTGCCCAGCGTCAAACCACCCGACGGTTTGATCCCGGAGAAAACACGCGGCGTAAAATCGGTCATGGTGGCACCTTTGAGGGCTGGACGTTTCAGGCGTCAAGCGCTTACCCCTAGCGTCACGTTCCGTCAACGCAAGCTGAAAGCCCCATCATGAATGATCGCGCCGTCAATCCGATCCCTCCGGTCATTCTTGGCCTCGCCGTGGCGATCGTGATCGTCGAATGTGCCTTTCAGCTCGGTTCGCGGGGGGTCGTCGGTGGACCCTATGCCATCGGCTGGCGGCTGACGGCGGTGCAGGACTACGCCTTTTCGCCCGTGGTCTGGGAATATGTGGCCCTGCGCGGCGATTTCGGCCTGCCGCTGATCCAGCGCTTCGTGACCTATCTCTTCATCCACCAAAGCTTTACCCACATGCTGTTTGCCGTGGTGATCCTGCTCGCCTTGGGGAAATTCGTGGGTGACGTGTTCAGCGCCGCCAACCTCGTGATCCTGCTTCTGCTGTCCACCGTGGGTGGTGCCATCGTCTTCGGTCTGGCGCTGGAAGGGCCTGTGCCCTTGATCGGAGCCTATCCCCTGGCCTACGGCCTGATCGGCGCCTACACCTATCTGATCTGGGCGCAGCTGGGTGCGGTGGGCGACAGCCAGATCAAGGCGTTTCGCCTGATCGGCATCCTGATGGCGCTGCAACTGATCTTCGGGATTCTCTTTCCGGGCGGCACCCCGAACTGGGTCGCCGAGATCCCCGCCTTCGTCATCGGCTTTGGCGCGTCCATCCTGCTGGCCCCCGGTGGTTGGGCCGCGATGCTGGTCAAGCTGCGGACCCGCTAGCGCCGCAGCGCCCGCCGGAACTCCTGCAGCTTGAACGCGCCGACGATCTGCCCGATGGCAAAGTAGCTGACGATCCCAAGTGCTACGAGGATCAGCAACGCCAGATACCGCAACCCCGCTTCGTCAAAGAGCGGCCCCAGCATCCCCTGCACCATCCAAAGCACCGCGCCCATGCCCAGCGATGCCCCGATGATCCGCCACAATCTGAGTCGGAACCGGTCGTCAAAGGTGGCCGCGGCGCCCATGTTCCGCGCCCCGCGCCAAAGCATGAACATCATCGCCCAGCCGGTGAGTGTCGTGCCGAGCGCGGCGGCGATGAAGCCGATAAACGGTGACAGCCCTATTGCGAGAACGGCGTTCAGCACCAGTGCGGCCAAGGCATAGTAAAAGGGGCGTTTGGTGTCTTCGCGCGCGAAAAACAGGGGCTGCAGGGTCTTTTGCATCACGAAGGCCGGCAACCCCAGCCCGTAGACCGCGACGGCCAGCGCCGTTGCCGCGGTGTCGTCGGGTGTAAAGGCGCCGCGCTGGAACAATACGCTGACCAGCGGCACCGGAATCACGGCCAACGCGACGGCGGCGGGAACGGTCAGCGCAAGACTCAGTTCGGACGCGCGGTTGAAGGCATCGCGGCCGCCCACCGTATCCTCGGCCCGCAGCCTGCGGGACAGGTCGGGCAGCAGAACCACGCCGATGGCGATGCCCACAACGCCCAGCGGCAGTTGGTACAGCCGGTCGGCATAGGACAGCCACGCCACCGCCCCGTCGAAGAAGGACGCGACCTGCCGCCCCACCAGAAGGTTGACCTGCACCACGCCACCGGCCAGCGCGGCGGGGGCTGCGATGATGGCAAGGCGCTTGAGGTCGGGCGTCAGCCGGGGCCGTTGCAACCGCAGCGGATAACCCGCCCGCGACGCCGCGATCCAGACCAGCGCCAGCTGCGCGATCCCGGCGACCGGCACGGCCCATGCGAGTGCGTTGCCAGTTATCATCTGGGCCTCGAAAGGCGTGCAGTCACAGCTGACGGACGCCAGAACCATGGCCAAGACGAAGATGAGGTTCAGCGCAACGGGGGCGGCGGCGGCGGCCATGAAGCGGCCCGTCGCGTTCAGCACACCCGACAGCAAAGCGGCCAGCGAGATGAACAGGATGTAGGGAAAGGCGATCCGGCCGTAGATCACCGCCAGATCGAAGCGTTCGTCGCCACGAAAGCCGCTGGCCATCGCCGTGACCAGCAGCGGCATCAAGACAATGCCGATCACGGTGAAGATGCTCAGCAGCACCGCCATGAAGGTGAAGGCGTCCTGCGCGAACTTGGCCGCATCCTCCTCGCCCTCCAGCTTCTTGGAGAACATCGGGATGAAGGCCATGTTGAACGCGCCCTCGGCAAAGAACCGGCGGAACAGGTTCGGCAGCGAAAAGGCGATCAGGAAAGCCTGGGCCACGACGCCGGTGCCCAGATAGCCTGCGATCAGGATATCTCGGACAAAGCCCATCACGCGGCTGAGCAGGGTCCAGATCCCCACGGTGAAAAAGCCGGACATGAGACGGATCGGTTTCATGCGCGCTATTGCTCAGATGCCGACGTCAAGCGCAAGGGACCTGTCAGGACCGCGCACGCTCTGCCCCTTCGGCGATGGCCGCCCGCAGCTTGCGTTCCAGCGTGGCCCGCTTGCGGTCGTCGTGGTATTTCAGGCCGACCATGTCCTTGACGTAGAAGGTATCGACCACCTGTTCGCCATAGGTCGCGATGACCGCGCTTGCGATGTAGACATGGGCGGTCGCAAGCGTGCGGGTCAGGTCATACAGAAGGCCGGGTCGGTCACGGGTGTCGACCTCGATGATCGTGTAGATATCCGACCCTTCGTTGTCGAAGGTGATCTGCGTCGGCACGCGGAAAGCCCGCTCGCGCTTCTTGATCTTGTCCCGATCCTTGAGAGCGTCCTGCGCCACGACCTCGCCCCGCAGGGTCTTGGAGATCATCTGCCGCAGCCGGGGCAGGCGGGCCTCTTCGTAGGGGTGGCCGTCCGCGTCCTGTATCCAGAACATGGCGGTCGCGTAGCCGTCCTTGGAGGTATAGGTGCGCGCATCGACGATATTGGCGCCCACGAGGGCCAGCGCGCCCGTCACCCGGCTGAACAGTCCGGGGTGGTCCACCATGGCGAATGCCGCCCGCGTCGCGTCGCGATCCTCGTCCAGCATCAGGTCGATGCGGATTTCGTCGTTGGGGATATCCTTCAGAAGATTGGCGAAGATCACATGCGCAGCCAGCGGCAGCCCCTGCCAGTAAGGGCCGTAATGCCGCCCGGTCTCGCGCTTGATCGCCTTGCCCGACCAACCCGTCAGCGCCTCGCGCAGCTCGCGCTTGGCCTCCGTCTCGGCCTGTTCGCGGCTGACGGCCTCGATGCCCGTGTCCAACGCATCCTTGGTGGCGCGGTAGAGGTTGCGGATCAGCACGGCCTTCCAGTTGTTCCACACACCGGGGCCGACGCCGCGAATGTCGCAGACCGTCAGCACCGTCAGCAGGTCCAGCCGCTCGACCGATTTGACGGCCTTGGCAAAGCCTTTGACCGTGCGCGGCTCTGCGATGTCGCGCTTTTGCGCCGTGTCCGACATCAGCAGGTGATAGCGGATCAGCCATTCGACCGTCTCTGTTTCCTTCTTCGACAGCCCAAGCCGGGGGCAGACCCTGCGGGCGATCCGTGCGCCGACGATCGAATGGTCCTCGGGGCGGCCCTTGCCGATATCGTGCAGCAAAAGCGCCACATAGATGACCCTGCGGTTCACACCCCGTTCGAGAATCCCCGAGGCGATGGGCAGCTCTTCGACCAGCTTGCCGCGCTCGATCTCGCTGAGGTTGCTGATGCACTGGATGATATGCTCGTCCACCGTGTAGTGGTGGTACATGTTGAACTGCATCATCGCCACGACGGGCGCGAATTCGGGCATGAAGGCGCCCAGCACGTTCAACTCGTTCATCCGGCGCAGGGCGCGTTCCGGGTTTCCGTGCTTGAGAAGCAGGCCAAGAAACAGCCGGTTGGCTTCCTTGCTGTTGCGCAGATCCTCGTCGATCAGGTCGAGATTGTTGGCGATCAGGCGCATCGCGTCGGGGTGCAGAAAGGTGCCGGTGCGCAGGGCTTCGTCGAAAATCCGCAGGATGTTCAGCGGCTCTGCCAGAAAGGTATCGACATCGGCCACCGTGATCCGGTTGTGCTGGATCGCGTAGGGTGGCTTGGCTTCGCGCTTGCGCTTGAGAAAGCGCAAGAGGTCCGGCTTTTGCTTGGTGTGGTTGTCTTCGAGGGCGGTCAGGAAGATGCGGGTCAGATCGCCCACCACGGTCGCATGGCGGAAATAGTCCTGCATGAAGTGTTCGACCGCACGCCGTCCGCCACGGTCCTCGTAGCCCATCGCCTCGGCCACTTCGACCTGCATGTCAAAGCTCAGCTGGTCTGCCGCCCGACCCGCGAGCAGATGCAGATGGCACCTGACGGCCCAGAGGAAATTATGCGCTTCGCGAAAGGTCTGGAATTCGTCGGCGGTGAAAACCTTGCGGTCCACAAGCGTTTCCGCCTCGCGCACCCCGTGCAGGTATTTGCCCACCCAGTAAAGCGTCTGCAGATCGCGCAGCCCGCCTTTGCCTTCCTTGACGTTGGGTTCGACCATGTAGCGCTGGCCGCCCTGCTTGCGGTGCCGCTCCGAGCGTTCGGCCAGCTTGGCCTCGATGAACTCGGACGCGGTGTCCTTGAACAGTTCTGTCCACAGCAGACGCCCCATCTCGGCGGCAAGGGCCGTGTCACCGTGCAGATAGCGATACTCCACAAGGCTGGTGCGAATGGTGTAGTCCTCGCGCGCGAGCCGCAGCGTGTCCTTGACCGTCCGCGTGGCGTGGCCGACCTTCAGTTTGAGATCCCACAGCATGTAGAGCGTGGATTCGATGACGCTCTCGGCCCATGGCGTGACCTTGTAAGGCGTCAGAAACAGCAGATCGACGTCTGAATAGGGCGCCATCTCGCCCCGTCCGTAGCCGCCGACGGCCAGAACGCTCAGCCGCTCGCCGCCTGTCGGGTTGTGCAGGGGGTGAAGCCGGTTGGCCGATACGTCCAGCACCGTGCGGACGATCTGGTCGGTCAGCCAGCTGTAGCTTTCTGTCGCCGCCTTGGCGTCGTTGGGATTGGCCTTGAAGACCAGGGCGATCTGTTCGCGGCCTTCGCGGTAGACCTCGGACAACAGGGCCACGGTGCATTGCCGGATCTCGCGGCTATCGGTCAGGTGATCGCAGGACTCTTCGAGCGCGTGCTGGACGGCGGGCCCGTCAAAGAGCTCTGCCGCCGGAAGGATCAGCTCCTCCGGCGGCAGGTCGATAAGGTTGGGAATATCCGGCGGAGCGGGTTTAGCTTCCGCCACCGAAACTGCGAGGGGCTGCTTCAAGAATCACCACGTTGTTGTTGCGCACGGTCGCCACGGCCAATCCGCGCTCGTTCAGGCCGTTGGGCAGCAGGCGGAAGACGCCCTGCGTCCCCTGAAAACCCTGCGGCTGCGTCAGCGCGGATTTCGTAAGCGCATCGGCATTGCCTTGAGCCACCAGCGCACCGATAGCCGCAATTCCGTCATAGGCCAACCCGGCAAGCGGATGCGGCGCATCGCCATGGGCGGCCTCGTAGCGGGCCTCGAAGTTCGCGGTCAGCGTCCGGTCGGGCAGCGCGAAGATACCGCCCTGAAGTCCCGGCAGCGCCAGTGCCTGCGGGGCCGCATTCCAGCGGGTCAGGCCGAAGTATTGCGTATCCGCGGGGTCGATGCCGGCTTCGGGCAGGGCCGTTGCGAGAATCGGCAGGTCGGCATTGACGCCGGCGGTCAGGAAAACGGCGTCCGCCCCACCGGAATTGACCGAGGACGCGATACGGTCCGTCGACTGCAGGATGCCGTCCTGCGACAGCGGGTAGCCCTCTACCGCAGCGATTTGTCCGCCGTTGCGGCTGATGGCCGATACGATGGCGTCGCGGCCCGCCTGTCCCGGCACGTCGTTGCCGTGGACCACCGCATAGCGCGTCACGCCTTCGCGTACCCCGTAGCCGACCAACCGGTTCGCCGTGTTCTCGAAGGTCGCGCCGAGGACAAAGACATTTCCACCCGCAATCGCGGAGTTGTTCGAGAAAGCCAACACGTTGACGTTCGCCGGTGCGACGGCCACGCCCGCGGCGTTTGCGGCTTCGGCAAAAAGCGGCCCCAGGATGATCTTGGCGCCTTCGTTCACGGCTTGCGATGCGACCGACGCCGCCTGTGCGGGATCCGACCCGGTGTTGTAGATCCGCAGGTCCACCTCGACGCCATTGAGATCGGAAATCGCCATACGGGCCGCGTTCTCGAGATTGGACGCAAGGAACCGGTCGCTGCCTTCTTCCGACCCGCCCGGCACCAGAAGGGCGACCTGAACCGGTGCGTCTACGTCGATCTGCGGTCCCGTCTCCTCGGTCGGGGCAATCGCGCCGACCGTGGCACAGGCCGACAGCCAGATAAGCGACAGAAAAGCAAAGATCCGCGAGGCGGCTTTGCGCGGGCGAAGCGTTGTGGCAGACATGGGGCATTCCTTCGGGTGGAGCTGTGCGAGACGCGTGGCACGCGACCGCTTGGTACAACTGCATCATAGTGCCGCAGCAAAGAGGGTCTAGGGATGAATTGGCGGCGTGTTCCTCTTTCGGCGGGTCTCTACCTCGTTGCGACCCCTATCGGCTCGGCCCGCGACATCACGCTGCGCGCGCTCGACATCCTTGCCAGCGCCGACGTCATTGCCGCCGAGGATACCCGTACCGCGCGAAAATTGCTGGATATTCACGGTGTGGCGCTCGACGGTCGACCGCTGATCGCCTTCCACGACCATAGCGGCCCCGGCGTGGTCAAGGGGCTAGTGGGGCGGATCGCACAAGGCGCATCCATCGCCTGCGTCTCCGAGGCGGGGACACCGCTTATCGCCGATCCGGGCTACGAGCTGGCATTGGCGGTGCGCGAGGCGGGGCTGCCGCTGACCGCCGCGCCCGGCCCTTCGGCGGTGGTCACGGCGCTGTCCCTGTCAGGCCTGCCGTCGGATCGGTTTGCCTTCTGTGGTTTTCTTCCGTCGGCCCAGACCCAGCGTAGGACCGAGATCGCCAGCCTGCGCGATGTGCCGTTTACCCTGGTGTTCTACGAATCGCCCAAACGCGTTCATGAATCGTTAGATGATTTGTGCGAGGTCTTGGGAGGTGATCGACAGGCGGCGCTGTGTCGTGAATTGACGAAGAAGTTCGAGGAGGTGGCCACCGGCACCCTGCGGGATCTGACGGTCCGGTTCGCGGACCAAAGGGTCAAGGGCGAAATTGTTCTGGTCGTGGGCCGCGCCGGCGCGGAGGAGGTCGCGACCGGCGACGTAGAGGCGGCGTTGCTGGCCGCGCTGCGAACGGACCGGGTGAAGGATGCGGCAACCATGGTGTCCGGCGCCTTTGGCCTGCCCCGCAAGGATGTCTACCAGATGGCGCTGCGATTGAAGGACGAAGGAGAAACGGAATGAGCGGATCGACATCATATCATGCAGGACTGGCCGCCGAGGATTCGGTCGCGCGGGACTATGCGGGCCGTGGCTATGATGTGGTCCGACGTCGCTGGCGCGGTCGGGGCGGCGAGGTCGATCTGATCGTGCGGGAACACGGTTGCGTCGTTTTCGTCGAGGTCAAGAAAAGCCGCAGTTTCGCACAGGCGGCACATCGCGTCTCGCGGCGACAGATGGACCGGCTGTGCAACGCCGCCTGCGATTTTCTGGGGGGCGAGCCGACCGGTCAGTTGACGCCGATGCGGTTCGATGTGGCCTTGGTAAACGGCACCGGACAGGTCGCGATCATCGAGAATGCCTTCATGGCGGCCTAGCTGCCATTGAACCGGCCCGCGCGCTGCGCCATGTAAGGCCAACGCAGCAAAGAGGTCGCCATGTCCCTGAACGTCGCTTTCCAGATGGACCCCATCGGGGCTGTCAACATCAACGCCGACAGCACGTTCCGGCTGGCCGAAGCCGCCCAGCAACGGGGGCATGATCTTTTCGTCTATACGCCTGATATGCTGAGCTACCGTGAAGGCCGGGTCATGGCGAAGGGCCATAGCCTCAAGGTTCAGCGGGTGCAGGGCGATCATGCCCATCTGGGTGACAGACGCGAGATCGATCTGGCGGATATGGACGTGGTCTGGCTGCGGCAGGACCCGCCCTTCGACATGAGCTACATCACCTCGACCCACCTGCTCGACATGGTGCATCCGGATACGCTGGTGGTGAACGATCCGTTCTGGGTCCGCAACTATCCCGAAAAGCTGCTGGTCCTCGAATTTCAGGACCTCACGCCGCCCACGATGATCGCCCGCGATCTGGAATCGCTCAGGGATTTCCGCGCCGAACATGGCGATGTGATCCTCAAGCCGCTCTACGGCAACGGCGGGGCGGGCGTGTTCAAGCTGCACGGTGGCGACAGCAACCTAGCTTCGCTTCATGAAATGTTCAGCGGCATCAACCGCGAGCCGCTGATTATGCAGAAATTCCTGCCTGCCGTGACCAAGGGCGACAAGCGCGTCATCCTTGTCGACGGCGAACCGGTCGGCGCCATCAACCGCGTCCCCGCCGAAGGCGAGACGCGGTCGAACATGCATGTCGGTGGCCGGCCCGAGAAGGTCGCCCTGACCGACCGTGACCGCGAGATCTGCGATCGGATCGGCCCGCTTTTGCGTGAAAAGGGTCAGGTCTTCGTCGGGATCGACGTGATCGGCGACTGGCTGACCGAAATCAACGTGACCTCGCCCACCGGCATCCAGGAGCTCGAGCGCTTTGACGGGGTCGATGTCGCAGGTCGGATCTGGGACGTGATCGAAGCGAAACGCGCAGGTTAGACCTCGTTGGTGAGCGATAGCCGGAAGCTGACCGCCTCCGCCACGTGTGGCCTGCGCACATCCGCCTCACCCGCCAGATCGGCAATCGTTCGTGCGACGCGCAGCACGCGGTGATAGCCCCGCGCCGACAGCCCGAACCGTTCCGCCACCTGCGTCAGCAGCGCGCGGCCTTCCGTGTCCGGTGTGGCGATCCCGGACAGCAGGCTGCCTTCTGCATCGGCGTTCACCGTGACCTCTTCGTGGTCTGAAAACCTCTCTCGTTGCCTTTCACGGGCAGCTGCGACACGGGCGGCAATGGTGCTGGACCTATCCCCGTCCGATGGCAGATCGAGGTCTGCAAAGGCGACCGGCGGCACTTCGACCCGCAGGTCGAACCGGTCCATCAACGGCCCCGATATCCGCCCCAGATATTCCTCTCCGCAGACCGGAACGCGGGCGCAGGCGCGGGCCGGGTCCGACAGAAAGCCGCATTTGCAGGGGTTCGCGGCTGCGACCAGCATGAACCGGCAAGGGTAGCGTATATGCGCGTTGGCCCGCGCCACCACGACGCGGCCCGTCTCGATGGGCTGGCGCAGGGTTTCCAGCACCGTGCGCGGAAATTCCGGAAACTCGTCCATGAAAAGTACACCGTTGTGCGCCAGACTGATTTCGCCCGGCTTCGCGCCACGCCCACCGCCGACGATCGCCGCCATCGACGCGGTGTGGTGCGGCTCGCGAAACGGCCGCGTCCGGCTGATCCCGCCGCTGTCCAGCAAACCGGCAAGCGACTGGATCATCGAGGTTTCCAACGCCTCTTGCGGCGTGAGGTCCGGCATAATGCCCGGGATCCGCGCGGCAAGCATGGATTTGCCCGACCCCGGCGTGCCGATCATCAGAAGGTGATGCCGCCCGGCTGCCGCGATCTCCAGCGCCCGTTTCGCGCGTTCCTGTCCCTTGACCTCGGCCATGTCGCGACCACCGTCAGGCGGGGTGACCGTACCGGGGGTCGCGGGTGCCAGAACCCGCCGCCCGGTCACATGTTCGATCAGCGCACCCAGCGATGGGGGCGCGATGACCCGGACCAGATCGACCCAGGCCGCCTCGGCCCCGCAAGCGGCAGGGCAGATCAGGTCCTTGCCCGCTTCGCC
>JAIVHI010000175.1 GCA_020201155.1 Loktanella sp. | reverse complement strand
TCGGTCATGGGTTCGCTGTCGACGATCACACCGTCGCAGTCGAAAATGACAAGCTTTACAGTCACGGATGGCGCTCCAGAAAGGTGATGTGGGTGTCGCCGTAACGACGGTGTTCGATCAGCGCAAAACCAGGGGGTGCGGGCTGGGGCGCGTTTTCCTCCCAGACGATCAGCGCGGTGTCCGCGATCCAGCCTGCTGCAAGCGCTGATGCCAGCGTTTGTTGTCCAAGGCTGCGGCCATAGGGCGGGTCGAGGAAAACCAGACCGCTTGCCGCAGATGCGGGCGGCAGCCTTGTGGCGTCCGCCTTGAGGATTCTGGTGTCGTCGCCGCGCCGCAGGCGCGCGATGTTGTCGTGGATCAGCCGCTGCGCGATGCGACCGTTCTCGACGAAGGTCACATGCGCCGCCCCCCGGCTCAGCGCCTCCAGCCCCAATGCACCCGTTCCCGCGAAAAGATCCAGCACGCGCGCGCCGGTGATCGGATCGCCATAGCGCCCCCCCATCAGCACGTTGAACAGGCTTTCGCGCACACGGTCGGTGGTCGGGCGCAATTGCGCACCGGCATCGCCTTGTCCGACGGCGGCAAGGGCCGTGCCCCTGTGGCGACCTGCAATAATTCTCAATGGAAGGTCCGATTGTCCTGCGTGTTGTGCGGGCTATAACGCCAAGAGACGTTAATTCACAGAGGGACGCTGATGACTATTGAAAAAGGCGATACGCTGCCGGATGCCACGCTGCTGGCAATGGGGGATCAGGGCCCGGAGGAGGTGGCCCTGTCGGACAGGCTGAAGGGGCGCAAAGTCGTGATCTTCGGTCTGCCGGGGGCCTATACCGGCACCTGCAGCACCGCGCATGTGCCCAGCTTCATACGGACCCGCGACGGTTTTGCCGATAAAGGCGTGGACGAGGTGATCTGCCTTTCCGTCAACGACCCCTTCGTGATGAAGGCATGGGGCGACGACACCGGTGGAGCGGGAGCAGGCATCACGTTTCTGGCTGACCCGGCATCCGAGTTCACCTCTGCCATCGGCATGAACTTTTCCGCACCGCCGGTGGGGTTCATCGACCGGTCCAAGCGCTATGCGATGCTGGTCGAGGACGGAAAAGTGTCGGTCCTCAATGCCGAGGACAGCCCCGGCGAATGCGAGATATCGGCGGGCGAAACGCTGCTGGCCCAGATGTGACAATCACGGCGGGGCGCTCAGGTGCCCCGCTGCTTGCAGGAGGTTCAGGCGCTTTCGGTCAGCACGGTCCGCGTGGGAAAGGGGATTTCCACGCCCGCCTGATCCAGCGCATCCTTGACCTGACGTTTCATGTCGGCCTGATACTGAAAGAAATCGTCGCGGCTGCACCAGACGCGCACCAGAAAATCGACCGAAAAGTCGCCCAGATTGTTCACCTGAATGAACGGTTCCGGGTCGGCCATCGACCTTGGGTCGGCCATGATCGTGTTGATGATGACATCATGCGCCTGCGACAGATTCGCGCCGTAGCTGACACCAAAGGTCCATTCGGCGCGGCGCACGGGATAGACCGAATAGTTTTCGATGGTATTGCCCCAGACTTCCGAGTTCGGGATGATGATCTGGAAGTTCCCGAGCGACGCCAGTTCCGTATAGTTCAGCGTGATGTCCTTGACCGTGCCCATGCGGCCCGCGATGTCGACAAAATCGCCAACCTTGATCGGGCGGAAGAAGATGATCATCACGCCGGCGGCCACGTTCGACAATGTGCCCTGCAACGCGAGACCGATGGCCAGACCGGCGGCACCGATGACGGCAACGACACTGGTTGTCTGCACGCCAAAGGTATTGAGCACGAACAAAAGCGCAAAGCCGATGATGACATAGCGCAGGATGTTGCCCAGAAAGTTGAAAAGCGTCTCGTCGAGATGCCTGTTCCTCAACCCGACATTCCGCACCCTACGGCCGGCCCAGCCCGCGATCAGAAAGCCCAGGATCAGGATCGTGATCGCGCCCAGAACGGACCCTGCAACCGAGGCGATGAATTCCAGCGTCAGCACATCGGCCAGCGCCTTGCCGTTGTAGATTTCAGTCGTCAGCAGTTGTTCCACGTCAGAGTCCCGCGAGCTTGTCCATTTTCTGCGCCAGTTTGGCGTCCAGCTCGCTCAGACCATCAACATCATGCGTCGTCAACGTCACGCGCACGGTTTTGTAAACGTTGAACCATTCGGGATGATGGTTCAGCTTTTCCGCCCAGATCGCGGCACGCGACATGAACCCGAAGGCTTCGACAAAATTGGCGAAAGTGTATTCGCGGGTAATCGCATCCTGATCCTTGACCATGGCCCAGCCATTGGCCAGAAGCGGTTCGATCAGTTCGGTCCGGTCGGCATCTGTGAGTTTGTCGGTCATTCCTGTTCCTCGCGTGTTTCTTTTCGGAAAGGACCGTAGGCGGTGAGAATTTCGATCTCCTCGTCCACGGCCTCGCGCTCGGCTACCAGATAGCGGTCGATCGCGTCGCGGAAACCCGAGTCCGCGAACCAGTGCAGTGAATGCACCGGGGTCGGCAGATAGCCACGGGCCAGTTTGTGTTCGCCCTGCGCGCCGGCTTCCACGCGATTGAGACCGCGGCTGATGGCGTAGTCTATCGCTTGGTAGTAGCAGATTTCAAAGTGCAGGCAGGCATGGTGTTCGCTGCAGCCCCAGTAGCGGCCAAACAGCGTTTCGGCTCCGATGAAGTTCAGCGCCCCTGCGATGGGTTTCCCGTCGCGCAGGGCCAGCACAAGCAGCATGTCGTCGCGCAGGGTGTCCTGCGCGATGTCGAAGAACGCGCGTGTCAGGTAGGGCGTGCCCCATTTGCGCGCGCCGGTATCTTGGTAGAAGTGCCAGAAATAATCCCAATGATGCGGCTGGATCTGATCGCCCGTCAGGCTGACGATCTCGCCGCCGAAGGCCTGCGCCGTGGCGCGTTCCTTTCGGATGTTCTTGCGCTTGCGCGAGGACAGTGACGCAAGAAAGGCGTCGAAATCGGCGTAGCCCTTGTTCAGCCAGTGATATTGCTGGCCGATCCGGTGAGACAGCCCCATTTCCGCCCCGGCCAATGCCTCGTCTTCCGTGCAAAAGGTGGCGTGGAGGCTGGACAGGTCGTTGTCCGCGGCAATCTGCACGGCACCCTGCACCAGCGCCGCCATGCCCGTGGCGTCATGGCCCGGCGCGGTCAGGAACCGCCGACCGGTGGCGGGCGTGAACGGAACCGCGATCTGCAACTTGGGATAATAGCGACCGCCTGCATTCTCGTAGGCATGCGCCCAGTTGAAATCGAAGATGTATTCGCCCTGCGAATGGCTTTTCGCATAAAGCGGAGCGACGCCGATGGTCTTGCCGTCCTGTTCCGCGACAAGGTAGCGCGGCTGCCATCCCGTGCCGGGTCCGACCGATCCACTGTCTTCCAGCGCCTTGAGAAACCGGTGGGTGGTGAAAGGGTCGATGGGGTGATTGCCATCGGGACAGGCACAGCTGTCCCAGACGGTTGCGTCTATTCCGTCAAGCGACGGGTGGGCCGTCAGGGAAATGGCTGTCTCTGTCATGGGCAGAGAGGTGGGCGTGCCGGGCGCGGCGTCAAGGTGTGTATTGCTCGAACGTGATGTTGTCCGCGACGCGGCGGGCCTCCTGCTCCTGCATTGGCGATTTGATGGTCCAGCACAGGATCGGAATGCCGCCTGCCTTCAGATCGGATACGCGGGGACGGTCCAGATCCCTGGCCTCATGGCTGATGAAGCTGGCGCCGACCCTGTCGAAATCGGGAATGTCGCGCAGATCGTCCCGCACACGGGCCGGTAGGGTAGGCCAGTCCTGCGCGGTGTAGGAACACGTCGTCAGCCCGCGCGGGCGGTCGGGGCAAAGCGTGGCCATTTCTTCCACAGCGTGTGGATTGAACGACATCAGCGCGACGCTGCCGGCATAGCCATTGAGCGCCTGCGCGACGGCGGCTCCCAGCGGTCCGACATCGGGACCCATCGCCCCGTCCTGATCCTTGATCTCGATAAGCAGCGGCACAGCCCCCGCAACCAGCGAAAGAACCTGTTGCAGCGTCGGAATGCCCGTCGCGCCACCTGCGAGGCTGATGCCTTGCAGATCATCGGCATCATAGCTGCCGATGGCGCCGGTTTCGGCGGTGAGGCGCGACAGGTCGTAGTCGTGAAACACCATCGCCTGCCCGTCCCGCGAGCATTGCACGTCGATCTCGATCCCGTAGCCTGCCGCGACCGCAGCCAAGATGGCTTCGCGGCTGTTTTCCGGCCGACCGTCTGCACGATCGTGAAGCGCGCGATGCGCAATCGGACGATCGAGAAAGGACCGTGGCAACGTCATGAGATTTCGAAAATGCCTTCGATTTCGACGGCAACACCCAAGGGCAGGGACGGCGCGCTGACGGCAGACCGTGCATGGCGGCCAACGTCGCCCAGGATCTCGACCAGAAGGTCGGAGCAGCCGTTGATGACCTTGGGCTGGTCCGTAAAGTCAGGTGTCGAATTGACGAAGCCGGTCAGCTTGACGACCTTTTGCAGCCGGTCGAGGTCGCCGCCACAGGCGATCTTGGCTTGCATCAAAAGCTGGATCGCACAGGTCCGCGCAGCGGCGGCCCCGTCTTCGACGCTGAATGTGGCCCCGAGTTTGCCGACCATTGGGCTATCGTCCGGGTGGCGGCTGATCTGACCCGAGACGTAAACCAAGTTACCCGACTGCACGAAGGGCGCGTAGTTGCCTGCCGCCTTTGGCGCGTCTTGGGCGTCAGGCAGGGTGATGCCCAACGTGGCGAGTTTGTCTTCGATCTGGCTCATGGGAGGCTCCTTGTTTTGAGGCACGCTAGGATGCTGCCCGCGCAAGCGCAATCACGACTCGTCACGCGGGCCCTTCGTGGTGTGGAAAACGGCGTGTCGACCATGCTGCGGCGTGGTCATTCGCCTTTTCGCCCTTTTTGCGCTAAGTATGAGAGGTAGAAGAAGAACGGCCAAGCGGTCGTGATGCAGGAGAACACCCATGCGATTGGTATTCTGGGCCGTGTTTGCGGCGATCCCCGGCTTTTTGGCGGCAGGCCCTTACGACGGTATCTACAAGCAGACGGCCAATTCGGAATGTGGCCTTGTCGGTGTGGATGGCGGGTCGATTCAGATCGAGGACAACATCTTCTACGGTGTCGAAGTGGAATGCCGCATGACCAAGCCTGTCAACGTCGTGGACATGGACGCGATGCTCTACACGATGGAATGTTCGGGCGAAGACCAGCAATGGACGGAACGGGCCATGCTGATGACCCCGGCGAAAGAGCCGACCAGCGAAAAGCCGGACGGCCTGATCATGGTGTGGAACGGATACGCTTTCGTCTACGAAGGCTGTGTCGAATAGGTCCTACTGATCCAGTCCCTGCAGGATGTTGCTGATTGCGTCGTTCATTTGCTGATCGGCCTCCACGCTGTCGGTGCTGAGCGTTCCGGCGCCTGAGGCGGCGGGCGGCGGCTCCATCGGCAGCGGGGTCGGTTGCTGGCCCGATGTGATCCGCGTCATCGTCTCGTGCCAGATATCTGCGGGAAGCCCACCCCCCGTGACTCCGGCCAGGGGCGTGTTGTCGTCGTTGCCCATCCAGACACCGGTCACATAGTCGCCGGTAAAGCCGATGAACCACGCGTCGCGCTGGCTGTTGGTGGTCCCGGTCTTGCCGGCGATTTCCCAGCCGCCCATGCGCGCGCGTTGGCCTGTGCCCTGTTCGACCACCTGTGTCATCATCCACGTGGTTTGCCGCGCGGCGGACTCCGAGATGACACGTTCTCCGATACCTGTGCCTTCCGAATCCATCACCGCGGTGTCTTCCCCTTGCAGGCGCAGATCGATCAGGCCGTAAGGCTCGACCGACGAGCCACCGTTGAGAAAGCCCGCATAGGCCCCCGTCATTTCGATGAGCGTGCTTTCAGATGCCCCCAAGGCCAGCGCAGGACCGGCGGCCAGATCGCTTTCGATGCCAAATCCGGTGGCGACCACGCTGACCAGTTCGCGTCCCACCTCCTCGGACAGGATCACGGCTGGGATGTTGCGGCTTTCGGCCAGGGCGCGTGTCAGTGTGATCGACCCCTTGAATTCAAGGTCGTAATTCTGCGGCTCCCACGCACCTGATCCGGGGACTTCGATGCGCAGGGGCGCGTCGTTGACCAGATCGTTGGGGGAAAACCCCAGATCGAGGGCGGTCGCATAGATGAAGGGCTTGAAGGCCGATCCGGTCTGCCGCCGCGCCTGGGTCGCGCGGTTGAAAAGCCCGGCACCTCTGGTATTGCGCCCGCCCACCATGGCGCGCACCGCACCATCCGCCGACATCACGACGATGGCGGCCTGTGCCTCTGACCCTTCACGGACCTTGTTGTCAAAGACCCACTGCAGCGCATCTTCTGCGGCGGTCTGCAGTTCGGCGTCGAACGTCGTGCGGATGACGACGTCTTCGGTCGTCTGGCTGGTGAAGAAGTCAGGCCCCTGTTCCATGACCCAATCCGCGTAATAACCTCCGGCATTCGCTTCGGCGGCATCGGACAGGCCAGCGGGGTTGGCGCGGGCATCCGCAGCCTCGGCTGCGGTGATATAGCCTTGGTCTTCCATCAGCATGACGACGACCGCGGCCCGATCACGGCTGCGTTGCAGGTTGCTTGTGGGGGCATAGGTCGAAGGCGCCTTGAGAAGCCCCGCAAGCATCGCGGCTTCGGACGGCGTGACGACAGCGGCGGACTTGCCGAAATAGCGCTGGCTTGCCGCTTCGAACCCACGGGCGCCTCCGCCCAGATAGGCGCGGTTGAGATAGATCGTGAGGATCTCGTCCTTGGTATAGCGGACCTCCATCGCCATGGCATAGGCGGCCTCTTTGACTTTGCGCCAAAGGGTCGTGCGACGGCAGTCGGCCTCGTATTCGCGTTCATTGGCCCAGATCTGAGGGTCAAAAGCCTCTCCCATACACAGGAGTTTGGCGGTTTGCTGGCTGATGGTCGAACCACCTGCCCCGGACAGCGGCGACCGGCCTTCGCGCATGTTCGTGCGCATGGCGCCCAGTGTGCCACGTGGTGAAATGCCGAAATGGCTGTAAAACCGCCGGTCCTCGGTCGCGATCACCGCGTTGCGCAGATTTGGCGACACTGACTGCGCGGTAATCATGCCGCCGAACTGGTCGCCGCGCCATGCGAAGACATCCCCTTCGCGGTCGACCATGGTGACCGAGCCGCGGGTCCGTCCATCCACCTGCGCCGAGATGTCGGGCAGTTGTGATGCAAGGTAGAACACGGCCAGCCCGACGATCGCCACGACCACAAGGCTCAATCGCCAGAACAGACGCCAGACCAGACGCAGGGCCCAGGTGAAGGGAAACAGCAACCAGCCGATCAGCCCCCGCTTGCGGGCCGGTCGCGCCTTGCGGTTGGACGCTTTGGCCCTGCGCTTCGGCTTCGCGGGAGCGGCCTTGGGGCTGCGGCGTTCTGCAACGAGAGGTGGTTTTCCACCGCGTCGTGAAGGGGGGCGACTCATGTTCTGCTCAACTTTGTCTCGACTGCTTTTTGCGGGGACTTTAACGCCCCCGACCCGGATTGTCCTGCCACGATCGAAACCGTTTCGACTTATTCCTTTGCCTAAAAATTAACCTACGAAGCTGATTTGTGCAAAAATTGTGCAATCCATCCCTTATTGCCGGGGCTGTTCGGGGGGTGTTGTCTTGTGGATCGGCGGTTTGACGCCGCTTGATGTGGCCGTGCCGCGGGGTTTTGGCCGCGCAGGATGACCCACCAGAGAGGGAAGACAAGTGAAACTGATCATTGCAACGATCAAGCCATTCAAGCTTGAGGAAGTCCGGGAGGCGCTGACCGCTGTCGGCGTCCGCGGCATGATGGTGTCCGAGATCAAGGGCTTCGGCTCTCAGTCCGGGCATACCGAAATTTACCGTGGTGCCGAATATGCGGTGAACTTCGTGCCGAAGGTCAAACTCGAGATCGTCGTGGCAGACAGCATGGCGGAACAGGTCGTGTCGACCATCGCCAGCACCGCCAAAACCGACAAGATCGGCGACGGCAAAATCTTCACCCTCAATGTCGAAAGTGCGCTGCGCGTGCGGACCGGCGAGATCAATGACGACGCGATCTGAGCGCGGCGCAGGACAAGGGACAAACAAAATGAAATTTACCAAATCAATTCTGACCGGAACGGCGCTGGTGCTTTTGCCCACGCTGGGGCTGGCGCAAGAGGCCGAGGCGGTCGAAGAGGCCGTCGCAGCCGCGCCGACCTTCGACGAGATCGGCCCCTACATCATGACGACGCTGCTGTTCCTTGTGGGCGGCTTTCTTGTCTTCTGGATGGCGGCTGGCTTTGCCATGCTGGAAGCGGGCCTCGTCCGGTCCAAGAACGTCACCACGCAGCTGACCAAGAACATCGCGCTCTTTTCGATCGCGGGCATCATGTATTGGCTGGTGGGTTTCAACCTGATGTATCCGGGTGAATTCAACGGCTATATCGGCAGCTTTTTCAACATCACGTCATTGGAACCCGTTGGTCTCGATGCCGCCGATGCCGACCTTGGTTATGCCTCTGTCGCGTCGGACTTCTTCTTTCAGTTGATGTTCGTTGCAGCCACCGCATCCATCGTGTCTGGCACGCTGGCCGAGCGGATCAAGCTGTGGCCCTTCCTGGCCTTCGTCGTCGTCCTGACCGGCTTCATGTACCCGATCTCGGGGTCCTGGCAGTGGGGCGGTGGCTGGTTGTCCGAGCTTGGCTTCTCCGACTTTGCCGGCTCCACGATCGTGCACTCTGTCGGTGGTTGGGCTGCATTGGCCGGTGCTATCGTGCTGGGTCCGCGTCTGGGCAAGTACAAGGACGGTCGTACCAACCCGATGCCGGGCTCGAACCTTGCCCTTGCCACGCTGGGCACGTTCATCCTGTGGCTGGGCTGGTTCGGCTTCAACGGCGGCTCGCAGCTTGCAGCCGGCACCGTGGGCGACATCACCGATGTGGGCCGGATCTTTGCCAACACCAACATGGCAGCCTCTGCCGGTGCGGTGACGGCCCTGATCCTGACGCAGCTGATGTACAAGAAGGTCGACCTGACGATGGTCCTGAACGGCGCGCTTGCCGGTCTGGTGTCGATCACGGCGGAACCGCTGGCACCTTCGCTCTTCGGCGCGCTGCTGACGGGTGCCGTGGGTGGTCTGATCGTGGTCCTCACCGTGCCGATGCTCGACAAGCTCAAGATCGATGACGTGGTCGGCGCGATCCCGGTTCACCTGTTCGCAGGCATCTGGGGCACACTGGCCGTGGCGTTCTACACCGGCAACTGGGGCGCGCAGATCACTGGGATCGTGGCCTACGCAGTCTTCACCTTCGTGGTGTCGATCATCATCTGGTTCATCCTGAAGGCGGTCACCGGAATCCGCGTCAGCGAAGAGTCCGAGATCAACGGTCTCGATGTCTCCGAACTGGGAATGGAAGCCTACCCCGACTTCGCCAAAGGCTGATCCTCCCTCGCAGCCTGAAAAGGCCCGGACGCCAAGCGTCCGGGCCTTTTTGCTTTGCAAGATGTTTCGACATATCGTCCTGGGTGTGCAAGAATCGTGTCTGGTTGCGCCCCCTTGGCGCGACAAAGAGAATACATTTCAGTTCCTTTGCGACACACATGACCCAACACTGATTCTGCTATGGAGCCTGATATGATCCAGACCCCCTATCTTCTTTTTCTTGGTGACGCGCCGGACCATCTGGCCGCGAAGGTCGCCCAGGGCATCAAGGACTGGAACCCCGACGTGGCGGTTGGACAACTGCGAATGGACGGCTGTCAGGCCGATGTCGGCCTGCCCGATCTGACGCTGGAAGAGGCCAAGGCCCAAGGTGCCAAAACACTCGTGATCGGTGTGGCGAACCGGGGCGGATATATCTCGGCCGCTTGGAAGGAAGTGATCGTGGAGGCGATCCGCATGGGCTACGATGTGGCCAGCGGGCTGCACAACCTGCTGCGCGAAGAAAAGGAACTGCAGTCAGCGGCCCGTGTGAACGGTCGGACGTTGCATGACGTGCGGATCCCCTCGGTCGCCTATCCAATCGCGAACGGCAAGAAGCGCAGCGGCAAACGGTGTCTGGCCATCGGGACCGACTGTTCGGTCGGCAAGATGTACACGGGCCTTGCCATGGACGCGGAAATGCAGAAACGCGGGATGAAATCCACCTTCCGGCCGACCGGCCAGACCGGGATTCTGATCACGGGCGGGGGCGTGCCGCTGGACGCGGTCATCGCAGACTTCATGGCGGGGGCGGTCGAATACCTGACCCCCGACAACGATCCCGACCACTGGGACCATATCGAAGGGCAGGGCAGCCTTTATCATGTGTCCTATTCCGGCGTGACAATGGCCCTGATCCACGGCGGGCAGCCCGATGCCATCGTTCTGGCGCACGAGCCGACGCGCACCCATATGCGCGGCCTTCCCGACTACCCCATTCCGTCCCTGGAAGACCTGCGCGACATGGTCCTGCCCATCGCGCGGATCGCGAACCCACGGGTGCAGATCACGGGCGTTTCGGTCAACACAAAGGCGCTGGCGGACGCGGACGCCGAGGCCTGCCTGAAGGAGATCGAGGACCGGATGGGCTTGCCCACGGTCGATCCCTACCGGCATGGGGCGGCGAAACTGGTTGATGCGCTTGCCGATATTTGAACACCGAGGGGCTGGCCGAAGACCTGTCGGTTTCTGGCCGCAAGCGGACGGCATATTTTGGCCGCAAGCGGCCAAAGCCTCCGGCGGGAGTTTTCGGGCCGAGATGAAGGAGCGGGCATGAAAATCACGGTAGATCGCGATACGTTCAAGCTGGCGCAGGTCTTCACGATCTCGCGCGGGAGCCGGACCGAGGCGCAGGTGCTGACGGTTCGGGTGTCCCACGGGGACCATGTGGGATGGGGCGAATGCGTGCCCTATGCGCGCTACGACGAAACCTTGGAGAGTGTGACCGCGCAGATCGAAGGGTTCTCGGGGCAGTGGAGCAATCTGCAGCATGAGCTTCCGGCGGGGGCTGCCCGCAACGCGCTGGATTGCGCGCTGTGGGACCACGCGGCCAAAAGTCAAAGCAGGCGGGTGTGGGAGCTTTTGGGCCTGCCAGCGCCGGGACCGGAAGTGACCGCCTATACCCTGTCATTGGATACGCCGGAAAAGATGCAAGAGCAGGCCAAGGCCAATGCAAAAAGGCCGCTGTTGAAGATCAAGCTGGGCACGCCGGACGATATGGCGCGGGTAGAGGCGGTGCGGCGCGGTGCCCCCGATCCGGCGATTATCGTCGATGCAAACGAAGGCTGGACGGCAGAGGTCTACGCCGAGCTGGCGCCGCATCTGGTGCGGCTGGGTGTGCGGATGGTCGAACAGCCCTTTCCGGCGGGTGACGATGACATGCTGTCCGAGGTCGAGCGGGTGCTGCCCGTCTGTGCCGACGAAAGCTGCCATGACCGGGCCAGCCTGCCGGGGCTCAGGGGTAAATACGACATGGTGAACATCAAGCTCGACAAGACCGGCGGGCTGACCGAGGCCATGGCGCTGAAGAAAGAGGCCTTGGCACAGGGGTTTGGCGTGATGGTCGGCTGCATGGTGGGGTCGTCTCTTGCGATGGCGCCGGCGACGCTTGTCGCGCAGGGTGCGGCGTTTACGGATCTGGACGGCCCGTTGCTGTTGGCCGAAGACCGGATCACGCCGCTGGTCTTTGACGAGGCCGGCGTTCACCCGCCGGTTCCGCTTTTGTGGGGCTGAGCGCTCTGCTACAACCGATGCTGCACGACAGGAGATTTGCACATGAGCCGCACCGTCTACCTTAACGGCGATTACCTGCCGGAAGCCGAAGCGAAGGTATCGATCTTCGACCGGGGCTTTCTGATGGCGGACGGGGTTTACGAGGTGACCAGTGTTCTGGGTGGCAAGCTGATCGATTTCGCCGGTCACGCGGCACGACTGGAGCGGTCGCTGTCGGAACTGGACATGCGGTCCCCGATCGGGACGGGTGCCCTTCTGGAGGTCCATCGCGAACTGGTGCGGTTGAACGACATCGACGAGGGGATGATCTACCTGCAGATCACGCGCGGGGCGCCGGACGACCGGGACTTCGTGTATCCCCCCGAAGACACCCCGCCGACCATCGTGCTGTTCACGCAGAACAAGCCGGGCCTTGCGGACAGTCCGGCCGCGAAGCGGGGCATGAAAGTCATTTCGATCCCCGACGAGCGGTGGGGGCGGCGCGACATCAAGACCGTGCAGCTGCTTTACCCGTCCATGGGCAAGATGATGGCCAAGGCCGCGGGCAAGGATGACGCCTGGATGGTCGAGGACGGTGCGGTGACCGAAGGCACGTCCAACAACGCCTATATCGTCAAGGACAATACAATCATCACCCGGAATCTGGGGAACGAGATCCTGCATGGGATCACGCGCGCCGCCGTCCTGCGGTTTGCGCGCGAAGCGCAGATGCAGGTCGAGGAACGCGGCTTCACGATCAAAGAGGCGCAGGCGGCGGACGAGGCCTTTATCACCAGCGCCAGCACCTTTGTCATGCCCGTCGTCGAGATCGACGATGCCACTTTGGGCGATGGCACGCCCGGTCCCGTGGCCAGGCGGTTGCGCGAAATCTACCTTGACGAAAGTCGTAAGGCGGCGGTCTGAGGGCACTCGCCTTACGGCGCCTGTGCGGTAGGGCTTTCCCTTGGGCCGCCCCTGCCGTATGGGGGCTGCGTTCATTCATCCGAAGGAAAGACCATGGGCTATAGAATTGCCGTCGTCGGCGCCACGGGCAACGTGGGCCACGAAATGCTCAATATCCTCGCAGAACGGGCATTTCCCGTCGACGAGATTGCCGCGCTGGCCAGCCGCAAGTCGCTGGGAACCGAAGTGAGCTTTGGCGACAAGACGCTCACCACCCTCGACCTGGATACCTTCGATTTCACCGGCTGGGACATGGCGCTGTTTGCCGTGGGGTCGGAGGCGACGAAGAAATACGCGCCCAAGGCCGCCAAGGCCGGCTGCGTCGTGATCGATAACTCGTCGCTTTACCGCTACGACAGCGAGGTGCCGCTGATCGTGCCCGAGGTGAACCCCGAGGCGATCCACGGCTATTCCAAGAAGAACATCATCGCCAATCCCAACTGTTCGACAGCGCAGATGGTGGTGGCTCTCAAGCCGCTGCATGACCGTGCGACGATCAAGCGCGTCGTCGTCTCGACCTACCAGTCGGTGTCGGGCGCGGGCAAAGAGGGGATCGATGCGCTGTGGGATCAGACCAAGTCGATCTACAATCCTACCGATAACCCCCCGATGGACCAGTTCACCAAGCAGATCGCCTTCAACGTGATCCCGCATATCGATGTCTTCCTGGACTCGGGCGAGACCAAGGAAGAGTGGAAGATGGTCGCCGAGACCAAGAAGATCGTAGACCCCAAGATCAAGGTCACGGCGACCTGTGTGCGGGTGCCGGTCTTCGTCGGCCATTCCGAAGCGATCAACATCGAGTTCGAAGAGTTTCTGGACGAGGACGAAGCGCGCGACATCCTGCGCGAATCCCCCGGAATCATGGTTATCGACAAGCGTGAGGACGGTGGCTACGTCACGCCGATCGAATGTGTCGGTGATTTCGCGACGTTCATCAGCCGCATCCGTCAGGACAGCACCATCGACAACGGTCTGAACCTGTGGTGCGTGTCGGACAACCTGCGCAAGGGTGCCGCCCTGAACGCTGTTCAGATCGCAGAGCTTCTGGGCCGTGAGGTCCTGAAGAAAGGCTGACCGCCCTACGCCAAAGAGCTGCATGCAAGATCAAGGCCCCGGTTCAATCCAACCGGGGCTTTTTCGTCATGCGGTCTGCGCAAGCGGCCCAAAGGTCGTGGCCTTGGCGCGGACAAGCTGGTTCCGGCCGCGTTCCTTGGCAAGATAGAGGGCTTCGTCCGCGCCGGACACCAACTGTCGCGGTGTCGTGGTCTCGCCCGGGGCGGAGGTGTTGAGGCCCATGCTGACGGTCACAAAGGGCTTGCCATCCGGCCTGCCGGGATGCGGTAGCCGCGCTTCTGCAACTGCGCGCACCAAAGCTGTCCCGATCCGGGCCGCGTCGAAGACGGTCACGTGGCGCAGTGCGATCGTGAACTCTTCCCCCCCGATGCGGGCCACGAACCGGTCGGGTAAGTCCTGTATGGAATTGAGGATTGCCGCGACCCGCCTGAGACAATCGTCGCCGGCCGGGTGGCCCAGCGTGTCGTTGAACGATTTGAAATGATCGATATCGACCAGAAGAACCGCGACACCCGGCTGAGACCGCGTCCAGCGTTCGAGATGTTCGTCGAGAAAGCGGCGGTTCGGCAATCCGGTCAGCGGGTCCGTCTTGGCGATATGTGTCATCTCCTGCATCATCACTTCGGCGGTTTCGGCCCGCTGACGTTCGTTGTAGCTGCGCAGGAAGTCGACGCAGCGCTGCCGTGCAATGTGATAGTTGGCGAGCAGGCAGAACACGACGCTGGTCACCGCCTGAACGGTCAGGGCAAATTGCAGGTCAGCCGATAAATCCGTCTTCATCGCGATGGCACCGACCCAAGTGAACAGTGCAAGGCTGCAGAATACCAATGCATGTGGAAAGCTGATGTTCATCAGGACGGTGACGAAGACCATGATGATCGTCATTTCGCCCAGCATATAGCTGACGAGTGGTGCCCCGCTCCACAAGAAGAGACCGATGGGGGTGGCGAAGGCGCAGAACAGGCTGGCGGTCAGCGCGTGCTCACGCAGGGCGGGTGATGTGCGAACGACAGCCCAACCAAGCAAAAGGCCCGTGGGCACCACGAGGAAGACCCGTAGCATGACGGATTGCCAGAGGATATCCGGCATCAGCACGATCGAAGTCACATTGTACAAATTGTAGAAAAACAGGCCGAAGACGATGTGAAACCGGATATGCCTGATCCGTCTTTCGCCAAACTCGGCTTCCCATGCGGCCTGAACATCTGGTGGAAGCCGCAAAAGGCGGTCAAAGCGCGGCCGTTCGCCCCGACGTGCGTTCTGTGTGTCGATGCCCGACGGTCGGCTTTCGAAATGTGGCTTCATGGTTTCGTAACATGACCGCGCAAGGTTAAGGATCGGTCAAAACGAATGATGCGATTTCGCGGTTTTTGCCCCGTTCCCCATCAGAACCTTTCGGCCCGCAGAACACCTGCATCGGTGACACTGACGACCCCGATGTGATCTTCAACGACCGTAAAGGCTGCCTTCAGCAACGTGTCCAGACGTTCGGGTCGGATCAGGCAGATCACGGCTACCATGCCCGATTGCCCGATCTGTCCTTCCCGGCTCCAGCGGCCTGACCTGCCGGAGCCGCCCAGAACCGGAAGGATCGTATACCCTGTCACATCCGCCTCTGTCAGCGCCTGCGTCAGGCGACGCTCCAGCGGGGCTTCGATCACGATTTCGACGCGCTTTGCCGGGTGAATCTCCATTTTAGCCTCCGGTTATGAATTGCACGATCGCCAGATAGAGCGGGATGCCGAGGGTCAGATTGAACGGGAAGGTCACGCCAAGCGAGAGGGTCAGATAGATGGAAGGGTCCGCTTGCGGCAGGGCGACCCGCATCGCCGCGGGCACGGCGATATAGCTGGCCGAAGCCCCGAGGGTCATCAGCAGCACGATACCACCCGGGCTGAGTCCGATCATCAGCCCCATGACAAGCGCCGTGGCCGCACCGACAAGCGGCATCACGATCGCAAAAGCGACCGCGCCCGTGTTCAGAACGCCCCGCGCCCGCCGCAACCCGCGCCCGGCGATCAGGCCCATATCCAGCAGGAAAAGACACAACACGCCCTTGAACGGGGTCTCGATGAAGGGTGCGATTTCAGCCAACCCCTGTTCGCCCGTGATCAGGCCGATCAGAAAGGCCCCGACCAGCAGAACGATAGAGCCGTTCAACATGATCTCGCGCAGCAGGCCCGGCTCCATGCCCTTGCCGCCGCTGCCGTTTCCGCGGGCCACAAGCCAGAGCGCGGAGAGGATGGCGGGGGCCTCCATGGCGGCGGCAACCGCGACCATGAATCCTTCGCCGGGCAGCCCGCGGCTTTCCAGCACAGAGGTCGCGGCGACGAATGTCACGATCGAGATGGACCCGTAGTGCGCGGCGACAGCGGCGCGGTTCGTGCGGTCCAGCGCTGTCATCGTGGACAGCAGTGCAAAGGCGATGAAAGGCAGGCCGAACGACAGGATGACCCCGGCACCGATCGCCAGCAGCAATGTGGTGTCTGCGCCATAGGCCGCGACCCCGGCACCGCCCTTGAAGCCGATGGCGAACAACAGGTAGATCGACATGCCCTTGGCCACGGCCTCGGGAATGGACAGGTCGGATCGCGCCATGGCCGCGAAAAGGCCAAGCGCGAAAGACAGGATGATCGGTGACAGAAGGTTGCCGAGGGCCAGATCGAATATCGCGTTCACGTCATATCTCCGCCGGACCTAGACGGGGACAAAGGCGTTTTGAGCGGGATTGTAAGCCTCTAGCCCGCCGTCTCCGATATGGTTCCAAAGCCCGTGCAGCGACAGCTTTCCATCCTCGACGGCCTTGGCCAGAAAGGGAAAGGTCATCAGGTTTTCGAGGCTGACAAGGACGGCTTCCTTCTCGAGCGCGGAAACGCGCGTCGCGTCGTCGCCCTCGGGCAGGCGTTCGAAGCCAGGGCGCAGGATGTCCATCCAGCGACCGACAAAGCTCGACCGTTCTTCCATTTCGGGCGCGTTGCCGGAACACATCGCGTAGCATCCGGCCACACCGCCGCAACTGGAATGGCCCATGACGATCACATGCGCGACCTTCAGCGAATTGACCGCGAACTCCACCGCGGCAGAGGTTCCGTGGTATTCGCCGTCGGGATTGTAAGGCGGCACAAGGTTGGCGATGTTGCGGTGGATAAAGAACTCGCCCTGATCCGCACCGAAGATCGACGTCACGTGAACGCGGCTGTCGCAACACGAGATCACCATCGCGCGTGGATGTTGCCCGTCTTCGGCCAGCCTGCGATACCAGCTTTGGTTCTCGGCGTAGGTGGTGGCCTTCCAGCCGTGAAAGCGTTTGCCCAGATAGTCGGGCAGGGGGCGGGCATATTTCAAGGCACAGTCTCCTGTTGCGCGACAGTTTGCTTGGCATACGTTGGATTTAGAAGATCTGGCGCTGCGGCTGGGCGGTTTGCAGACCGCCCGCCAGACCGCCGACTTTGCGCAGTTGCCGAAACAGGCCTTGCGCATCGCCGCCGTGGGCGAACAGATCGGGTTATGCGAACTTGCCTGTGCCGCACGCCATGTGGCGACTTCTGCCGATCAGGCGGACGGTGTCGCCGTCGAGGCGACGTCGAACCGGCTGGAGCGCGCCTTTGATCTGGCGGTCACGCAGATCTGGTCCGAAGTCGGGTTATTCTAGGGTTGCTGTCAGTAGACGCAGGGCTAGGGTGGCGGCAGACCGACCCAACAGCGGAATGCCCCATGTCCCTTTCCTTTGCCGCCCCGACCGCCGATGCGATCCCCGTTCATGTCGTGGACGCGGATGCACCCGACGCCGTCCTGTCCACGCTGTCCGGGACCCAACGAAACTGGGCCAAGGCGCAGGGATTTTCAGGGGGGGCAGGTGCGGTGCTGTCCCTGCCGACTGCGGATGGCACGACCGACGGCGTTCTGATCGGGGCGGGGGATGCCAAGGCACGCGCGCGCAAACGGTTCATCGTCGGGGGCGCGGCGGCCTCACTGCCGGAAGGCACCTATCGTCTGGCCGGCGATCACGATCCGCAAACGCTGGAGGAAATCGCGCTGGGCTGGTTGCTGAGCGGCTATCACTTCACGCGATACGCGGGATCACCGCCCAAGACCCGCGGCCTTGTCGCCCCCGAGGGCATTGACGTAGCCCGGATCGAGGCCTTGGCCGCAGGTGAGGCGCTGACCCGCGATCTGATCAACACGCCCGCGTCCGACATGGGACCCGCCGAGCTGGAAGACGCGGCGCGCGCGCTGGCGGACCAGCACGGGGCCAAGATGTCCGTGGTCACCGGCGACGACCTTTTGACCGCGAATTTCCCGATGATCCACACCGTCGGACGGGCGTCCATCCGGCAGCCGCGCCTGATCGATATCCGCTGGGGCGAAGAAGGCCCGACCCTGACGCTTGTGGGCAAGGGCGTCTGCTTCGACACCGGTGGTCTGAACATCAAGCCGGGGTCGTCGATGGGGCTGATGAATGGCCGATGCGCTGGCGCTGGCCGACGAGGAAAAGCCAGACCTGATCGTGTCGATGGCGACGCTGACCGGTGCCGCCCGCGTGGCTGTGGGGGGTGACCTGTCGCCCTTCTTCACCGACCACGACGGTCACGCCAGCGCCCTGAGCGCTGCCGCGGGGCGTGTGGCCGATCCGGTCTGGCGTCTGCCGTTCCACGCCCCCTACGAGGCGATGATCGAACCGGGGATTGCGGATCTCGACAACGCACCGTCGGGCGGGAAGGCCGGTGCGATCACCGCTGCCCTGTTCCTGCGGCGTTTCGTCGAAAACGCCCCCTACATGCACTTCGACGTTTACGGCTGGAACGACAGCGCCGCCCCCGCGCGATCCAAGGGCGGGGCCTGCATGGGCGCGCGGGCGCTTTTCGAGGCTTTGCCGGACATGCTGTCATCATGACCGACGACAGGCTGCTGGCAGCGAACGGGCGGGTCGCGGACGACGCCTTGCGGGGTCAGGTCGAGGCCGACCAATTCGTGACGGGCGAGCCGCGGTCCGTGTCGGTCGAGGTGTCGGATCTGCGCGATGCGCGCGGGTGCCGCCAGCGGCAACTGTTGCTGGGGGCGATGGTAACGCGGTTCGAGGACCGTGACGGTCAGTCCTTCGTGCGGGCCGCGAATGGCTACGTGGGTTATCTGGACAGTGCAGCCCTTGGCCCACCCGCCGCGGTGACCCACAGGGTCGGCACCCTCGCCACGCATGCCTATGACGAGGAGGACATGAAATCCCCCGATGTCGCGTCGCTTCCCTTCGATGCGCGATTGCAGGTGATCGACGAGCGGAAGCACTTTTACGAGACGACGTTGGGCTTCGTGCCAAAGCGTCACCTGCGCCCCTTGGATCGGCCCTTTGCTGACCCTGCCACGATTGCGCAGCTGCATTTTGGCGTGCCCTATCTTTGGGGCGGCAACACGACACGGGGGATCGATTGTTCGGGTCTGGTGTCAGCCGCCTTGACGGTTTGCGATCTGGGCTGTCCCGGCGATGCGGACTTGCAGATGGCGAACCTGGGTCACAGCTTAACCCTTGATGCACCGCTTGAGCGCGGGGATCTGATCTTCTGGAAGGGGCATGTGGGCATCATGGTGGACGCCGAGACGCTGGTTCATGCCAACGGCCACCACATGGCGGTGGCCTACGAGCCTTTTGCCAATGCCAAGATACGCATCGCCGCGCAGGAGTTCGGGGATATCCTGGCCATCAAGCGGCTGGGCTGACGCGTCTGTGCGCCCTTAGTCGACGGCGCGGATCAGTTTCTTGTCCAGAACGCGCAACACGGTGCGCAGATCGTTCCCCCGCTTGAGAATCTGTCCGTCCATGCCGACGACCGAATACTGGCCCTGCTTCATGCGCAGCTTCGGACGCTTTTCGATCCTGTAAAGCGGGTTCTCTGCCGTCCGACGAAAGACCGAAAAGACGGCGAAGTCCTTGAGGTGGCTGATGCCGTAATCCCGCCATTCGCCGGCGGCCACCATGCGCCCGTACAGCGTCAGGATCACGGACAGTTCGGTGCGGTGAAACGCGACCTGCGCGTCGGGCGTTGACGGAAACGGGATAGGGGGCTGAATAGTCATCCCTCCAAGGTCGGTGCAAATGGCATCGAAATCAAGCGGTGACACAGTTCTGTCATGAAATCACCTGCCCTTTGCCCTGCCGCCACCTTCGATTCGCCATCGGTGGGCGTCATCGAAGTGTCAGTGAGAGTGTCCCGGTGTGGCAATTAACAGCCCCCACCCAGTTAGCCGCATCGGGACCTTTCCTGCCCCCCTCAGCCACAGGTGATCCGGGCGATCCTTTCGTCGGTGCCGATCTCGAAGTTGATCCGTTCGGGGCGGAAGTCCTGTGCGACGACCATGCCGGGCCGGATGATGCGGACCTGACCCATGATCAACACACGCTCCAGCGCCGTTGCGTCCCGCCCCACAAGCGGGCCGAACCGTTCGCCATCGCAAGAGTTCTCGACCCCCGTGGGATAGGTTCCGCTTTGCGGAAGGGGCGACGCGCTATCGCTGACGCCGCTGGGGGGTGGTGTGCTGACACATGCGGCCAAAAGCAACGGTGCAGCAAAGGCTAGCCGCATGCGACCCTCTCGATGATGCCCGCGCCGTCGACGTAGATATTCATCCGCGTGGGGTCGAAGTCCATCGTCACCATCGTATCCGGTCCGACCACGCGCGCGCCGAGATCGGCGGGAAGCGTCACGGCGGCCAGCGGCTGGCCGACGAGGCTTGCGTATCCATCTGCAGGACAGTCACCTTGCGCTGTGTCTTGCGATGCGGGCTGGCAGGCAGCCAGCGCGAGGAACGGAAGGGTCAGAATATATCTCATGACGCGACCTTGCACCGGTTTCGAGCCCCTTGCAATCATCGGTCGTTTCCCGGACGTTCTGCGCAAATCATTTGGAGGATCCTCTATGAAAACCCGCGCCGCCGTGGCCGTCGAGGCCGGCAAACCACTCGAAATCATGGACGTGAACCTTGAAGGCCCCCGAGAGGGTGAGGTTCTGGTTGAAATCAAGGCCACCGGCATCTGCCACACGGACGAATTCACCCTGTCCGGCGACGACCCCGAAGGTCTGTTTCCCGCCATTCTGGGCCACGAGGGCGCGGGTGTCGTCGTCGAGGTCGGCCCCGGTGTCACCACGCTGGAGGTAGGCGACCACGTCATCCCGCTTTACACGCCCGAGTGTCGTGAATGCGAATACTGTCTGAACCCCAAGACGAACCTGTGTCAGAAGATTCGCGGCACGCAGGGCAAGGGTCTGATGCCCGATGGCACTTCGCGGTTTTCCATGATGGATGGCACGCCGATCCTGCATTATATGGGCTGCTCGACCTTCGCGAACCATTCGGTCGTGCCCGAGATCGCGCTGGCCAAGGTGCGCAAGGACGCACCCTTCGACAAGATCTGCTACATCGGCTGTGGTGTCACGACGGGCATAGGAGCAGTCATCAACACCGCCAAGGTCGAGATCGGCAGCAAGGCGATCGTCTTCGGTCTGGGCGGCATCGGCCTGAACGTCATTCAGGGTCTGCGCCTTGCGGGTGCGGACCAGATCGTCGGTGTCGATCTCAACAACGACAAGAAGGAGATGGCGACGCGTTTCGGCATGACCGACTTTGTGAACCCCAAGGAAATTGATGGTGACATCGTCGCCCATCTGGTCGAACTGACCGGTGGCGGCGGGGATTACACCTTCGATGCGACCGGCAACGTGACCGTCATGCGTCAGGCGCTCGAGTCCGCGCACAAGGGGTGGGGCGAAAGCATCATCATCGGGGTGGCGCCCGCAGGGGCCGAGATTTCGACCCGCCCGTTCCAGCTGGTCACCGGGCGCAGCTGGCGCGGCACGGCCTTTGGCGGTGCGCGCGGGCGAACCGATGTGCCCAAGATCGTGGACTGGTACATGGACGGCAAGATCGAGATCGATCCGATGATCACCCACACGCTCAGCCTCGAGGACATCAACAAGGGTTTCGACCTGATGCATGCAGGCGAAAGCATCCGGTCGGTCGTCGTCTACTGATCGGCTGGTGACGAACGCACAAAGCCCCGCCATCGGCGGGGCTTTGTGCGTTCTTCCGGCGCGTTCATCGCAGGCCTTGCATAAAAAACGGCGATCCTAGATGTAGGCCGCACCAAAGCAACCGGAGGCATCATGGCCCGCGACCGCAAGCTGCTTGCCGTTCTGATCGACGCGGACAACATTCCCGCGAAATACGCAAGCGCGATCCTCAAGGAAATCACCGGGCTGGGCGAACCGGCCCTGCGCCGGGTCTACGGTGACTGGTCCAGCGACCGCCTGAACGGGTGGCGCAAGGAAGTGGTGTCGCTGGGGCTGGTCGCCAATCAGGAAACCGCCAACACCATCGGCAAGAACGCCAGCGATATCGGTCTTGTCATCGACGCGATGGATATTCTGCACACGGGGCGTTTTGACGGCTTTGTTCTTGTGTCCTCGGACAGCGATTTTACCGCACTCGGCAACCGCTTGCGTGAGCAGGGTGTCGAGGTCATCGGGATCGGCGAAAGCAAGGCCCCGGTCAGCCTGCGCAACGTCTGCAACCGGTTCATCCTGCTGGAAAACATCATCGACGCGATGGCCGAAAAACCCACGACGTCGCCCAAGGCCAAATCCGAGACAGGTGGCAAGCAGCCGCCCGCGCAGGTCGTGCCGCTGGTGCGCAAGGCGATGACGGCGATCGACCCCGATGGCGAATGGTATTCGCTGGGGCAGCTTGGCCAGTATCTGACCCGTGCCAACCCCGACTTCGACTCTCGCACCTACGGGTCTGCTAAACTAAGCGATCTTTTGGCCGAAACGGGTGCGTTTGAAGTCAAAAAAGGACAGGGCAATCATCTGGACGTGCGTCGGCGCGATTAGGTCCCGGTTCCGTAGCGGGCCAGGAACATCTTTGC
Source organism: Loktanella sp. (assembly GCA_020201155.1). Lineage (GTDB taxonomy): Bacteria > Pseudomonadota > Alphaproteobacteria > Rhodobacterales > Rhodobacteraceae > JAIVHI01. The sequence continues at coordinate 3,227 of JAIVHI010000175.1, read as the reverse complement.
CGCGCCCTGTGATACCCGCGCTTTCTCGGCATCGGAGAAATCCGTGGAAAGCGAAAAGACCATGCGCGGAAAGATATCGGCCTTGCACAGCTCGGCCAATTGGTCGGCGGCCAGATCATAGTCGTCGATAGCCAAGTCACCCTTGGAAACCCCCAGCTTGAACAGCTCTTTGAGGTGCTCGCGCGCCATGGCGGGGCCGCTTTCATAGAACTGTTGCCCGATCTCGGGGAAGCGTTCTCCTTCGGCAACGCAGATGCGGAAGATCCGCTGGGCAAAGGGGGAGGTGATGAAGGACACCATTTCCGCCGTGATCCGGTTCAGCACATCCGAAAACGGGCCGTCGAGATCCAGCTCAGACGTCATCCTGTCGGCCTGCAGGTTACATTCGGCGCGGGCGACATGCATGAAAAGTTCCCGCTTATCGGCAAAGTAGCTATAAAGCGTGGCCTTGGACACGCCGGCTTCCCGCGCGATTTCATCCACCGACGCACCCTCATAGCCGACAGAAAGGAAAACGGTGCGCGCACCGTCGAGTACCTGATCGAATTTCCGACCCTTTTTGTTGACCGTGGATCCGTCCGGCATGCCGTTGTCCCCTGAATTGCCCCTGAACCTAAACCGGGCGGTTCAGTTCTGGCAAGGCTTGCCCCTTGCGCTGCATCATAAATCCACTAGATTGGAATCGTTCTAAACTGGATTGTGTCATGTTTTCACGTCTCACCCCCCGGCGATCGTTCAAGGACCTGTCCGAACAGGAGATCCTTGCGCTCGCCATCTCGTCCGAGGAGGACGACGGCCGCATCTACCGTAGCTTTTCGCGGAGCCTCGCGGCTGATTACCCCGCTTCGGCCAAGGTCTTCGACGGCATGGCGATGGAAGAGGATGCCCACCGCAAGCGGCTGATCGACCTGCATCGGAAACGGTTCGGGGATGATATTCCCCTGATCCGCCGTGAGCACGTCAGCGACTACTACGCGCGCCGCCCGGTCTGGCTGACCGAGAACCTGAGCCTCGAGACGATCCGCGCCGAAGCCGTGAAAATGGAATCCGATGCAGAGCGGTTCTACCGGTCTGCATTGGCCAGCACCACGGACGCCGCGACCCGTGCGCTTTTGGGCGATCTGGCGGCAGCCGAGGCCGGACATGTGACTGCGGCCGACACGTTGGAATCCCGACATCTGGACGATGACACCCGGTCGACCGAGGACGCAGAGGCGCATCGACGGTTCATCCTGACTTGGGTGCAACCGGGCCTTGCGGGGTTGATGGATGGCTCGGTCTCGACGCTCGCCCCCATCTTCGCCACGGCCTTTGCCACGCAGGATACATGGACGACATTCCTTGTCGGACTTGCGGCCAGTGTCGGCGCGGGAATCTCGATGGGGTTCACCGAAGCCGCGTCGGACGACGGGCAGTTGTCAGGGCGCGGGTCCCCGATCAAGCGCGGGTTTGCGTCCGGGATCATGACGACCGTGGGCGGGTTGGGGCACGCCTTGCCCTACCTCATTACCGACTTCTGGACGGCCACGGTCATCGCCCTGATCGTCGTCTTCGTCGAGCTAGCCGAACAGATGGCGCAGGGGGCCGATGCTTTCGGTCTTGATCGCACGGAACCCTTCACGCTCGTAAAGCAGCCGCGCGCGCGGATTGGAATCGATCACATCGAGCCTGATCTCGCGGTGCCCGCGTGCGCGGCCCTCGTCGTAAAGGGCCGCCAGAAGTGCAGTGCCCACGCCTTGCCCCCGCGCGGCAGGAGCGACGAAAAGTCCATCCATCAGGAACCGTCGGTTCTCGGTATCCCGCTCCAGCAATTGCAGCAGCGTGCCCCGCCATGTGCCACCCCAAGGCCCGTAGACATGCCGCAGGTCGCGGGCGGTTCCGCCAACCAGCGCACCCTGCGCGGTCTTAAAACCGGCCACGCCAAGCAGCGCCCCCTCTGGCGTCCGCGCCGTCAGCGCATGATCGGGCCGCAGGACGGTCTCGATGAACCGCATTGCCTTGGCCTCGGGGCGCATGATCCGCCCCAGCTTTGGCCCGAAGACTTGCCAGTAAAGCGCCGCGATCTGGCTGCGTTCGGTATCCGAAAAACCGGGCGAGACGATCATCGGGCCGGGGTGACCTGGGACATGACCTTGCGCAACGCGTCCTCGAACCCGATGCCAAGCGTCCATGCTTCCTCGTTCGGGGGAACATCGAGCATCCGGTCCATCAGGTCGGCTGGGGCTTGCGCGAAAAGATCGGCATACAGGCGGGACAGCAAGGGCAGCCCCATGATGACCTGAGACCCAACCGCCCCGGCCCCCGCGAGTTGCCAGGGCGAAAAGGCGCCTTTCATCGCCGCATCTGCCGCGCGATGTTCGGGCAAGCCATGACCCGCACGCGCCCGGCCCTTTCGCGGCAGATGGGTGATGTCGCGGCGCAACCCGTTGCCCCAAAAGGGGCCGACACCCGGAAGGCGCGCGTTGATCTCTCCGGCCAGATCGAAGCGGTTGTTGGCCGTGGGGGCATCCTGCACCCGTGCTTCGAACCAGTCCCAAAGGGCAAGCGTGTCGGAGGAGCCGGTCAGCACCTTGGCAAAGCCCGCTGGATACCCGAAGCAAATGTCGAAACCGACCAATGTTCGCACGCCCCGGCCGGCATGATCCTGCAAGATGTCCGTCAGGTAGCGTTCGGCCACTTGGCGGTTTCGGTGGTAGCGTGGGGTGTCGCCTGCAAGGCAGGTCCAGATCGCGTCCCGTTTCGGGCGCAGGCCACGGTCGTTCCCGCCTGACCAGTCCACCATCAGAACGGCATCGAAGGTCACAGCAGCCGTCCGGCCCTGACCAGATCGTCGGGCGTGTTCACGTTGAAAAAGGCAGTGTCGTCGGGAAAGCTCGCAGTGCCCGCGTGGTGCAGATCGGCCCATGTTGCGACCTTGCGCATACCGCCATCAAGCGCCTTGCGCAGATCGTCCGCCAGCGACACGGGCCACAGACCAAAGGTGGGATGCCGACCCGAGGGTGAAGCGGCAAGGGCGAGGCCCGATGCCTCTGCCGCGAACAAAAGCTGCGGCACCAGATCGCAGGGCAGAAAGGGCGTATCGGCGGCCACGGTCACGATATGCTCCGCCTGCCGACGGGCCGCGTAGTCGAGACCGGCCAGCACGCCTGCAAGTGGTCCGCCATCCGCGACCTCGTCCGCGATGACCGGCAGTCCAAGATCGGCAAAGCGGGCAGGATCACCATTGG
>JAIVHI010000067.1 GCA_020201155.1 Loktanella sp. | reverse complement strand
ACGCGGCGCTGACATCGAGCGGCACCCCGCGCCGCAAGAGCGCGCGATCCTGGAAGGACACCTTCGTGGCACGCTCGCGGGCTGGCAACCTGATCATCTTTCAGAAGCGCGGGGCGGTGACCGTGCCGCTCTACGTGCTCAAGCCTTCGGTGAAACTGCCCCCGCGCCTCGGGGTCGAGGACACCCTGAAGGAGAAGTTCCCCTATTTCCTCGAACGGCTGGCGGACCGCATGGCCGCGCAGGCCGCGAAAAACCTGTGAGGACGCCATGACCAACAGCCTGCGCCGCGACATTCTCGAACAGATGGCTTCGGTCTTCCGGGCCATCGACACCGTGGACGGGGCGGGCGATCCGACCGAATGGCCGCTGAAGTTCTCCGCCGTCCATCACGGCCCGCTCGATGACAGCGATCACCGGCAGGCATACGCGCTCGGGATCGTGCCGCAGCCTGAGGAATACGGCCATCTTTACCCCTACATCACCCGCACGCTGCAGGTCGGCATCGAATACCGCATCACCATCAATCGCGGCGACGAGGTCCCGGCGCTGGCGGCCGAGCGGGTGTTGGAGGTCGTGGAACGCGCGGTGCTGCAGAACACCACCTGGGGCGGGCTGGCCATCGACACCCAGCTCGTGGGCAACGACACCGACCTGACCAACTATGCCGACCGGACGGTGTTCGGCGTGCTGGTCTGCCGCGTGCAATACCGCCACGGCCAGCGCGATCCGCGCGACCCCTCCCCCTCCTTCGGTGCGTGATCCGCGCCGTGCGCCTTTGCGGCGATTGACCCGGACCCCAAATTTGCACTTAATTGCAGAAGGGCCGCAGCGAGGCCCGATCAGCAATGGAGTCGGGGCCAGCCCCGGCGCACCCAGCATGAGAAAGGTGCTCCATGACGTTCCACATCAATCGCCACTATTTCACGGGGTCGGGCCGCATCTGGGACCGCCAGACCGGGCTTGCCGCCGTCGTGCGGGCAATGGCCCAGCACATGGCCAAGGAGGCCGTCGACGCGCTCACCGTGGGGTCGATGACCGACAACACCGGGGGCACCGCGCAGACCACCTTCATGCGGATCCCGATGAATTTCGCTCCGTTCGACTCCAGCAGCGGCGGGGGCGCGAACGATGCCGAGACCAACACCGCACTGGCGGCGCTCGCGGACGCGCACGCGGTCCTGGCCGAGCATGTCGAGCTGGTCCGGCCCACGCTCGGGCTTGAGCCGGTCTCGCTCGGCGCGGGCCATGGCGGCAACATCGCCACCAGCGGCACCGTCCCGGCGCTCACCCTGTCGGTCGCCGACTCGCAGGGCACGGCTTCGGTCGAACGCAAATCCACCCTCGCCGCGCTGGACAAGGTCGCCCAGAACCAGGGCGTGCTGGCCAAGGCTGTCAACGAGGCGCGCGCGGCCGTGGGGCTTCCCACCGATCTCGGCGGGCTGCCATTCGGGGGCGAGCCTGCCTACGTGCTGGAGGCCATCGGGTCTGTCAACGCCAAGGCGGCCGAGGAGTGGTCCATCGCCGATGAGGATGTCTCGGGCGCGCTGGAAATCGCCGCGGACAACATGGCCACCATGGCCGCGCTGTTCGACGAGGCCATCACGGCCGCCGGGACCGCCGGGGCACTCCCGGTCGTCGCGGCCGACGTGTAATCCCACCCCGACTGAAAGGACCAAGACATGGCAGTCCTACTTACACGTCGCGCGGTGGTGCAGGCCCAGATGGAAGCCAGCTACAACGCCGGGGCGGCTTTCACCGCGGATGACGGGGTGCTGGTCTCCGAGCCGGATTACTCGGTCGACCCCAACGTGCTGGAGCGTGACTTCACCCGCGACACCCTCTCCACCACGCCGCATATCATCGGCCGCAAGCTCTCCTCGATGACCTTCCGCACCGAGATGCGCGGCAATGGCAAGGCCCAGTCCGGGCTTGCCGCCGATGCCACCATCATCACAAGGCTGTTTCGCGCCTGCGGCTACGCGATGCAGGGCCACACCGACCCCTTCGTGAAGGGGCCGTTCGCGGTCGCCGACCCCAAGACCCGGGTCACCTGGGCCGTGGACGCAAGCGCCGCCGCCAACACGCAGGCCATCGCCTACACGCTGCGGGTGACGACCGCGGGAGCCTCGGGGGCGGCCGAGGTCGAGGTGTTCTCCGACATCACCGGCGAGGAGTCGGCCCCGGCCGTCATCACCGACGGCACGCAGTTCCCTGTCGGCACCGAAGGCGTGGAACTCACACCCACCTTCACCGGCGATCTGGAGCTGGGGGACGAATGGGTGTTGTGGCTCATGCCCTCGGGGATCGAGCTGAAACCGATCTCGGACAATTTCGTGTCCGTGGCCTTGCGCATGTTCAAGGACGGCGTGATGCACGACATGCCCGGCTGCTACGGCACCTTCGAGATCGAGGCGCAGGCCGGGGATTACGCGCGCATCAGCTGGACCTTCACCGGCACCTGGGCCGTGCCGGTCGACCAGGTTATGCCCACGCCCGATTACGAGCGCACCCTGCCCTCGCAGGTCGAGCTGTCGCGGCTGCGCATCCGGGATTTCAAGGCGGTCGTCGAGACGTTCTCCTACAACCAGCAGAACGATATCCAGCCCAGACCGGACGTCTCCTCGGAAGAAGGCTATATCGGCACACGGCTCGTCTCGCGCGATCCCGAGGGCGGCATCAACCCCGAGGCCGATCTGGTCGCCAGCCACGATTTCTGGCGCTACATGGCCGATGCCACGCGCATGCCGTTCCAGATGCGGGTCGGGTATCAGCGCGGCAACACCGTCTGGGTGATCGCGCCGGGGGTGCAATATACCGGCCTGACCTATCAGGACCGGCAGGGCATCCTGTCCTATGACGCGGGCCTCAAGTTCCCGTCGCATCGGGGCGACGACGAGGTCTTCTTCATCTGGGTCTGAGCTTCGCAGGGGGGCTGTGCGCCCCTCTGCCCCGGCCTTGGGGGTCCATGTGTCCAGCGGCGGTCGCTACACGGCCAAGGTCTACGTGGTCCAGAAGGCCGACCGGCAGGGCAATCTCCACGGCCCCGTGCTCGCGGTCAAGCTGACCCATGCCGACGCCCATGCCGTCGCGCGCGCCTTCGCGCCTGCCCGGGTCACCTGCGTGATGGCCGACAAGACCCCCGATCCCAACGGCCCGGACTCCATCCCGCACCACCCGCCTTGCAAGTAATTGCATAACGGGGCGAGAGGCGTATCCTGCCTCCACTGACATAGCCAACAGCCTGGAGGCAGCATGGCCCTTACTGCGATCACCGCGCATGACACCGTGGATTACGTGTCCGAAATGGACCCGTGCAAGACCACCGAGGAGGTCCCCGTCGACCCGAAGAACCCCAAGAAGGGGAAGAAATCGGTCGACAAGGTGCTGCCCGGGGCCACGATCTTCCATCTCAAACCGCTCGATGTCTATCTCAAGGGGCATATCCACGACCACGCCTCGACCCTGAGCGGGCGGCGCGGCGAGGACAGCGTCGGCATCCAGACCCATGTCAACAAGACCAATATCGAGGCGGTGCGCCACGGCCTCGCGGGCTTCGACAATTTCTCCGACCAGACCGGCACCCCGATCAAGTTCGAGACCCAGAATACCATGCTCAACGGGCGCGAATACACCGTCGTGGCCGACCGGGTGCTCAACCTGCTCGGGATCCGGCTGATCATGGAGCTGGCCGACGAGATCAAGAACCTGTCCGAGGTCTCGGCGGGCGACGAAAAAAACTCCGCACCGGCATCGCTGCAATAAGGCTGATGCCGGAGCGCGACTGCGCCACCTGCACCCGGCAGAAGGAATGGGGCTGCTTCGCGGAATACATCGACCGGGTGGACGAGCACGGGGATCCGGTCCTCGACCAGGAAGGCAACCCGGTGCGGGACCTGGTGAACGGGGCCGATCTGCCGCTCACCATAGACGGAGAGGACACATGGGCCTGCCCGCGCCAGACCATCCGCGAGAACCCCCGCACCTGGGGGCGGCTGCTGATGTTCTACGGCATGTTCACGCGCGGGCATCTGCCGGACGCAGGCGCCGTGGTGGACCAGTCGGCCCCCCTGATGGAAGCGATCCGCGTGATCGACGACGCCAACAAGCGGTGCGACCAGGCCCTGCAAGAGCAGGAACAGCGCCGCAAGAGCCAGTCGGCGCCCCGGAAACGCCGATGATCTTCCCGGCGATCTTCCCGGCGATCCATCTGCAAGCAATTGCAAAACCGCAGCGGGGGCGTCATGGCGACTGAACAGGAGATCAAGTTCCTGCTGCGGATGCAGGACGAGACCCAGAAGGCGCTGCAGAGCGCGGCCAATACCATGGGCGGCCTCCGCGACAAGGTCGAGCAGGCCCAGGGCGCCATGGACCGGACCGATCAGGCCATGGGCCGACAGGCGCAGACCTCGAAAAAACACAGCGCGGGCATGCGCCAGGCCGGTCAGGAGACCAAGAAGGCATCCGACTTCACCGACCAGTTCCATGGCCGCATGCGCCAGGCCACCTCGGCGGTCGCGGTGATGGACGGCCCGCTCGGGGGCATCGCCTCGCGCTTCGCCTCGCTGGGGGCGTTGGTCAACAATGCCGGGCTGGAGCTGGGCGCCTACGCGCTGGCCATCGCCGGGGTGACCTTCGCCTTCCGGCAGTTCCTGACCGTCGGCACGAATTTCGAGACCCAGATGCTGACCACCCAGAGCATAATCAGGTCCACCGGGCGCGAGGCCAGCACCAGCGCGGAGGAGATCAACGAGCTGGTGGTCGCCCTGGCCGACCAGACCCTCGGCAGCACCGCCGGGATCCGCGCCGCCTCCAACCAGCTGCTGTCGTTTCGCCATGTCGGCGAGGACGTGTTCGAGCGCGTCATGCGCGCGGCGGTGGACCTCAACGCCGTGGGGTTCGGCTCGATCCAGGGTGGGGCCGTGGCCATCGCCCGCGCCCTGCAGGATCCGCGCGACGGGCTGACGCGCCTGCGCCGGGCCAATGTGGAGTTCACCGACTCCCAGGAGGAAACCATCGCCTCGCTGGTCGAGGCCGGGAAATCCGCCCAAGCCTATGACATGATCCTGAGCGGCGTCGAGGAGCGGGTCGGCGGGGCCTCGCTCGATCAGGCCGCCGGGGCCGCGGGGTCCTGGGACACGCTCACCGAGGCCGTGACCAACTTCGTCGAGCAGTTCACCTCCGCCTCCGGGCTTCTGGGCCGGGTGTCCTCGCTGGTGGACGCGGCCTCGGACGCCGTCAAGACCGCGACGGCCAATATCGACGAGATCGTGCGGGCCACGCGCGCGGCCACCGCCGCCATGACCGCCTTCACCGCGCTCAAGGCCGCGCCGTTCTTCATCGGCCTGGCGGCCTCCATCGGCAAGGCCACGGTGGCGATGCTTACCTTCAACACGGTGATGAAGGCCAACCCCATCGGCTTGGTGATCACGGCGATCTCCGCGGTCGTCGGCGCGCTGTCGTTTTTCCGCGACGAGACCGTCCAGGTCGGCGGGGAGGCGGTGCGGATCGGGGACCTGGTCTCCGCGGCCTGGCGCACCGTCAAGGACGTATTCAACGACGTGAAAGACGCGGTCACGCCGGTGTTCGACACGCTCGTGGGCGCGGGCAAGGACGCGCTTGAGGGGCTGGGCAGCGTCGTCGCCCTGGTCGGCCGGGGCTTCCGGGGCTTTGCCAATACCGTGGTCGGGGTCTGGGTGGCCATCGGCAACGGGGCCGTCAACGCCGCCGTGGTGCTCAAGGACGCCCTCGTGGGCGCGATCTCGGACGTGCTCGCCCGGATCAAGGCCCTGGGCACGGGTCTCGCCGCCATCTTCACCTTCGATTTCGAGGGCGCGCGCGAGGCGGGGCGGACCTTCACCGACGAGTTCGACATCGGCATGAAGGAGGACCTCGCCCGTCTGAGCAC
>JAIVHI010000066.1 GCA_020201155.1 Loktanella sp. | reverse complement strand
TCTTTCACGAGTCCCATCTCCCTCCATGCTTCGGGACGCTTGCCGAACCCTTGCGCTTGACGGCATGCCGTGCTCCCACGCGGCTCGCCACCAACTGCTGGAAACGCGGCAAAACCGGCCCCTGCAACAGGAAAGCCAAACGCAGCACCGCCTCGACCGCGGCGATGTCGTCCCTGCTGATGACCCGGTAACCGTAGATGATCATTGCATCAACTTGCGAACATCTTCCGCAACAAGTTTCCGGGGAGAAATTTTATCCAGAAAAATTCCAAGTCTATCATTGATAAGTCTGCGTGGAAGTTTTTTCACCATTCTCTCAATCGCATGACCAAGCATGTTATTTAATGCAAAGTTCATAAATCTGTACATTGCAATCGTACTCTGACCATACCTTGAAGCATTGTTTCTTTTCTCTAAGTTTATGTCTTCAATATCAAAACCACTCCCCCCAACGAATTCAGATATCCGATCAAGGGCGGCTTCTTGCTGTGTAACTAGATAGTGGTGCGGCAGAACTAGAATATCGATACCCTTATTCTTGCACATATCCTCTATTTCTTTCGTTGCCGCCCTCCAAGTCATCAGGTTGATGCGATTATTGGAAATAAAATCCTCAAGTGACCATGTATGCTTTTCATTGAGGGTCTGATAGTAAAGGGATAAAACCCACGAATAAAATTCTCGCTCAATAATGAGCACTTTGTTGATGGCGAGAAGATTTATATTACTTTCCAATCTCTCCGTGCTGAATTCCTGGGTATAAGGATAGGGGTATCCGCAAGCTGCCTCATTAGAAATCACAACGCTCATCTCTTCATTCTTAAGTATCGGCAAGTGCCCCAAGTGTAGTTTCCTGACAAAAACAATATTTTCCAGTTTCGGAAAGAATTCGTTCTGAAGAAAAGATGAACCCGTTTTGTGAAATCCAGCATGCAGCACACGTGACATTCCCAACTCTCCTTAAATCGCCCCAATCTTCTCGCGGTGCGCCGCGATCCAGTCGGCCAGCGCCGGCTCGCTCATCCAGTCGGGGTTGCCGTCGCTGGTGTAGCTGAAATCCTCCGCCACCTTGCGCCCGTCCTTGATGCGCGCGGGGTCTTCGGCCCATTTGTTGATCGCCGGCAGTATCTTGAAATGTTCGTCGTATTCGTAGGTGTAGGGCGCGTCCTCGATGCCGATCATCTGCTCGTGCAGCTTCTCGCCCGGGCGGATGCCGACGATCTCGTGACGGGCCTCCGGAGCGACGACGCGGGCGATGTCGGTGACCTTCATCGAGGGAATTTTCTTGACGTAGATCTCGCCGCCGATCATGTCCTCGAAGGCGTGCCATACTAGCTCGACGCCCTGTTCTAGCGATATCATGAATCGGGTCATGCGGCTGTCGGTGATGGGCAGCAATCCCTTGTCGGCAATCGACATGAAAAACGGGATGACAGACCCGCGCGAGCCCATCACGTTGCCGTAGCGCACCACCGAGAACCGCGTGCCGTGTTCGCCCGCATAGGCATTGCCCGACACGAACAGCTTGTCCGAGGCCAATTTCGACGCGCCATACAGGTTGATCGGCGAGGACGCCTTGTCGGTGGACAGCGCCACGACCCCCTTGACCCCCTTGTCGATGGCCGCGTCGATCACGTTCATCGCGCCGTTGACATTGGTCTTGATGCACTCGAACGGGTTGTATTCCGCCGTTGGCACGATCTTGGTGGCGGCGGCGTGGACGACGTAATCCACCCCATCGAAGGCGCGGTAAAGCCGGTCGCGGTCGCGCACATCGCCGATGAAAAACCGCACGCGGGGGTCATCGCCGTAAAGCTTGGCCATTTCCCATTGCTTCATCTCGTCACGCGAGAGAACGATGACCTTCTTAGGGTTGTATCGTTCAAGCACCATGGGCAGAAACGCGTGCCCGAAAGACCCCGTGCCGCCGGTGATCAGAATGGTAGAATTTGAAAGCATGGGATGTGGTGTCCTTGGTAAAGTAAAGGGTCAGGCCGCGTCGCTAACCTGGGCAATTTTCTGGAAAGCCGGGTTGGTCGCCATCAGCGCGTCCCACGTGTCACAGCCGACCAGGCGGCCCTTGTCGAGCACGATGATCCGGTCGCAGCGCTTCACCGTGCTCAGCCGGTGTGCGATCATCAGCACGGTCTTGTCACCGGGCAGCGCGTCAATGGCCGCCATGACCTCGCGCTCGGTCAGGTTATCGAGCGCGCTGGTGGCCTCATCGAAAACGATCAGGTCAGCATCGTGATAAAGCGCGCGCGCGATTCCGACGCGCTGGCGCTGCCCGCCCGAAAGGCGCACGCCGCGCTCGCCGATGGTGGTGTCGTAGCCATGGGGCAGATCCTCGCGGATGAACGCGTCGATCCGGGCGATCTCGGCGGCGCGGCGCACGCGCGCGTCGTCGATCTCCTGCGGCGGCACGCCCAGCGCGATGTTCTCGGTAATGCTGGCATCGGTGAGAAAGATATCCTGCGGCACGTAGCCCACGCTTTGCTGCCATGCGCGCAAATTGTCGTCGGTGATCTCTGTCCCGTCGGCCAGGATGCGCCCTTCGCCGGGGGGCAGCAGGCCCAGCACCAGATCCGCCAGCGTCGTCTTGCCCGCCCCGGTGCTGCCGACGATGCCGATCCGCTCACCCGCACGGATATCCAGCGAAACGTCGTTCAGCCCGGCAAGCTCGGCATTGGGATAGCGGTAGGACACGTCCACCATGCGCAGTTCATCCCGCAGACCCATTTTCGCAGGCATTCGTCGCGGCGGCAGTTTCACAGAGGCCTTTTCGAACAGATCGCTATACACCGAATCCACCGCAGCGCGACCGAACTGGATTTTCGCCAGTCCCTGGTAGAGTTTGCCCAGTTCCGGCAGCAGCTTTTGACCAGCAAAGGCGAACACGCCCAACGTGGGAAGGATGCCACCCAGCGCGGCACCGCTGGAAAGTTTCTCGGGGCTGAGCAGGACAAGGCACAGCACGATGATGCCGCCGAAAGCGATGCTCTGTACAACGTATTGCGGGATCTGATTGATTAGTGCGGATTTGACGCTTGTTCTTGCCATCACCAGCGAGGGCTTTTCATATCGCCCCACATAGGACGCTTCACGACCGAGAAGCTTGATTTCCTTCGCGGCCGCGAGTGCTTCGTTGACGAAACGGAAGCGCTGCTTGTTGGCCACAAGACGCGTCTGGCCCAGACGCCTCAGCACGATCCGGCTGAATCCATAGGTGGCACCGTATACCCCGCCGATTATGGCGAAGGCCGAAATCGCGACCACCGGGTTGACGGCGATGACAACGGAAACAACCGCCACCGTGGTAAGCGTGCCCGTGACAATATTGGCCGCGGGCGTAAAAAACTGGCCGATAACCTGCGCACTCTCGGCCAGAATCTTGGTGCTCATGGCACCGGAGTGCTCCTGCAGGAAAAATTCGTAGGGCTGGCGCAGGTAAACCGACAAGAGCCGGTAGCTGAAAGAATGCACGCGCATGGTCGTGAACCGGGTTACCACATAGGTCCGGAGGATCTGCAGAGCATTTCCGATAACGATGATGATCAAGGAGCCCATGCCGAGAGCGACAAGAAAACCATACTCGGAATTGAATCCGAAACTATCATATGCCCAGGAAAACGTTCTGTTTGTTTCGATCTTGGATGGGTCCGACAGAACCGACAGGAACGGAAATATCGACCCAACCATCCCGGCTGAGAAAAAGGCTGAAACAATGATCGTCGCCAAGGTTATCCACGCATTGCGCCGCTCCCGCGTATCCAGCAGCGCCCAGGCTTTTTTCCATGTGGCGAAATCGATCATAGCCTCAGATCGCTTTCATTGCTTGCGAAGACGCTTTTCAGATCGCAGAACACGTGGCCGGCGCGTCCGTAGCCGCGCAGCGCGCTCACTCCAACGTCGCGATAGCTGTCATGCGCCACGGCCAGGATGATGCCGTCATAGATCTCTGGCTTCGGCTTTGTGACCAAGTTCAGCCCGTATTCGTGCTTCGCCTCGTTCGGATCGACCCAAGGGTCATGCACATCCACCTGCACGCCGTAATCGCGCAACTCCGCCACCACATCGACCACGCGGGTGTTGCGAAGGTCGGGGCAGTTTTCCTTAAAGGTCAGCCCTAGGATCAGCACTCGCGCGCCATCAACCTGGATGCGGCGTTTCAGCATCGCCTTGACCAGTTGGCCCGCCACATAGGCACCCATGCCGTCATTGATCCGCCGCCCAGCGAGGATCACCTGCGGGTGATAGCCCATCGCCTCGGCTTTGTGGGTGAGGTAATATGGATCCACCCCGATGCAGTGCCCGCCCACCAGCCCGGGTCGGAAGGGCAGGAAATTCCACTTGGTGCCTGCGGCTTTCAGCACGGCTTCGGTGTCGATCCCCATGCGGTTGAAGATGATGGCGAGTTCGTTGACCAGCGCGATGTTGAGGTCGCGCTGGGTGTTCTCGATCACCTTGGCGGCTTCGGCCACGCGGATGCTCTCGGCCTTGTAGGTGCCGGCGGTGATGATGCCGGCGTAAAGCTGGTCGATTTCTTCAGCCACTTCAGGGGTCGAGCCAGAGGTGACCTTGCGGATATTGGGCAGGCGGTGCTGCTTGTCACCGGGGTTGATGCGTTCCGGGCTATAGCCGGCGAAGAAGTCCTCGTTGAAGGTCAGGCCCGAGACACGCTCCAGAACCGGCACGCAGTCGTCCTCGGTGGCACCCGGATAAACGGTGCTCTCGTAGATGACGATGTCGCCGTGCTTCAGGACGCGCCCCAGCGTTTCCGAGGCCTTGATGAGCGGGGTCAGATCCGGGCGCTTGTGCGCGTCGATTGGCGTGGGAACGGTGACGATGTAGATCGATGCTGCGGCTAGGTCTGCCGGGTCTCTGATGAAGGAGAGGTGATTGGCAGACGCCAATTCCTGCGTCGAAACTTCCTGCGTGGCGTCATGCCCCGCGCGCAGTGCCTCGATCCGGCTCGCATTGATATCAAACCCGATCACGGGCCGTGACTTCCCGAACTCGACCGCGAGCGGGAGGCCCACGTAGCCGAGGCCGATGACAGCAATGGTCTTCATCTCAGATGTCATTTCCCCGAATACTCCCGATACCACTCAACAAACCTCGCAATCCCGTCCCGGAAATCAGTCTGCGGGCGGTATCCCGTCAGCGATTTCAGCAAGTCCGCATTGGCCCATGTCGCGGGCACATCGCCGGTCTGCATGCCCATGTAATTCCGCTCCGCCTTCTGCCCGAGGCAATCCTCGATCGCATCGACGAAATCCAGCAGCCGCACCTTGTCGGAATTGCCGATGTTGATCACACGGTAGGGCGCGACCGGCGACAGGCTATCGCCCTCGGGCACCACGCCATCCTGGGGGCGCACCGGGGCTGCGTCGATCAGCAGGCGGATCGCGCGCACCAGATCGTCGACATAGGTAAAGTCGCGATACATGTCGCCGTGGTTGTAAATATCGATGGGCCGCCCATCAAGGATCGCATCGACGAACTTGTAAAGCGCCAGATCGGGCCGCCCCCATGGGCCATAGACAGTGAAGAACCGGAACATCGTAGTCGGCAGATCGTAGAGATGTGCATAGGCATGGGCCATGCTCTCGTTGGCCTTTTTGGTCGCGGCATAGATGGTGAGCTGCGTGTCGGCCTTTTCCGTCTCGACGAAGGGCATCTCGGTGTTAGCGCCATAGACCGACGAGGTTGAGGCCATGAGAAGGTGCTGCACCTCCAGCCGCCGCGCGGCCTCCATCACGGTGAACGTGCCGATCACGTTCGCATCGAGATAGGCGCGCGGGTTCTCGAGGCTGTAACGCACCCCCGCCTGCGCTGCGAGGTGAACGCGGTCACCCCCTCGGCCAGCAGAAGCTTGGCCAGATGAAACCCGATGAACCCGGCTGTGCCAGTAATCAAGACACGCATCAGCGACCAACTCCCACATAGGCCTCGAACCCCGCGCGGCGGGCATCTTCGGAGGAATAGATATTGCGCAGGTCGGCCATGCGCGGCGTTGCCATCTTTTTGGCGAGCTTCTTGAGATCGAGCGCGCGGAACTCGTTCCACTCGGTCAGGATCACCAGCAGATCAGCGTCTTGCGCGGTCTCGTAAGGGTCGTCGTGCCAACTCACGTTCGGCAGCAGCGCCTCGCCCTCACGCTGCCCCTGCGGGTCGACGACGCGCACCTTGGCCCCGCCACCCACAAGCGCCGGAATAATGGTTAGGCTGGGTGCGTCACGCATGTCATCGGTGTTCGGCTTGAAGGTCACGCCGAGGACCGCCACGGTCTTGCCGTTGAAGCTGTCATCGCACAGGTCGCGCAGCTTCTCGATCATCCGCAGCTTGACCGCGTCATTCACGCGGATCACCGTCTCAACGATGGTCTGCGGAACAGCATGCTCCTGCCCGATCCGCGCCAGCGCCGAGGTGTCCTTGGGAAAGCACGACCCGCCATAGCCGGGGCCCGCGTGCAGGAATTTGTTGCCGATGCGCCCATCGAGCCCCATGCCGCGCGCCACTTCCTTGACGTCCGCGCCGACGCGCTCGCACAGCGCCGCGATCTCGTTGATGAAGCTGATCTTGGTGGCGAGAAAGGCGTTCGCTGCGTATTTGATCATCTCCGCCGATTCCAGATCGGTGCTCAGGATCGGGAAATCGCGCAAATACAGGGGGCGGTAGATATCGGCCATCACCGCGCCTGCGCGCTCCGATTGCACCCCCACCACCACGCGGTCGGGCTTCATGAAATCCTCGATCGCGGCGCCCTCGCGCAGGAATTCGGGGTTGGAGGCGACGTCGAATTCGGCCTGCGGGTTGGCCTTGGCCACCACCTGCTTGACCTTGCGGTTC
>JAIVHI010000342.1 GCA_020201155.1 Loktanella sp. | reverse complement strand
CACACCGGCCTGATCGCCAGCCTGCTGTGCCTGGCGGTGATGATGTTGGCCCAAGGCACGGGGGCTGAACAGCTTGACCCGGCTTGGCCCATAGGGGTCGTATGGTTCTGATTGCTGGGCGTCGGATTTTTCGCCACGTTGAGCCATATAGTGATTACATAAGTGATGTCGCTGGCACCCTCGGCCACCCTTGCGCCACTGCAACAGTTGGAATTGCCGGTGGCGACTTTTCTGGGCTATGTGGTGATTGGCGATTTCCCCAACGCGCTGACCCTAACCGGCATCGCCATCATCATCGGCGCGGGGCTGTATATGATCTACCTATTCATTCTCAAGCAGGTGATGAAGCTGCGTCCAAACGCGATCGTCTTCGCGGTCATATCGACGGGAATTTTTGCCAGCGGCCGTCGGTTCAATTCCATTATGCATGTGAGCGTCGATCAAAGGGGCTAGACTTGCAAAAATTCTTATGTGAGCATCAGCCAAGACGAAATATTTGGGAGGAGAGCAATGTTGCAACCAACTTATCGGTTTCGCATTTCAACGTGGCTGACGGCATCGGCCTTTGTGATCGCTGGAACTAACGCTGCACTGTCGGAAAGCGCATTGGACAAATACCATGAGATGCTGTCGGATCCTTTCTCAAACCCTGCGTGGTTTGCGGTGGATCGCGGTGAAGAGCTCTGGAACACCGGTCTGCAAGATTGCGACTTGGGATTGGGGCCCGGTGTTGTAGAAGGCGCTTACGCCCAGATGCCTCGGTATTTCGAAGATGCGGGGCGTGTGATGGATGCGGATACGCGGATCGCGTGGTGCCGTGAAACATTGCAGGGCATCCCTTTCGCACAATCGGCTGGGCAGGCATTTTCGGACAAAGGCAAATTTAGCGAAATGCAGGACCTGACAGCCTTCGTTGCCGCTCAATCCGAAGACATGCCGATCCAGATTCCGATGGATCACGCGAAGGAAAAGGAAGCTGTCGCCATCGGTGAAGAGCTCTTCTATCGGCGGGCTTCCTATCTGGATTACTCTTGTGCGACTTGCCACGGCAACACCGGATCGCGCATCCGGTTGCAGGAACTGTCTCAAATGACCGATCCAGAACAAGCTGGTGCCGTGATGGCATCTTGGCCGACGTATCGGGTCAGCCACGAGACTGTCCGGACGACCAGAACAAGCTGGTGCCGTGATGGCATCTTGGCCGACGTATCGGGTCAGCCACGAGACTGTCCGGACGATGCAGCACCGCATGTGGGATTGTCATTGGCAAATGCGTCTTCCAGATATCGAGTTTGGATCTGACGCAACCATTGCGCTTATTTCCTACATGAACAAAGTCGGCGAAGGCGCACCAATGGCGTCGCCCAGCCTGAAGCGTTGAACTGGAGGGACAAGACATGAAAACCGCCTTGAAGATGTCTGCGGTGTTGGCGGCTTGCTGTGTTGCGCTGCCTGCAACCGCGCAAGAAGTGTCAAGCGAAAAGCTTGACGCGGTCATCGAAGCTGCTTTCGCCAACGCTTCGGCTGACGTGAAAAACCGGATCTATCAGGATGAAACGCAGGCTGTTTGCTCGAAATACCGCGACAACCCGCCCGATGAACTCTGGGACGCAGTCCTTGAGCGTGAACAGGCAAACATTGCATACCCTGAAAGTGACGTGCTGATGGGCGACTGGCAGGTCGCGATGAAAGAGGCCAACAATGGCTATGGTTGGCGAATTGGCGATGACAAGCCCGGCCGCGTAGTTGGGGGAAACTGTTATGCTTGTCATCAATTGGCACCGGACGAGGTCGCCTACGGCAATCTTGGGCCAAGCCTGACCGGCTATGGAAAGGATCGCGTAATAGACGACCAATTGATCAAAGCTACCTACGACAAGATTTACAATGCCCAAGCGGTTCTGCCTTGTTCGCAAATGCCGCGCTTCGGCGCCAATGGCTTTCTTACGCCGGAACAGGTGGCCGACTACGTTGCAATGTTGTTGTCGCCAGATAGCCCAGTCAACGAATAGCATTAAGCGCTAAAACAAGGCAGAAAACTTGCTGCCTTGTTCGCGATCAAAGCGAGATTTCATTCAAATTTGTTCGACAAGGAAACTTGTGAGGCATTGCCGCTTTGCGACGACGGCGTGCCGCAAGGCCAAGACCTCCGAGCGCGGCCAGCACGAGCCGGAGCATATCCAGCATGGGGGCGGCTGTTTCGAAGCGCGTCCAGTCGAAGTGAACCTCTTGCACCACCCCGAACGCGTGGCGAAAATCAACGAAGCCGGACACTGCGATGGTCTCCGTGCGGCTGGCACCTGCTGCAACCCGGACAAGCTTTATGCATTTCTGACCCCCGGCGAGATCACCCCACCCTCTGTCACCTGACCACCGGCAGATCCGCCATCCGCGTGGTATATCTCGGGCTGCGATGATCCGCGCGCAATTGCCATGACCGCTCCATCCCCTCGCTCGCTAGGACCATCGTTTTCTTCCCGAAGCGATCATTCACCGCATCCAGCGCCGCCATCAGATCGGATGACTGGGTTGGGGCACGGTTTCTTGAGACAGTTCACAGCGCTATTTTTCCTATCGAAGGAGGATAGACCATGGACGACAAGAAC
>JAIVHI010000065.1:5944-7536 GCA_020201155.1 Loktanella sp. | reverse complement strand
GGCGGTCGATCCATCCTTGCCGTCGGTGGTCTCGGTGCCTTCGACGACCGGTTGCAGGGCCGTGGCCAGTTCCTTGCCCAGTTCAACGCCCCATTGATCGTAAGAGTTGATGCCCAGCACGACGCCTTCGACGAACACGCGGTGTTCATACAGTGCGATGATCTGGCCGAAAACGAAGGGCGTCAGTTGCGGATAGGTCAGCGTGACCGAGGGGCGGTTGCCGGGAAACATGCGGTGTTTCGCCTGTCGCTCCAGCTCAGCACCCTCGAACGAGCCTTTCACCTTGCCGACCGCTTCGTCAAAGCTGCGGCCCTTCATGAGAGCCTCGGACTGGGCCAGACAGTTGGCGACCAGCAGTTGGTGCTGATGGTGCAGATCGTCCTGATGCCCCCGCGCCGCGACCATGAACTCGCAAGGCACGACCCGTGTGCCTTGGTGGATCAACTGATAAAAGGCGTGCTGCCCGTTGGTGCCGGGCTCACCCCAGACGACGGGACCGGAGGGAAAGGGCAGATCGGCGCCATCCATGCTGACACCCTTGCCGTTGCTTTCCATCTCGAGCTGTTGAAGATAGGCGGGCAAGCGGTTGAGATTGTTGTCATAAGGCAGAACGGCCCGGGTCGCATAACCGCAAATCTGGTTGTGCCAGATGCCCGTCAGCGCCAGCAGCGCAGGCAGGTTTTCGTGCCATTCCGCAGCACGGAAGTGCCTGTCCATCGCTTGCCCGCCCTGCAGAACCGCGCGAAAGGCCTCTGGCCCGACAGCGATCATCAGCGACAGCCCGATCGGCCCCCACATGGAATAACGCCCACCGACCCAATCCTCGAACCCGAAGACGCGGTCGGCAGGGATGCCGAAATCGCCGGTC
Source organism: Loktanella sp. (assembly GCA_020201155.1). Taxonomy (GTDB): domain Bacteria; phylum Pseudomonadota; class Alphaproteobacteria; order Rhodobacterales; family Rhodobacteraceae; genus JAIVHI01. The sequence continues at coordinate 6,668 of JAIVHI010000065.1, read as the reverse complement.
TTGTCCTTGGCCGTGGACAGCGCCGCGAATTGCGCCGCGGGGTCAGACACGGTTTCGCCCATCCACGCCTTGGCGGTGCGGGCGTTGGTCATGGTCTCGATGGTGGTAAAGGTCTTGGAGGCCACGATCACCAGAGTCGTCGCAGGGTCGCAGCCGGCCAGCGTCTGGCCGATATCGGCCGGGTCAACATTGCTGACGAAGTGACAGCGCGGGCCGTCGTGATAGGGCGCCAAGGCCCGCGTCGCCATCGCAGGCCCAAGGTCGGACCCGCCGATGCCGATATTCACCACATCGGTGATCGCCCCGCCCTGCCCCGTGAAACGCCCTTCGCGCACGTCCGCGGCGAAGGCCGACATCCGGTCAAGCGTATCCAGCACGCCGGGCATCACGTCGCTGCCGTCGACGATCACGGGATCGCCGTCAAGGTTGCGCAGCGCGGTGTGCAGCACGGCGCGGCCTTCGGTTTCGTTGATCTTCTCGCCCGTGAACATCGCCTCGCGCCGACTGGCCAGTTCCGCCTGATCCAGAAGCGAAACCAATAGCTTGCGGCCTTCCACGTCGATGTTCGTCTTGGCGTAATCCAGACGCATGTCGCCAGCCATGGCAGAGAAATCTGCGGCGCGGGTGTCATCGAAAAGGGTCTCGAACCGGCGGTCCTTGACGGCGTCGTAATGGCTTTTCAGCGCCTCAAACATGCGTCAGCTCCTTGCCCAGTGGACCGTGG
>JAIVHI010000065.1:0-5937 GCA_020201155.1 Loktanella sp. | reverse complement strand
TTTTCAGCGCCTCGAACATGCGTCAGCTCCTTGCCCAGTGGACCGTGGTGTCATTGAGAATGGCAGACACCGGGGCTTCGGCGGGCGACAGCGTCAACGCCTTTTCGAGCGCGGCGCGCTTTTCGTCGCCCACGATCAGCACATGCCGGTTCATCGCCTGCTTGAGCACCTTGGCCGACAGGGTGATACGGGGTTCGGGCGCGCCCGGTGCCCGCATGGCGACCAGATTGTCGTCACCGTTCAACGCGCGGCCCAGCTGATCGGCACCGGGAAAGATCGACGCGGTGTGCATATCGGCGCCCATGCCCAGAAGCACGACCGAAAGCGGCAAGGCAGGCGCCAAGCCCTCTTCCAGCTCGGCCAGCTTGTCTTCGGGCGTGGGCGCATCGGCGTAAAGCGGCACATAGGTTGCATCCGCGGCCCGTCCCGTCAGCAATCTTTCGCGGATCAGACGGGTGTTCGACCTGTCCGAGCTTTCGGGGACCCAGCGTTCGTCGGTCAGCATCACGCGCACGTGGCTCCAGTCGATGCGGGCATCGCAGAGATTGTCGAAGACCGGGCCGGGCGTGGTGCCGCCGGGCACCGCAAGCGAGGCTTCGTCATGGGTCAGCAATGCGTTCTTGAGTTCGCTGGCTATCTGATCGGCCAGCCGCATCATCAACATCTCGATGTCGGCGTATTCTTGGAATTCCATGTTATTTTGCCCTCAGTTCCAGCCATTTGCGTCCGTCGCGGTGCATCAGCATCATCGCGTCCTCAGGCCCTGCGCTGCCCGGCTCGTAGGTTTTCGGCACGTCGCCGCGCTGTTCCCAACCGCCGATGATCGGATCGGTCCACGCCCACGCCGCTTCGACCTCGTCGCCCCGCATGAACAGCGTCTGGTTGCCGCGGATCACATCCATGATCAGCCGCTCGTAGGCGTCGGGCGCATCTTCGACGTCCTCACCGATCGCGTCGGCAAAGGTCATATCCAATGGCACGTCGATCAGACGCATACCCCCCGGGCCGGGCTCCTTGATGGTGACCTGAAGGTCCATCCCCTCGTTCGGCTGAAGCTGGATTTTCAGGATGTTGCGGTGCCGTGCATGATCGCCCGGAAAGATCGAGTGCCCCAGATCCTTGAAGACGACAGCGATCTCGCTGGTGCGCGCCTTCAGCATCTTGCCGGTCCGCAGGTAGAACGGCACACCCGCCCAACGCCAATTGGCGATATCGACTTTCATGGCGATGAAGCTTTCGGTCCGCGACCGGGGATCTTCGACGTCTTGGCGGTAGCTTGGTGTGTCCTTGCCCGCCTCGTACTGGCCCCGCACGATGTGGTGCAGTTCCACAGGCTGAAGCGCGCGGATGACCTTGAGCTTTTCGTCACGCACCGCATCCGCCGTGAACTCGTTCGGGGCTTCCATCGCGATCAGGCACAAAAGCTGCATCAGGTGGTTCTGCACCATGTCGCGCATCGCGCCGGACTTGTCATAGTAGCTGCCCCGCCCGCCGACGCTGACGGTTTCGGCCACGGTGATCTCGATATGATCGACGTAGTGGCTGTTCCAAAGCGGCTCGAACAGGACGTTGCCAAACCGGACGGCCATCAGGTTCTGCACGGTTTCCTTGCCGAGATAATGGTCGATCCGGTAGATCTGATCTTCGTTGAAGTGCTGGGCCAGCGTGTCGTTAAGGGCCTTGGCGCTGTCCAGATCACGACCAAAGGGCTTTTCGACGACGATCCGCGCGTCTTGACCCGCAACCTTGTAGCTGTGAAGGCGTTCGGCCAGATCTCCGAACAGCGATGGGGCGACCGAGAAGTAGAAGGCCCTGACGACATCGTCGCGCATCAGGTCGGCCAGTTCCTTCCATCCCCCGTCGCCCTTGGCGTCGATCGCGACGTAGTGCAGACGACCGAGGAAGGCCTTGACGTCTTCGCTCTTCTCTTTCTCGGCACCACCGAACTCCTCGATCGCCTCGGCAATCATCGTGCGATAGCCGTCGTCGTCGAGATCGGAGCGCGCGGCGCCGATGATCCGGCTGGTATCGGGCATCTGTCCGGCCAGAAACCGCCGGAACAAACCGGGCAGAATCTTGCGGCGGGCCAGATCGCCCGTGCCCCCGAAAATGACCAGATCGAAGGAATCGACGGGAATGACGCGGCTGACCATGGGGTGCTCCTTATCCGATGGCGCGACGTGTTAGCGCAAACACGCCTCACCGGCGGTTTATCAAACGACGTGGCTAAGTCCAGAGCCTGACCGTCCCGGTTCAGCCACCGGCGACTTTAGCAGTCTCAGGCCTGGAGTTCAGCATCCCAATAAAGGAAATCCATCCAGCTTTCGTGCAGGTGGTTGGGAGGAAACTTGCGCCCCAGATTCCGCAGCTCTTCGGATTCGGGCTGGCGGGGCTTGCGCCGCAGCCCCATAGAGGTCTGCCGCAGAAGCTTGCTGCCCTTTTTCAGGTTGCACGGCGAACAGGCTGCCACAACATTTTCCCAGCTTGTGATACCGCCCTTGGCGCGCGGGACGACGTGATCGAAGGTCAGATCGTGCCGGGTCCCACAGTACTGGCAGCGGAATTCATCCCTCAGAAATAAATTAAAGCGCGTGAAGGCCACGCGCTTTTGGGGTTTTATGAAATCCTTGAGCACCACGACCGATGGTATTCGGATCGTCGTCGTCGGGCTGTGAACCTCTTCGTCGTATTCGCTGACGATATCGACCCGGTCGAGCCAGGCCGCCTTGACCGCCTCTTGCCAGGGCCAGAGGCTCAGGGGGTAATACGACAGCGGACGGTAGTCCGCGTTCAACACCAAGGCCGGAAAATGCCTTAGCGGCGCGGGCTCACGCACGAAATCTGTCCTGAAGTCGCCGTTCATCGTCAAAAGGTCCCTTGCTCTGTCAACCGTCTCTGGTCCAGAGCGGGAGCCACCCGCTCCGATCCGCAAGGCCACTATATCTTGGGTTGACCAAAGGGCAATTCCCAATTCGTGCCTCTTGCGCCTTGCTTTTGCGCCCCTTTTGCAACGGTTTCGTGACGGGCGGGTGCAACAGGGCAAAATGCCCCACGCGCGCCGGGACGAGCCAAGCCTAGTCCGACAGGTCGGACACAACAGAGCTGTCAGGGAAACAGGTCGGGGTCCGTCCCAGGCTGGCCTGCCACGCCCCGATCGACCGGCGTGTCTTGTAGCCCACCAGACCGTCGGCGCCGCCTACATCATAGCCCAGCCCTTCCAATGTCTCCTGCATCGCCGCGACGTCAGAGCGTAGAAGGGTGTCGACACCGCCCCAATCGGCCGTGAAGGGGGACACGCCATAGGCGATCCGGTCCCCGACGTGGCCCACGAAAAGCGCGTAGAGGTCGCTGGTGTTGTAGCGTTTCAGGACATAGAAATTCGGGCTCACCAGAAATACCGGACCGTTTGTGCCCGCTGGAAACAACAAGGACGCCGCTCCATCCAGTTCCGGATCGGGAAAGGGACGGCCGCTGACGCGGGAGACGCCTGCGCCCACCCAATCTGATATGCTGCGCCGGTTGTCGGGCCCTTCGAGCGCGCAGGACAGGCTGTCGGGTAAACGCACCTCGAACCCCCAGTCGCGGCCCCTTTGCCATCCGTGTTCGGCAAGGTAGTTGCCGATGGACGCCAGCGTGTCGGGCTCGGAGTCCCAGATGTCGACGACCCCGTCGCCGTCGCCGTCCGCCCCGTAGTCGAGATAGCTTGTGGGCAAGAACTGCGGTTGCCCCAGCGCCCCTGCCCAGCTTGACGTCATCTGGCCGGGGGATACGCCGCGCAAAGCCGCGATCTTGAGCAGCGCGATCGTCTCGGCCGTGAACATCTCGGCGTTGCGGCCCATGAACCCCTTGGTTGCCAGCACCTCGAACGGATCGTTTGTGATCGGTGCCGCGCCATAAGCGCTTTCGCGGCCCCAGATCGCCAGCACGATATGACCGGGCACGCCGTAGCGCGCCTCGATCCTGTCCAGCGTGGCGGCGTGGGTCACCGCCATCTGCGCCCCGATGCGTGCGGATGCGGCAAGGTTGGCCTCATCGAAATAACGCGCGGGGTCCTGAAACTCGGCCTGTCGCGTGGTTGTCGGCTGTTCGGGCGGCGCGCCGGGCGGCAGCAGGCTGGGCAGGTCCCAGTTCAGCGACACGTCACCGAAAGCCGCGTCGAAGGTCGCGCGCGGCACACCGTCCGCCGCGACGGCGGGCCAGATCACCTCTTCCAGCCAGGTCTGGAACTGCGCCTCGACCGCCGCGCGGTCCTGTGCGGCGGCGGGCATGGCCAAGGCCAGCGACAGGACCGCCGCGCGCCACATCACCCCAGCCCCAACCGATCACGCATGAAGGCCAGTGCCACCTCGAGCCCGTCGGGCGCAATCCCGTGGCCGGTGCCTTTCATGACGTGGGCATAGACCTCTTTCCAGCCCGCTTCCTGCAAGGCTTCGGCGGCCTGCGGCAAGGATTGCGGCGGCACAACGTCATCCTGATCGCCGTGGATCAGCAGGACGGGAGGGCGGCACAGGGCCTCGTCCGCCAAAAGCTCGGGTTCCAGCAGCCGGCCCGAGATGGCGACGATCCCCGCGACCTCGTCATCGCGGCGCGGCAGGACGTGCAGGGCCATCATGGTGCCTTGCGAAAAGCCCAGCACCATCACCTGTTCGGGCAGCAGGTCTTCGTCGACCATCACACCGTCCAGAAAGGCATTCAGATCGGCTGCGGCATTGCGCATGCCGTGGGCCGCCTCTTCCTCGCTCGACCCGTCGATCCACGGAATGGGGAACCACTGAAAGCCCATCGGCGCACCGGCGCAGGCTTCCGGTGCGTCGGGGGCCAGAAACAGTGTGTCGGGCATGTGTTCGGCCAGCGGGTCGGCCAGCCCCAGCAGGTCGGCGCCATTGGCCCCGTAGCCGTGCAGAAACACCACGGCAGAGCGAAGCTCGCCCGATACCGGTTCCCGACGGCCTGACTGAAGTGCGCGCGTCATGTGATCCCTTCCCTTGATTTCTGCTGTGCGTAGTAGGCCCAGAGCGCGCGCGCCGCAACAGACCGCCACGGCGACCAGTCCTGCGCCATCACCCGCAGGTCCCGCTCCGCGGGCCGTTCAGGCAAAGCGAACAACATCCGCGCCCCTTCCTGCAAGGCCAGATCACCGGCGGCAAAGACATCGGCACGCCCAAGGCTGAATTTCGCGTAGATCTCGGCGGTCCACCGCCCGACGCCCGTCACTGCCGTCAGGGTCTGGATCACCTGCGGTGTCGGAAGCGTCTCCAACGCGGGCCAGTCGATGCCCGCCCGCGCCAGCGCCTGGGCATAGCGGATCTTCTGGCGCGACAGACCGCAGGCGCGCAAGTCATCCTCGGTGGCGCGGGCCACCGCATCGGTGTCGGTCAGACCGGCCACTTCCAGCCTGCTCCAGATGGCCGCCGCAGAGGCCGTGCTGACCTGCTGCCCCATGATCGCCTGCAACAACGTCCCAAAGCCCTGCGGCTTCAGGCGCAGGGGCAGCGGACCCGGCGCCAGCGCGGGCGCAAAGCGGGGTTCCGTCGCCACCAGCCAGCGCGCGCCTTCGGCCAGACAATCCGCGCCTTGCACCACCCGCTCGGTCATCGGGACCGTGCCCATGTCAGAGCCTCCTCCAGCGTGCTTGCGACCGTGATGCCGTCTGGCACCGGGGGACGCGACAGCATCAGCACCGGCAGATCCAGATCGCGCGCCGCGTCGAGTTTGCTGCGGCTCAGTCTGCCACCTGCGTTTTTGACTACCAGCCAGTCCACGCCGAGGGCACTGAAGGTCTCGCGCTCGCGTGCGACCGAAAAAGGCGGACGACCGATCAGGAACTCGCCACCTTCGAAGGGGAATGGAGCCGTCGGAGGATCGATCTGGCGGCAGATCACGCGGCGCCCCTCGAGGTTGGCAAAACGGTCCAGTGTCTGGCGCCCGGTGGCAAGG
>JAIVHI010000064.1 GCA_020201155.1 Loktanella sp. | reverse complement strand
TCTCACCCGAAGAGGAAGAGGCTGCGCTGAGCCGGGCACCCGACTAAAGCCTTTCGCTGATGTCTCAGGTTAAAGGCGCAATGCTTTAGGTCGTCAGAGCACCGTCAGCGTTGCAGCTTGCGCCGGTACTGACACAAACCACCCTCACTGCTTCAGGCCATCCGCGCGTGGCGAATGGCCTGAATTGTTCACTTTCCATTTTGCTGGCATGGTCGCTTTAGATCAGCAACGCGAACAGCGGCCGGGACCACGGCCAGCCAGCTGATGACCGATCAATCATCGTCGTCATTGTCGCTGCCGCCATCATCGTCATCATCGTCGCGACCGCCGTCGTCATCATCGTCGTCACGACCAACGGTGCCGGGGCGCCCGTCATCATCGTCATCGTCGCGTCCGCCTAGGGCCGTGCGCCGTCCATCATCATCGTCGTCGTCGCGACCGCCCAGACTGCTGCCCTGCCCTCCGTCGTCATCATCGTCATCTCGGGCTTGGTTGATGCGCAGGATATCGTCACGGGACAGATCGTTTCCGTCACCAAGCGACCACAGCTGGTTGGCGCCGGTCGTGCCGAAAGATTGCACGAGTTCATTGTAGGACAGAACACCGTTTCCGTCCTGATCAATGTCGGAGAACCGTGCATTCTGTGCCGAGGCCGAGGCCGTCATAAGCAACAATGCGGCGGCACAAAGAGGTGGAAGCGTGTAGAGAGTTTTCATGTTTCATTCCTTTCGGGGTTTCGAAGTGAAGCAAGCTGCCGCTTGATCTTCGCTCATGGACTGGGTGCAGGGATCAGCCCGAAGGGGCGTTCCCAAAAACCGAAGACTTCCAGATTTGATGCATCGTCTCTCCTGTTTTACCGTCGGCCGATCTGAGGGCTCAAAGGGTTTACGATTGGGATCGAACCCTATTCCCGATCCCGTCAGGTTTTTTTGTCAGCGGAGATCGTCGACCGCCCCACGAGGCGCAGGAAAGCGCGCCTGCCACGCGCAAGAACCGGGTAGATCATGTCCGCGCGCCGTGGCGAGGCAAAGACACGGCGCTGCAGACCATTCAGCAATCCACGCGGCGCAGAGAGCGTTGCAAGCAAATGCACAGCGTCCTTTCCGTAGAACTGGCGGTCTTCCCAGATCACGAGCATACCCTCATCAAGATCCAGCCCCGCCGATATCGCGCTTGCGACACGAGGGTCATCAGACCGCGCATCGACAAGGTCGACCCCGCCCACGGTATCGCGCAGGCGAAGCATCGACACGTAGGAGGAACAGAAGGGACATTGCCCGTCGTAGATGATTGTGATGCCGTCGCTCATTGCGCAAACTCCCGAGACGTTGTCATTCTCGCGGAATAACGTCTCACGTCGACCGTAATTCCCGGGACAGACCTGTAAAGGAGAGGGAACATGGCAAACGTGGAGCAGGCAAAGACGTACTGGGCACGCGCGGTGAACTCTCTCTCACACCCGGTTTCGGGATTGTCCCTTGCCATGTTCCGCATCGCGCTCGGTGCGATGCTGGTCTGGGACTGCTGGCGTTTCATCAAGTATGACCGCGTCTGGCGCTATTGGGTCGCACCTGACTTTCACTTTACCTATCCCGGTTTTGGCTGGGTCACGCCGCTGCCAGAGCCGTGGATCCAGATGGCTTGGCTCGGTATGGGACTGGCGGCGCTGTTCGTGATGCTGGGCCTCTTTTACCGGGTTTCGATCGTCGTGTTGACGGTAACGTTCGGCTACTTCTTCCTTCTCGACAAGGTCGAGTATCTCAACCACTTTTATCTCGTCATCCTCTTCCTGATCCTGATGTGCTTTCTGCCGGCCCACCGGATGCTGTCGCTTGACGCGCGGTTCCGCCCCAGCGTCCGGCGCGACCACGTTCCCTACGCCGCCGTCTTCATCTTGCGTGCGCAGATGGAGCTCATGCTGATTTTCGCAGGTCTGGTAAAGCTGACCCCCGACTGGCTCGCAGGCGAGCCGCTGGGGTTGTGGCTGCGGGCGCAGTCCGACGATTTCCCGTTCGGCTTTCTGTTCAACTACGACTGGTTCATCCTCGCGGGCGCATGGGGCACGGTCGCGCTTCACGTCCTTGGTGCGCCACTGCTGCTTTGGCACCGGACGCGCCTGGCGACATTCCTTGTCTACTGTGTCTTTCACAGCGCCAACGCCATGTTCTTCAACATCGGAATCTTTCCGTGGCTGACGATCGCCGCCACCACGATCTTTTTCGCGCCGGACTGGCCGCACCGTGCCGCCCGGTGGCTTCTTGGGCGGTTCGAACGGTTGCCTCCCTACAGGCCGCCTGCCCGTCCGACGCCGCGTGCCCTTCCGGCTCTGGCACTTGTGGCCATCGCGGGATGGCTCGCGGTTCAGATCGCGCTGCCGATCCGCGCCGGATATTTCCAGACGGAAGTCCGCTGGAGCGGTGACGGTCATCGGTTTTCCTGGCGGATGCGGATTTACGACCGGCAGGCCGAGGGAAATTTCATCGTCACAGCCGACGGTCAGGACTGGACGGTCGACCCGGCGGATTACCTGTCGCGGCGGCAAGCGGGAAAGATGATGGTCCGCTCAGACATGATCCACCAGTTCGCGGCACACCTCGAGGATATCTGGCGCGAGGCGGGCTATAGTGACATCGCGGTGCGCGCAGATATCCGAAAATCGCTCAACGGTCGCCCCGCGCAATCCTTCATCGATCCCGGCGTGGATCTGACGGCCGTGCCTCTCGCCTACGCCCGTCACGACGAATGGGTCCTGCCTTTGGACCTTCCCAATTGGGGTGTCGCGAACAATAGGGGCGATCGGTCGATGGCCGGTCAGGACGAAGATATCATCGTATCGGTGCCATCGCTTTAGCGCAGATTGAGAGTGGGGGGACGCTACGCGCTTTGTGCGAGAAAGCCGGAGATCGCGTGCACTTCCTGTTGCGGCACATCGTGACCGCCGTCGTGAAGCTCTAGCTGGACCGCGGCTCCTTGTTCCTTGAAGTAGCGAACCAATGCCTCGGTCTGCGCCAGAGGACAGATCGGGTCGCGCCGACCGGCCGTCACCAGCAGGTCCAGAGACCGGATCGCGGCGTTCGGTTGCGGTGTCCACGGGACGAGCGGGTGCATCAGAACGACCCGGTTGAAAAGCTCCGGCGCCTCGAAAAGCACGGAGGCAAGGATGTTCGCGCCATTGGAATAGCCCAGGCCATAGATCGGGGTATCGGGGTTCGCTTCACGATGCGCGCGGATGAAACCGATCATCTTCGACGTGCGAGCGGCGAGGTCCTCCATGTCGTAGACGCCCTCCGCCTTCCGGCGGAAAAAGCGATTGGCCCCCTGCTCGGAGACGTCCCCGCGCGGCGATACGAACCCGGCTTCGGGCAGGATCTGTTCGACCAGACCGGTGAACTGCCGCTCGTCACCGCCAGTGCCATGGAAGGTAAAGACGACGGGCGCTTTGGTGGCGGGTCGCTTGGCGATATGATGGTAGCTGTCGGTGGACATATGATCTCTCTTTGCGGTGCCAAAATCAGTCGGCAAGCGGGGTCAGGAACTGCTCGATCTTGCCACGCAGATGGGCGTGCTGGTCGGGGATCTTCAAGGCTTCACCAAGATGCGCAATGTCTTCGTCCCGATCAAAGCCAGGTTCGTTCGTCGCGACTTCGAACAGGACCCCGCCCGGCGCGCGAAAGTAGATCGCCCAGAAGTAGTCGCGGTCGATGACCGGGGTGACCTGAAAACCGGTATCCAGCAGCGCCTTACGCACCTCCAGTTGCGCCGCACGGTCGTCGACGGCGAAAGCCACATGGTGAACCGAACCGGCGCCTTCGCGCGCCGTTGCCGCGTCGGGCAGCACCTCGAGATCGACATGGTCAGCGCCGTTGCCGTCCTTGATTGCAAGACGGGTCACCGCGCCTTCTTTGCCGATCTCCTCGTAACCCATGAACTTGAGGAGTTCGCCTGTCGCGCCACCATCGCGAAGTCGCATGGTCACTCCGTGAAACCCCTGAATGCCTGCGTCGGCAGGGACCGGTCCCCGCGCGAACGGTTCACGTGTGTCACCATCCACCTCGTTCAGCGCGAACCCGTCACCGTCGGGCCCACGAAAGCAAAGGCGTTTGGCGCCGAATCTCGTCTGCTCCTGAAGGTCGGACATGCCGTGATTGCCAAAGCGGTCTTTCCAGAAGTCGAGCGTGCCTGTGGGGACCGAAAAGACAGTCTCGGAAACTTCGCCTGTGCCGGGCCGACCCTTCACGATGTTCGGGAACGGAAAATACGTCATGATGGTGCCGGGCGTGCCGACTTCGTCCCCATAGTAGAGGTGATAAACATCGGGGGAGTCGAAATTGACGGTTTTCTTGACCCGGCGCAGACCGAGCAGTTTGGTGAAGAAGTCGTTGTTTTGCTGCGCATCTGCAGCCATCGAAGTTGTATGGTGAAGCCCTTTGATCTGGGTCAGCATGGCAGCGTCCTATGGTCAGAGTGTTGTTGGTCAAGATATGGGGCCGGGCGACACATTGACGAGGGGCGAAACCGACCGGCCCTGGGGTAGAGCCTGATCCTGCATTGACGTGCCGTGAAAAGACTTAGGTTTTCGTCCACGCGCCTTGCGCACCCGGTTCACGAGGTTCTGACATGAGCAAGACACCCAGCCCCTGCATCGACATCTGCAAGTATCGCCGTGCGGGCCATTGCATCGCGTGTTCGATGACGAAACCGCAGAAGAAAGCGTTCAAGAGCCTCAAGAAGGACGATCAGCGGCGCGGCTTCGTCCAGCTGGTGATGGCCCAGCAGGCGCAGATGGGGAAATTCCGCGCCTGGCCAGAGGTTTATGCCAAGAAGTGCCGGAAGAAAGGCACCACCGTGCCCCCCCTCCCGCAGGATCAGCCCTGAAGGTGCGCGCGCAGCATCCAGGCGAACTTTTCGTGGGTGCGGCCCCGTTCGATTGCCAGATCCTCGGTCAGCGTATCGCCGTTCTCGGCCGCGACATGCTCCAGCCCTGACAGGGTCGAGGACAGCTGCGTCTGCGCCTTCTCGAGGATCTCGATCATCTCCCGGTCGGTCTGGTGGCCGTCGTGTTCCGCGATCTTGGACCGCTCGAGCATGACCGCCAGCTTGCCTTCCGCATGGCAATCCAGCGCCTTGATCCGCTCGGCCAGATCGTCCTGTCCAGCAAAGTGGTCTTCGTAGATCGTCTGGAACAGCGCATGCAGTGGGCCAAAGGCCATGCCCTTGACGTTCCAGTGGAAGTTCTGCGCCAGCATCGTGGTGACGGCCGTTTCCGCGACAGCCTGGTTCAGGGCTTCCGCAATCGCCTCGCGGGCGCTTTTGCTGATTTCAGTTGCGGGTTGTGCCATATCTGGCCTCCTCTTTGGGGTGGGGTGATGGGGTCGTCTGGTCGATTGCGTCGGTGACCCGCCGAAGAAGCACGATCAGCCAGCGCCGGCTGTGCAGCGGCACCCGCCGCGTGACCAGAAACCAGACGCTGTCCATATCGTTCCGGCGCATGGCGTCGATCACGGACAGCAGCCAGCGTTCATCGAACGTCAGATCGACCTCGTGCAAGCTGTAGACACGAAACGGTTGCCTCAGGGCATCCGGCAAGGGTCATGTGCTTTTTCCGAAAACTTCAGGCAGGCGCTCATCTCAAATCCGTTGGCAGCGATCTGGCATGAATTCATCACGAATCCATTTTCCGACATTATTACTCGGATTTATGGGAATCTCAAGAATTCTCGTGTCTGATCCCATTGTACAGCTCCGGCGTGGGACCAGCCATGGCCTGCGCCTTCATAGCCAGCCGCGATGCTTGAAATAAAGATAGGGCAGTATCGCGGCGCCGATCATCAAGGCGATGGCACTCGGGTAGCCGAAAACCCAGGACAGTTCGGGCATGTGTTCAAAGTTCATGCCGTAGATCGAGGCGATCAGTGTCGGGGGCAGAAAGATCACGGCGACCACCGAGAAAATCTTGATCGTCGCGTTCTGCTGGATGTTGATCATCCCGAGGCTCGCATCGAGCATGAAGGTGATCTTTTGCGACACGAAGCCCGAATGGTCGGTCAGCGACCGCGCGTCGTTGGACAGGGTTTTTACCCTTTTCCTCAGATCGGTCCCGGCTTCGCGATCCATCGCGACCGAACCGAGAAAGCTTGCCAGCCTTTCGAGCGTCACGAGGCTGTCGCGAATGTTCGAATTGAGATCGCCTTTGCGCCCGATCTTTTCGAGGACACCCTGAAAGTCCTTGGGCTCGTTGTCGGACCTGCGAAATATCGCCGCCGAAACCGCGTCGATATCACGGCCCGCCCGTTCCAGAACGTCTGCCAACCGGTCGATGATGGCTTCCAGAAGCCCGATCAGAATGGTGTCCGCGTCGGGCAGGTGCATCGCCGTGCGTTGGGCCTGTGTCGGAAAGGTCGTGAAGGCACGCGGATCGTGGTAGCGCACCGTGACCACCTGGTTACCGCACAGGATGAAGGTGACTGGGGCCATCTCGGGTTCGTCGCCATCGGTATCCGCGGGAAGGATCGCAGTCATGAAGATTGCACCTGACTCGCGATACAGCCGGGACGAAATCTCGATTTCCTCCATGTCTTCGCGGTCGGGAATAGTGACGCCAAGATGTTCGCCCAGTGGGCCAACCTCTTGCGGTGTCGGATCGAGTAGATCGATCCAGACCGCATCGAGGTTCGGGCCGGCGTCCATGATGTCACGGTGCAGGCGGTTCTGGTCGACGGTATAGGTCTGAAGCATCTGTTTCTCCGTTCTTGATCGACAACTCTTATTTCGCAGCAAAGGTTCAAACGGATCACCGCCGCGCCATTGAAAAAAGATGCAGACGCCCATTTGCCCGAACCGGCCTGACGCACGCTTCTATCACTTTTGCACAGGACGGGCTTTCCCGCATTGGCAGGCCGCGTCATTTCTGGGAAGGCAGGGCCGATCCATCTTTCAGCACAGGCAAGGAGCCAAGGATGCAATTCTGGACGACCATCGGCCTGACCCTCGTGCTGTCTGCGGTTGGCCTGACCTATGAAATTGCGGCAGGACGTGTGCTGGCCCCCTACTTCGGCACGTCCCTTCTGACCTGGACGACGGTGATCGCAACCGTTCTTGCGGGCTTTTCGCTGGGCAGCGCCATCGGGGGATTTGTCGCCGAACGCCGGCGGCCCATCGC